>CALKHV010000199.1 GCA_937988865.1 uncultured Propionibacteriaceae bacterium | reverse complement strand
CCCGGCGCCACTAGATATCGAGCGTCAACGTGTGTCGAGGGGTCAGGTCGCCCGGGCCGCCGTAATTCCCACCCGGGGTGATGATCGTCCCCGCCGTGCCGTCGATCATGGCCTCGGCGTCAGACAGGCGACCGATGGCCGCCAGATCGCCGGTGAGTTCCACGAAACGGCACGCCGCCTCGATCTTGGGCCCCATCGACCCCGCCGGAAACTCCATCGCCCGCAACGCCCCCGGCGTCGCCCTCGTGATGGGTTGGGCCCCAGGGGTGCCGAAGTCGCGGACGACGTGAGGCGTGTCGGTGAGGATCAGCAGCGCGTCCGCCTCGAGCGCCTCGGCGAGGACGCTGGCCGTGAGGTCCTTGTCGACAACCGCCTCGACCCCGGTGAGCTTGCCGCGCTCATCCCGGATCACGGGGATCCCACCGCCACCCGCGCACACCACCACGGCGCCGGAACTCAACAGCAGCCGCGCGATACGCGTCTCGACGACGCGCTGCGGCACCGGTGAGGCCACGACCCGCCGCCAGGCGTCACCGTCCGGCTTCACCGTCCACCCGAATCGGGACGCCAACTCCCGCGCCCGCACCTCGTCGTAGACCTCGCCGACGAACTTGGTCGGATCACGGAACGCAGGATCGTGCGCGAGCACCAGGACCTGGTTGACCAGCGCGGCGACCTGGCGTCCGGGGAGGGCGTTCTGCAGCGACTGCAACAGCCAGTACCCGATCATCCCCTGCGTCTGCGCCCCCAGGACGTCCAGCGGGTAGGGCCGATCGAGCCGCGGATCGGACGCCGACTCCAGCGCCAGCACACCCACCTGGGGTCCGTTGCCGTGCGTGATCACCAGTTCATGCCGCTCGGCGAGCGGCGCCAGGGCCTTCGCCGCCAGCTTCACTCGCTCCCGTTGCGTCCCGGCCTCGGGCTGCTCACCGCGCTCCAGGAGGGCGTTGCCCCCCAGCGCGACGACGATTCTCATGGTCACCCCTGAACATGACGGAAGTTCTGTGGGTCACAGCGTCCCACACGCAAGGATCGCGCGATAGAGGACGCTCCAGCGAGAAGAGACGTCACCGCCCCAACGTCGCCACCAGGACCGCCTTGATCGTGTGCATCCGGTTCTCGGCCTGGTCGAACACGATGGACGCCGGCGACTCGAACACCTCGTCGGTGACCTCCAGCGCGTCCATGCCGGTGGCCTGGAAGATCTGCTCGCCGACGGTGGTCTGACGGTCGTGGAAGGCGGGCAGGCAGTGCATGAACTTCGCGTCCGGGTTGCCGGTCGCGGCCATGACGCGGGCGTTCACCTGGTACGGCGTGAGGGCCTCGATGCGTGACGTCCAGACGTCCTTCGGCTCGCCCATCGACACCCAGACGTCGGTCGACAACACGTCGCAGCCCTCGACGCCGGCGTCCACGTCGTCGGTGATCGTGATGGTCGCGCCGGTCTGTTCGGCGATGACCCGCGCCGACGCCACCACCTCATCGGACGTCTGGAACTCCTTCGGCGCGACGATCCTCACGTCCATCCCCATCAGCGCACCCGACACCAGGATCGAGTTGCCCATGTTGTACCGGGCGTCCCCGAGGTAGGCGTGCTTCACCTCGTTGAGCGGCTTCGCCACGTGCTCGCGGATCGTGAGCTGGTCGGCCAGCATCTGGGTCGGGTGCCACTCGTTGGTCAGACCGTTCCACACCGGGACGCCCGCGTACTGCGCCAGCGTCTCGACCTTGGACTGCTCGAAACCGCGGTACTGGATGCCGTCGTAGAAACGCCCCAGGACGCGCGCCGTGTCAGCCATCGACTCCTTGTGCCCGATCTGGCTGCCGCTCGGATCGAGGTACGTGACGTGCGCACCCTGGTCATGGGCCGCCACCTCGAAGGCGCAGCGGGTGCGGGTGGAGGTCTTCTCGAAGATGAGGGCGATATTGCGCCCCACAAGGTGCTTCACCTCGGTTCCAGCGCGCTTGGCCGCCTTGAGGGACGCCGAGAGGGTCAACAACTCGTCCCACTCCGCCGGGGTGAAGTCGAGTTCCTTGAGGAAACTGCGTCCGAAGAGGGCCATCGTCGTCCTTCCAGTCCTGGGGTGCCTGCCGGTCTTGGCGTGCGTGGCAGGCTTGGACGCGTGATCAAGAGCTTCCTGGCCAACGCCGCCGCCCTCGCCCTCGCGACCTATCTGCTGTCGGGCATCACTCTAGAGGGCGACGATTGGCAGCCCAAGGCGACGTCGCTGGCGATCATCGCCGCCATCTTCGGGGTGCTCAACGCTTTCGTGAAGCCGCTGCTGACGATCCTGTCGGTGCCGTTCATCCTGCTGACCCTCGGCCTCTTCCTGTGGGTCATCAACGCCGGGATGCTGATGCTGACGAGCAATCTCAGCGAACGCTTCGGGATCGGCTGGCACGTGGACGGCTGGGGCACCGCGTTCTGGGGCGCGCTGATCATCACCATCGTCAGCGGCTGGGTCGGCGGCATCCTCAAGCGGAGCGCCCACCACCGGTGAGCCGCCGGTCACTACGCTGACCCCATGACCATCTACCTCGTGGGCAGTGGACCAACCGGTTCGGACGCGACGTTCGACGACTTCGCGGCGTCCGCGCGCAAACGGGGCGACCGCATCGCCATCTGCCTGCTGGGCAGCGAGGAGGAGTCGGGCGCCTACCTCGGCGACTACTCCCAGCCGATCCTCTCCCGCTTCCCGGACGCACGCATCGAGCCCGTCTGGCTCGTCGGCGAGTCAACGGCCTGGCCCGACGAGCCGCTGAACCTCGCCGGCATCGTCGTGGCCGGCGGATGGACGCCCGGCTACCTCGACAACCTCCTCCCCCACCGCGACACCATCGCCCGCCTCGTCCTGCGCGGCACCCCCTACCTCGGCTTCTCGGCCGGTGCGCACATCGCGTCCCGCCACGCGATCGTGGGCGGGTGGAAACACCGCGGACGCCAACTCTGCCCCCAGGACGCCGGCGAAGACCTCGAAGAACTCAGCGTCCGCGACGGCCTCGGCCTGGTCTCGGTCACGATCCAGGCACATGCGGACGCCTGGGGCACGCTCCCCGTCGCCATGGCAGCGATCGAGGCAGGCCTCACCCCGGTCGCCGTCGCGATCGACGAGGCCACGACCCTCGCTGTCGACCCGGTGAGTGGGTACACGCGCGTGCGGGGCCCCGGACGCATCCAGTGGGTCCACCGCGAGCACACGGGTCTGCTCATCCGGTCGGAGGCTGACCCCGCCTCCGCACCGCCCCCGCACGTGGTCCACGGTGCCACTCCGCACCCGCACCCGACCCCCACCCCGCATGCGTCCCCGGCCTCGGCACCGCCCCCACCACCCCACGACGAGGACGCCACGCCCACCCCGGTGGGCTGACCAGCCCACCGGTGGCGCACCGACCGGACCCCCAACAGGGGGTTCGGTCGAGTTTTGGCATGCCGGGGTGGCAAGCTAGGCGCATGCACATCCTCGTGGTTGACGACGACCAGGCCGTGCGGGATTCGCTGGCCCGGTCGCTGCAGTACAGCGGCTACGAGGTGACCAGCGCGTCCGACGGCCTGGAGGCACTCGCCAAACTGTCGGCGATTCGTCCCGACGCCGTGATCATGGACGTGATGATGCCCCGCCTCGACGGCCTCGAGGCCACGCAGATGCTGCGGTCCACCGGCAACGATCTGCCGATCCTCATCCTCACCGCCCGCGACGCCGTCGGTGATCGTGTCGACGGTCTGGACGCCGGCGCTGACGACTACATGGTCAAGCCCTTCGCCCTGGACGAACTGCTCGCCCGGCTGCGCGCGCTCACGCGGCGGTCGCGTCCGGAACGCGAAGAGGTCAGCGAGACCCTGGTCTTCGACGACCTCATCCTCGACGGCCAGACGCGCGAGGTCACCCGCGCCGGACGCCGGATCAGCCTGACCCGCACCGAGTTCGCCCTGCTGCAGGTGTTCATGGAGCACCCGCGCCGAGTGCTGGAACGTGGCTGGCTGCTGCACGAGGTCTGGGGCTTCGACTTCCCCACGACGGCGAACTCGCTCGAGGTCTACATCGGCTACCTTCGCCGCAAGACCGAGCAGGAGGGCGAGCCCCGACTGATCCACACGGTTCGCGGCATCGGGTACGTGCTCCGCGAAACGGCCCCGTGATCCGATTCCTCGCCGGACTGCGGGGGTGGCGACGGCGTCGCGGATCGCTCGGTCGCCGACTGATGCTGCTCTCGGCGACCAGCGTGGCCCTGGCCGTGGTCCTGATGGGCTTCATCGCCTACGCGACCGTGCGCGTGTCGCTGTACCGGCAACTCGACAACGAACTCGTCGACATCGCCAACTTCGAGTTGGCGCCGATCAGTGCCGACCTCGAGAACATGGGCGGTCTCAACTCGGACGCCCTGCGCGCCGCGAACGTCCGGTTGATGCTCCTCCGCTCCGACGGCACGATCAAGCGCGTCGAGGGCGAGACCACTCTCCTCACGCCGGGCGACCGCGAGATGTCGATCGCGAGGACGCAGACCGGGACGTCGGCCCGCACCGTCCAGGCTGCCGATGCGGTCCAGTACCGGATGGTCGCCATTCCCCTCACGGCCAACGACGCCCAATATGCGCTCGTCATCGCCCGACCCCTCGCCCCCACCCTGGCAACGCTCAACTCGATGCGCACGATCCTGACCATCGCCGGCGCGTTCGGCGTCCTGATGGCCGCCCTGTTCGGGTACACCGTGGGACGCCAGGGCATGTCGCCGGTGCGCCGGCTCTCGGCCGCGGTGACGCGCATCACCGAGACTGCGGAGTTCACGCCGATCGAGATCAACTCGTCCGACGAGTTGGGCGACCTCACGCGGTCGTTCAACACCATGCTCAACTCGCTGGCGTCGTCGCGTGACCGACAACGACGCCTCATCGCGGACGCCGGCCACGAACTCCGGACGCCGCTGACCTCGATGCGCACCAACATCGAACTGCTCGTCGCGGACGAGAAGTCAGGCATGCTCCCCGAGGGCGCGCGCAGCGAGATCCTTCGCGACATCGCCGCCCAACTGGGTGAGTTCACGTCGCTCGTCGGTGACCTCGTGCAGCTCTCGCGTGAAGACACCGTGACCCCGTCCCCCGAGCCGCTCGACCTGCGCGACGTCGTCGAATCGGCCATTCTGCGCGCAAAGCGCCGCGGCCCGAACCTCAACTTCGATGTCGAACTCAACTCGCTGTTCATCGTGGGTGAACCCGACACCCTCGAACGCGCCATCACGAACCTGCTCGACAACGCCGTGAAGTTCTCCCCGCCGAGGGGCACGATCCGCGTCCACCTCGAGGGTGACACCCTGCGCATCTCGGACGAAGGCCCGGGCATCGCCGACGAGGACCTGCCCCACGTGTTCGACCGCTTCTACCGCTCCGACCGCGCGCGCAACACCCCTGGAACCGGTCTGGGGTTGTCGATCGTCGCCCATACGATCGTCGCCCACGGCGGGAAGGTCTGGGCCGGACGCTCGGCCCAGGGCGGCGCCGAGTTCACCGTCCGGCTGCCGGGGCGCACCCCCGACGAGTTCGACGAAGAGACCGGACGCCTGCCGATCATGTCCTGAGGGCGGGCTAGTGTCGAGTCTGCCCGTTGATCCGCTCCCGAGCGGACCACGACCGTGAGGACACCCATGAGCCACACCCACGCCACCGTCGTTCGCACCCGTGAGCAGCGCATCCAGGAGAGACGTGCGCTGCGGTGGCTGATCATGGTGCTCGTTCCGCTCGGGGTCTGGACCCTCGCCGCCCTCGTCGTGATGTGGCCCGGCGACATCTCCAGCCACATCCGGGCCGACTCCGCTTCCTACACGGTCGCGGGTGTGACGCGTCCGCTGGGGACGATCACGAACGTCCAGGAACAGTCCTGCGACGGGACCACCGGGTCCGTGGCCGGCGACACGTCGCGCTGCGCGAAGATCACCGTCACCCTGGAGGAAGGCCCCGAGGTCGGTTCGGACGTCGGCGTCGACCTGACGGCCGCAGTCTTCGCGTCCGGGGTCGAGGCGGGGCAGCAGGTGCGCCTGTACAGGATCCCGATCCAGGACGCCGACCCGAGCTACCAGTTCGCCGACTTCGAACGGCGGGCACCCATGCTCTTCTTCGCCGGCCTCTTCTTCGTGCTCGTCGTGGGGGTGGCCAGGTGGCGGGGGTTCGCGTCCGTGGTCGGTCTGCTCTTCGCAGGGTTCATCCTGCTGGAGTTCATGTTCCCGGCCCTCATCCAGGGACAGAACCCGGTCTGGGTGGGGTTGGTCGGATCGTCCGCGATCATGTTCGTGGTGCTCTTCCTGGCCCACGGCTTCACCGCGCGGACGACGACAGCCCTGGTGGGAACCCTGTTCGGCCTCGGCCTGTCGGCGGCACTCGGGCTGATCGCCACGCAGTGGGCCCACCTCACGGGCGTGGCCAGTGAGGACGACTTCCTGCTGGCGGCGTCCGCGCCAGACCTGAGGCTGACGTCGGTGGTGATCTGCGGCATCATCGTGGCCGGCCTCGGCGTGTTGAACGACGTCACGATCACTCAGGCGTCCTCGGTGTGGGAGTTGGCGCAGACCAACTCGTCGCGCCGCGATCTGTTCACGTCCGCCATGCGCATCGGACGCGACCACATCGCCTCGACCGTCTACACGACGGCCTTCGCGTCGGCGGGTGCAATCCTCCCGGTGTTGCTGCTGCTGACGATCATGCAACGTCCGCTGCTGGAGGTGCTGCCCACCGAGCAGTTCGCCGGAGAGGTGATCCGGACGCTGGTGGGCGCGATCGGGCTCGTCGCGGCGGTGCCGCTGACCACCGCGATCGCCGTGGCGGCGGTGTCGACAGGGCGCGGGCAGGTCGAGCCTGACAGCATCGACGACCCCGTTTCCGGGGGCGTGGCAGGCGACCTCCTGGTCGACGCCGGACTCCACGCCGACACGGGCGAGGAAGCCCCCACGGTCGAGGGGCCGGACGCGTACAGGCGTCCGAGGCGAGGCGCGTGA
>CALKHV010000198.1 GCA_937988865.1 uncultured Propionibacteriaceae bacterium | reverse complement strand
ACACCCCACGACCAGCCGCCAGACGGCAGGTTTCCCTGCACACGCAACGCAACACGCCAGGACCAGCCGCCAGACGCCGGGTTTCCCTGCACACGCAACGAAACACCCCACGACCAGCCGCCAGACGGCAGGTTTCCTTGCACGCGCAACGCAACACGCCAAGAACGGCCGCCAGACGGCGGGTTTCCTTGCACACGCAACGAAACACCCCCAAGATCGGCCGCCAGACGGCAGGTTTCCCTGCGTCCGCAACGAAACACCCCCAAGACCAGGCCCCAGGACGCCTGCTTGCCTGCAGGAGCAAGGAAACACGCCTCGGCAGCCGCAGCACCTCTGAGGCGATCGGCCGGACGGCGTCCGGAGTGGAGGGGTAGAACTGGAGCATGGCCATCCACCCAGCACTCGCCCACCTCTCCCCGCTCGTCGGAACCTGGCGGGGGAGCGGTCACGGCGAGTACCCGACCATCACGAGCTTCGACTACACCGACGAGTGGCAGTTCCTCGACATCGGCAAGCCGTTCCTCCTCTTCATCGAGCGGACGTGGAGCGCTGCGGGGGCCCCGATGCACACCGAGACCGGCTACGTGCGGGCCCCGACGGCCGACAGCATCGAGATCATCGCAGCGATCCCGACGGGCCAGTCGGAACTCGGCGTCGGGACCAGTTCTGCGTCCGGCGACGCGCTGACCCTCACAACGGACGCCGAGATCCGCTGCACGCCGACCGCGAAGCGGGTCGACCAGATCGTGCGCCGATTCGACCTCACCGGTGACGACCTGGACTACAGGATGGAAATGTCAGCGGTGGGTCAGGGCCTGACACTGCACCTTCGATCCCACCTGGCGCGCCAGGACTGACGACGCACCCTCCCAAGCACGAGCAGGCGACGGCTAAGGTCGTCTCATGAGCATCGACGACATCGGTCCGCGTCCCCAGTCGTTCGACCTGGAGACCGCAACCATCAAGAACCCGAACTACCGTTCCGTGGCCTGGAGCGGCCGTTACCTGCAGGTCACCCTCATGTCGATTCCGGTCGGGGGCGACATCGGCCTGGAGGAGCACCCCGAGACGGATCAGTTCATCCGCCTCGACCAGGGGCGTGGCCGGGCCCAGATCGGCCCGAGCAAGGACGACCTGACCTTCGACCAGGAGGTCTCGGACGGCTGGTGCGTCCTCGTGCCCGCAGGCACCTGGCACAACGTCACCAATACCGGTGACGAGCCGATGCAGCTCTACACGGTCTACGCGCCCCAGCACCACAAGCCGGGCAAGGTCCAGGAGACCAAAGAGATCGCGGACGCCGACACCGACGACGAGCCGGCCGAGTGGTCCGTCCAGCCGTCCGAGGCGGCCGAGGACGAGCACGCCTGATACCGGCCCGGCATGACCGCGCGGCTACAGGTGGAGAGCGGTCAGCTCACCCCAGATCGATCTGGATCGAGGCGATCCTGCCCGTCCTCGCGAAGAGGGCCGCGCTGAGCGTGGCGTCCAAACGGTCGTTCGCAGTGACCTGGGTGCCGTCGTCCAGTGTGACGACGAGACCCGTGGGCGAGAGACCACCGACACCCTCCGCAGAGCTACCGTCGACGAGGCGGTAGACCACGGGCACCTGGCAGAACGTGAAGGCCAGCGAGCCGACAGGCAGGTCGAGCTCGCGTCCGACCCCGGCCACATCGCGGTAGGCGAACACGGACGGGGCTTGCGTCCACTCGGACGCACGCAGCAGCACCGGACTGAACACCACCACACCCGACTCGACGCGCAGCCCCAGCTCGCCCAGCCGGGTGAGGACCTCCTCCTTGACCTGACCGGTCATCCCGGGCTGCTTCGCCCCCTTGCCAGCAGGGGTGTGCGAATAGGGGTCGACAGGGAAGGCCCCGTACACCGCGGGCGACTTGCAGTAGCCCAGCCCGTGACGAACGTCCTCGTAGGCGGCTCGGAGACGTCCGATGACGTCCACCCCAGCCCCGGACGCGACCGCCAGCTCAAGGTTCTCCTGCACTGCCAGCAGCAGCTTCGACACCATGTGCCAGTAGATCGAGCCGAGCCCCTCGTAGGCGAAGAACGAGCCCGAGCGTCCGGTGAACTCGGCATGCCTGAAGGTGTCCTCGAATGCTGCGAGCAGGTCGGCCTGCTCGTCGTCGCTCCCGGCCAGGCCGGACGGAAGGCTGTGCAGGGCGGCAACGACGTCGCGGGCGTTGTGAATGGCGGACGCGAACCTCACGACACCATTCACGTCCGACAGCACGACGGACTGGTCACCGGCCTCGATGAGGCTGCGCATCAGTGTCCCGACACGGTCGGCCGGCACCTGATTGCGGTCCAGGAATCGGGGCAGGTCGCGGTCGGGGTAGAGCATGTAGGAGTCCTGGTCTGCGCGATACAGCGCGCTGGCCCGCAGGGATGCCAGGACGTTCAGGCAGTCCTCGGGCGTGAGGAGGCCGGACGACAACACTGCGACCTGACCTTCGAGCATCACCGACAACCGGCGGACGGCGGCAGTCCCGGAGCCCAGGTCGAGCACGTTGTAGGAGTGGTAGAGCCCGTCCTCGCGACGGTTGGCCCGCAGGCCTGCGTCCGCGAAGACCAGGGCAAGGTCGAGCAGTCCACGGACGGCATCTGACTGGACGCGTGAGACCTGACCGGACGCCCCCGAGTAGACCCTGGCCCGGAAGTCACTGCCCGCCGTGCCGAGTTCGTCCATCACCCCTCGTCGTTCCGCATCGGTGAACCCGGCTCGGGCCTGATCAGCGTGCCGCGACAGGATCGAGTGCAGCTCGGCGAGGAGGTCGGCCAACTCGGTGCTGAGCGAGACGTCCCGGGTCAGGAGTCCTTGCAGGAACGCCACGTAGCGGCGCAGTTGGGCGAGCGTCACCACCGAGAGCCCGCGTCCGACCAGGGCGTTGTTGGCGTCGTTCCACTCCGGACGCTGAGTGTTCATCCAGACGCCGCCGTCCGGAACCAGGTTCACCAGCTTCGCAGCCATCGGCAGCAGGAGCTTCTCGGCGAGCGTGACCCGGACGAGGTCTCCCTCGGCCGTGTGCAGCAGTCTCGCGTCCCCGCCCTCTGCGGCCTCGCGGCTGCGCACCAGGGCGTCCGCGGCCTCGTCGAAGTCGATCGTGTGCACCGGGTCACGGACGATCCGGTCGTAGGACGCGATCCGGTACGGCACGTCGGCGTGGGTGAAGATCGCACGGTCGACGAGGTCGTCGAGCCGGCCCGGGTGGAGGCGGTGGGACGTCTCCAGCAGCCGCAGGAGGTACACGATCTGATGATCACTCCAGTAGCCGATGTTCGCCCACGGATTGCCCGGCTCCGGCACCTCCCAGTCGACCCCGGCCCTCATGATGCGATACGGGTTGTAACCGTCGGCGGTGGTCGAGTCGAGCAGCACCTGGAGCATCGGCTCGACCAGTTCGGGGAACGACCACGACAGCGCCTCCCAGTTCTGCAGGATGTCGCGCCAGTTGCCCTGGTAGTCCACGCGCAGGGTGCCGTCCGGGTTGGTCGAGGCGATCCTGAACTTGTTCCAGGGTCGGCTCGGGTCGCCGTGCCGGCGGCTGAAGGTCAGGGGAAGGTACTCGCGGGCAAGTCGGATGACGTCAGGATCGCCGGTCGACTCGGAGCGCGCGATCAGGTCGGCCGTGGTCAGTCGATCGGGGAGCGAGTCGAGGGCGTCCGAGAAGCGGGACGCCGTGCGCGGGCTACGGAGACTCACGAAGGCACGGACGTCGTCGGCACTCACCCAGCCACCGTCCGCAGGGACGCCGCCGCGCATGATGTTGAACAACACGTTCGCGCTGTGGTGCGCCGCCGCCAGGGGTTCCCCACTCACCTGCACTCCGTCGGCTGCCCCGACGAGGCGTTCCAACTCGACCCGAGTGCGCTCGACGTCGGCAATGACCGCCTCGGACGCCGAGGACAGGTCCCTCAGTTCATGGGCCAGCGCCACGACTGCGGCCGCGTTCAACGGCGTGTCGAGCACGGTTCGCCACGCTCGCGTCCCGCTGGCAGCAAGCCGGACGGGGGCCACCACGAGGTAGGCGCCGCGATCGCCGCGGATCTCGCTCTCTGTCACCACGTCATCGCCCGCCAGGAATGCGCCGACCTGACGGGACGAGATCAGGTGGGTCACGTCGTCGAGGCCCGCCTGCCAGGCGACCGTCGCCTGGAGCGACTCGCTCGGTTCAGCGAGATCGGTGAGGGTTGAGTTCAGGTAGAAGGTCCCCAAACCGGACGCCGGGTCGACCTCGGCACGTTTGTACGCGTCCAACAGGACCGAGAACTCGTTCTGGGTCTGCGACGTCACCCCGGCCGGGAGAAGATTCTGGACGCCATCCAGCACCACGAGACTGCGCGCGCGTCCACTGGTGTCGGCCACCTCGCACGACCGGACGATGCCGAAACGGCCGCTGGTGGTCCAGGTGACGCGAAGCACCAGCCCCAGATCGGGTCGGGCCTCTTCGAAGATCAGCTCGGTGCCGAGATCGTCCTTCAGCAAGGCGCGGTGGACCGCCGGGTCGCCGGGACGGATCGGCGCGAAGGGCAGCCAGACCACGCTCCCGCCCTCGGTCTCGACGCGAATGGCGGTCAGACCGCCCGTGTGCGACGCCGACTCGGTGACCTTGTCATCGGTGTAGTACGGGAAGAGGGCGTGCTCGGCGTCGTTGCGCCCCGCGGTCAGACCCCCGGTGCTCGAGATGAACAGCCAGAGGTCGCTGGCTCCGACGATCGTCATGAAGAAGGGAGGCAGGTGGTCGATCCCGTCGATCCGATAGAAGCGTCGCCCGTCGATCATGACGGGTGTGCCTTCGACGGTGGAACTCGTGGCGGCGGCGTGGGCGGCTGATGACATGGCGACCTCTGCGGCGAACAGGTGGGCACGACGGGCGTGCAGGGAACGGTGGACGCCTGTGATCGAGGCGGGCGATTCCCCACTCACAGGATGCACCCGGGACGCCCCAGAGGTCAGGCCTTTTGGCGCCAGGGGCGGGCGTGGGTGGGTAAATTCGTCACCATGACCGACATCGCGGAACTCCTGCGGGGCCGATGGAGCCCGCAGGAATTCGATGGGCTCCACAACGTGTCCGAAACCGACGTCCAGCTGTTGCTCGAAGCCGCCCGGTGGGCGCCATCGGCCAGGAATCGGCAGCCGTGGCGGTTCATTGTCGGACGCCGCAATGACGCGACCTGGCAACGCCTGCGTCCGTTCGTCTCGGGCTTCTCCGACTGGGCGCTGGATGCGTCCGTGCTGGTCGTCAACATCTACGCCAGCCGTGTGCCCGAGATGGACTTCGCCCTCTACGACGTCGGCGGCGCCGTCACCCACATGAGCATCCAGGGCGAGGCATTGGGCCTGCACGCCCGCCAGTTCGCCACCTTCGACCGCGAGGGGTTGAGCCGCGAGTTCGGCATCGTGAAACCCCACATCGCCGTGACGATGACGGCCTTCGGCGTGGTCCCGGAAGGCGTCCAGGCGGGCGAGCGCACGCGCGACGACCTGGAGACCCTCCGCTGGGTTGAGCGTCCCTAGGAGCCTCAGTCGCCCGGCACAATGGGGGAGTGGACTCACCAGTTGCCGGCCGGGCGGCCCGCTTCGACTACGTCATGCGCCGGCTTGAGCGGCGCTTCTTCGCCGACACACGGGTCTGGGTGTGCGGACGCGCGGTCGGCGACACCCTCGAGATCGCGGTGGGAACCGGGCTGAACCTGCCCAACTACGGTCCAGACGTGCACCTGACCGCCCTCGACCGGGACGCCGACATGCTGGCCCTCGCGGTCTCCCGGGCGAACACACTCGGGCTCGATGTCGTGGCGACAACGGGCGATGCGCTGACCCTGCCGTTCCCGGACGCCACCTTCGACTCCGTCGTCTGCACCTTCGCGATGTGCGAGGTTGCTGACATCGACCGCGCTCTTGCCGAGTGTGCGCGCATCCTGCGTCCGGGTGGACGCCTGCTTCTGGCCGACCACGTGGTCGCCACCACCCGGCCCGTCCGGTGGGGTCAACGCGCGCTCGAGTCCGTCACGATTCCGCTGGCCGGAGAGCACTTCACCCGGCGTCCGCTCGACCACCTGGCCACGGCAGGGCTGACACTCGTCGAGTCGGATCGACTCGCCCACGGCGTCATCGAACGAGTCCATGCGCGCAAGGAGTGACCCCGGCGGCGACAGGTACTGACAGTCACTGGTTCGCCGGCCCGGGTGGTGGTTGGCTTTGGGGTGATGGCGCCTGATGGCGCTCCACGACGAAAGGGCCCCACCATGAAGCAGCGGACGCTCGGCAGCGATCTGGTCGTCTCTGAGATCGGTCTCGGATGCATGAGTTTCACCGGCGCCTACGCCGACAGCCCACCACCCCGGGCGGACGCGATCGCCGTCATCAGGCGCGCGGTCGAGGTCGGTGTCACCTTCTTCGACACCGCAGAGGTGTAT
Organism: uncultured Propionibacteriaceae bacterium; assembly: GCA_937988865.1. Lineage (GTDB taxonomy): Bacteria > Actinomycetota > Actinomycetes > Propionibacteriales > Propionibacteriaceae > CALKHV01. The sequence goes on along the minus strand of CALKHV010000198.1, from coordinate 3,629 downwards.
GGACCGTTCGCGAACGAGGACATCGTCGGCGAGGCACTGGAGCCGTTGCGTGACCAGGTCATGATCGCCACCAAGTTCGGGTTCGCGTTCGAGGAGAACGGCGTCACGGGCGGCGGTGTGTGCAGCCGCCCGGAGAGCATCCGACGCGCGGTCGAGGGATCGCTGCGTCGCCTGCGGACCGACCACATCGACCTCTACTACCAGCACCGCGTCGATCCCGCAGTGCCGATCGAGGACGTTGCCGGGACTGTCAAGGAACTCATCGAGGCGGGCAAGGTGCGTCACTTCGGTCTGTCCGAGGCGGCAGCCGGCACGATTCGGAGGGCACATGCCGTCCAGCCCGTCGCGGCGGTCCAGAGCGAATACTCGCTGTGGTGGCGCGACCGCGAGGCCGACGTGATCCCGGTCCTGGCCGAACTCGGCATCGGCATGGTGCCCTACAGCCCCCTCGGCAAGGGGTTCCTCACCGGATCGATCGCCACGACCACCACCTTCGGCGCCACCGACATCCGCGCCGGCATCCCGCGCTTCCAGGCGGAAGCCCTCGCTGCGAACCAGGCCCTGGTCGACGTCATCACCCGCGTCGCCTACGAGGCCGACGTCGCTCCGGGGCAGGTTGCGCTGGCCTGGCTGCTCGCACAGCAGCCGTGGATCGTCCCCATCCCGGGCACCCGTCGGATCAGCCGGATGGAAGAGAACGCGGCGGCGTCCGACGTCGAACTGACGGGGGCCCAGTTGGCCGAGATCCAGACGGCGGCCGACCAGATCCCGATCGTCGGGGCACGTTACGCCCCGGCGCAGGAGGCCATGACCAACCGGGACGCACCGCTTCCCGGCGCCTGAACACCTCGCTGAGCTCCCTGCTTCCGAGGCCGGGACAAGGTGCGTTCGTGCCGAACTGCCTGATCATGAGACAATGGTCAGGCAGGGCGCGCATCTCGCAGCCCGACATCGCACCACACCGCTTCGCGCTGGTGGCCTCGCCGCCCGGGACGCGAAAGGACTTGGATGTGGTGACCCTCAATCGAAAGCAGTCTCTTGTCACATTCAGTTCCCGCCTCAGCGACCTTTGCGACGCTGGGCGTCCCGTCTTCGCTCATCACCGGTCTCACCAAGGGCGGAATCACCTCGCCCTTCCCCATCCAGACCGCCACCCTTCCCGACACCCTCGCCGGCCGCGACGTCCTGGGCCGCGGACGCACCGGCTCGGGCAAGACCCTCGCCTTCGCGCTTCCCCTGGTTTCCAGGCTCGCTCGCCTGGTCCCGTCAGGTGACGCACTGGCCGGACGCAGCGCGCCCAAGCGTCCGCGCGGTCTCGTCCTGGCACCCACACGCGAACTCGCCAACCAGATCGTCGACACGATCGAACCCCTGGCCACCGCCGCCGGCCTGACCGTGATGACCATCTTCGGAGGCGTCAGCCAGCACCGTCAGGTGACCCAGTTGCGTCGCGGCGTCGACATCGTCGTGGCCACCCCCGGACGCCTGGAGGACCTCATGTCCCAGGGCGAGATCCGTCTGGACGCCGTCGCGATCACGATTCTGGATGAGGCCGACCACATGGCCGACCTCGGCTTCCTCCCGGGGGTCACCCGCATCCTCGCCGCCACCCCGGGCATGGGGCAACGCATGCTGTTCTCCGCCACGCTCGACAGCGGCGTCGACAAGCTCGTGAAGCGCTTCCTCCATCAGCCCCTCGTGCACAGCGTCGACGGGGAGGAGTCGCCGGTCACGGCGATGACGCACCACGTCTTCCTCGTGAGGGACGCGTCACACAAGCGCCAGATCGTCCACGAACTGGCCAGCGGATCAACCCGTCGACTTCTCTTCACCCGCACCAAGCACCAGGCCCGCAAGTTGGCCCGCGAGCTCACCGCCGACGGAATCCCCGCCGTCGAACTGCACGGAAACCTGTCGCAGAATGCGCGTGAGCGTGGCCTGCAGGCGTTCGCCGACGGCGAGGTCCGCGTCATGGTGGCGACCGACATCGCGGCCCGAGGCATCCATGTCGACGACGTCGACCTCGTCGTCCACGTCGACCCGCCGGCCGAGCACAAGGCCTACCTGCACCGCTCCGGGCGCACCGCCCGCGCCGGCAACGACGGCGACGTCATCACGCTGGTCCTGCCGGAGCAGCGTGCGGACTTCCACTCGATGGCCCGGGCCGCGAAGATCACCGCGATGCCTGCTCCCGTGCAGTCGGGCGACGTGAGGGTGAAGGCGCTGGTCGGTACGCCGGCCGCCCCGGTCACCCTCGTGGACGCCCCGTCGGCTGCGTCGCGCGTGGCGGCCAAGGCTCCGGCACAGGCTGGCCGTCGATCGGGGGGCTCAACACCCAACCGGACGCGCGCCAGGCAGGAACCCACCTCCCAGCCGAGCCGAAGCAACACGCGCGGGGCTGCCCCCGCCACCGGCACCCGGGACGCCACCGTGGTGCGCCTTTCGCAGCAGAGTGGTTACCGTCGGTCGTCGGGACGCGGGCGCAGCAAGCTGTCGGCCTGACGCCGGACCTACCCTCGGCGGTGGGCTTCGAGCCAGTCGACCAGCGCGCCTGCGAAGTCGCCGGTGAGGGCTGGGACATGACTCCCGCCGGTGATCCTCCACAGGGCCACCCCGGTCTCGTCCCGGCAACCGGTCCACTCGATGGGCGTGACGTCGTCGCCGACCACGTTCTGGTCGGCGTCAAACCGCGTCCCGGTCGTCGTGTGGGTCGAACAGCCGTTGGCGTCCTGCCAGAAGGCGACGGTCTGGGCGGCCGATGTGAAGACGTTGCCCAGGATCGCACCCCCGGTGAAGGGGATGATCTGGTCAGCGTCCCCATGGATCTGGAGCACGCTGACCGCTTCGGCGGGGTCGCAGTCGTTCGAGGAGTCAAGAGCCCCGGCGAGGGACGCGACGGCCGCCACCTGGTCGGCATGCTCGCAAGCCATGCGATGGGCCATGAAACCCCCATTCGAGTGCCCGACCACATACACCCGGTCAGGGTCGACCGCGTAGGACGCGAGCACGGTCGTGATCACACTGCTGAGGTATGCAGAGTCGTCGACCGTGGACCCGAGCAGGTTGCAGCAGGCCTTCGATGCGTTCCAGAACGTGTTGCCCTCAGAATCGGTGGTGCCCTCCGGTGTCGCCACGAGAATGTTCCGCTTCGCCGCCTGGGCTCGAAGCCCGAAGTAGTCCATGACATCGGACGCGCGGCCCGTGTACCCGTGCAGGGCGACGATCAGTGCTGTTGGCTGGGTTGACCGGTAACCCTCCGGCACGTAGAGGGCGAAGGGGCGACCCTCGAGGTCGACGGTCACGACCTTCCCGGCGTCGGACGGAGTCTCGGTTCGGTCGGGCGTCACGACCGGCGTGGTCGTCGCGGACGGTGTGGTCGTCGCGGACAGTGTCGTGGATTCGGGTGATGGCGCCGGGGTCTGCGCTGCCCCGCACCCCACCAGGGCGATCGCGAGAACCACGCCGCTGAGCAGACGTGGCCATCGGGGGCGAACCCGTCCGGCACGGCTGTGCGGGCGTCCTGCTGGATTGATCTCGTCCATGAGTTGATCGTACGTTCCGCAGAAGGTGGCTGCCGCCCGGCCCGGCTGCGATCAGATGTGGAAGATCCTGGCCATTTCAACGTTTCA
>CALKHV010000197.1 GCA_937988865.1 uncultured Propionibacteriaceae bacterium | reverse complement strand
GACGCAGAACTCACCGTCCACGCACCACCCACCTCAGCCGAACCCCAACCGGACGCCGACACCCGACCGAACCCGTCCAGTGCCACCACCGGCGTCGCGGGTCCCGAGTCCACGACCGAGACGGACCTCGTTGTCGCGCCGGACGTCCCGCCGTCATCAGTCACCGTCAAGGTCACCGTGTAGGTCCCCGCAGACGCATACGTGTGGCTCGCAGTCACGCCACTCGCCACACCACCGTCACCGAAACTCCACGCATACGACGCGATCGAACCATCGGGATCGCTGGAGCCGCTCGCGTCGAACGTGACCTGGAGGAGGTTGATGGATGTGGTCGTGATGACCGCCACCGGCGCCAGGTTCGTCTTCACGACCGTGACTGCCCGAGTGCGAGTCGCCGTTGCCCCGTCGTCGTCCGTGACCGTCAGGACCACGGTGTAGGTACCGGAGGCCGCGTACGTGTGGGTCGACGTCCGGCCGGTTCCGGTGGTGCCATCCCCGTAGTTCCAGCTGTAACCGTCGACGGTTCCATCGCTGTCGCTCGAGGCCGAGGCATCGAACGACGACACGGCTCCCACAGAACTGACGCTGAAATCCGCGGCGGGAGCCACGTTGTCGTCGATGAAGGCCGTCACCTGGAATTCGTCAACCGTGACCGTGAGCGGCAGGCTCGACATCGTCGATGCACTGTAGGAGCCGATCCCGACCGACCCAGCACTCAGGCCGGCGGTCGCGTCGAGGAACTTCACCGTGGGTGCGGCCGGCTCCGCGGTGCCCGCAGCCCACACCTTTCCTTCCAGCTTGGCCGTGGTCGTGCCGTGCACGTCGAACCTCAGGTTCAGCCTCTCACCGGCCGTGTAGCCGAACGAAGCATCGGTGTACGTCGCAAGCGCAGTCTCCGTCCCGCTCACGACCTTCGCGATGCTCAGCCTGATGCCCCCTGTGGTGTCGAAACGCAGCACCAACTTGTAGGAGGACGCGCCATTCACGCGCGCCTGCAATGAGTGAAGGTAAGCGCCACCCGCAGGCACCTTGTCAAGGGCAACGTCAGTCCGCATGGTGATGTTGGACGCACTGACACCTGCGAGCCTCGCGCTGGGCCCGGATCCCGTCTGGCTCAGGGTCACGACACCCTGTGAGCCGTTGACGGAGTAGAAGGACGATCCGGAATCGGTCCAGACGCCACCCAGCGCCGCCGTTCCCCACCCACTCTGGGTCCTGTTGAAGATGTCCCTGGCCAAGATCGTGCCGCCCGCACTGCTCGTCGTGACGGTGATCGGCTTCGTGATCGTACTGCTGAAGCCCTGCGCGTCCACCGCGGTGAGCTTGACGCTGTAGGTGCCGGCCAGCGCGTAGGTGTGGGACGTGGTGACTCCGCTGCCTCGCGATCCGTCTCCGAACTCCCACCCGTAGGCCACGACGGAGCCTCCGACATCGCTGGAACCCGAGGCATCGAAGGACGCCGTCAGGTCATCAGCTGACGACGTGAACGCTGCGGTCGGTGGAGTGGGGGTCGTCGTGGTCCTGCCCGCTGTGTAGTGCGCGGAGACCTGGGACGCCGAGAGTGCCGCGCCGTAGATGGCGACCTCATCGATCGTCCCGTTGTAGTAGGCCGAAGTACCGCTGTTCGGCCAGGAGCCCATGCTGTCGCCACCGACGCGCCAGTAGCCGGCATAGTCCTGTGCACTCGTGACGGTCGTGTTGCTCACTCTGAGCCCCCCGTCGACGTACAGCCGCATCCCGGTCGACGACAGGGTCGCCACGGCGTGGTGCCAGTTCCCGTCGTTGTACTTGGCAGACGTCGTAATGGTCTTGACCGACCCCGGATTCACTCCGAACGTCAGATTGCCCGCGTTGTTGAAGTAGAGGTGGCGATCGAAGGTCGCGCTGCTCCCCGTCGATGACGTGCCGAACCCGACGAGCTTGCCTCCGCGCGCCGTCTTGCTCTTGAACCAGACTTCGAGGCTGAAGGCCTTGGGCGCTGCCAGAGGAATAGCCGTCCCTGACGTACCGAGACTCGTTCCACCGAAGACACTCGCTTTGTTGGTCGTGCCCGCCAACGCACCCGTTGCGCCTCCGGTGACGCCGCTGAGCAAAGTCAACGGAGTCCCGCCCGAGAGATCCTGCGAGGACTTGGCGCCGGCCGCCTGCGCCAGGCGCCAATAATGCGTCGAGTTGTCACCCGTGACCTGGGCGGCGTAGGCGTCGACAGCTGTGGAGGCCGTGATTGTGGTCGGGTCGGATGCCTTGGAGTTGCCATCAGGGTCGGTGGCGACGACGTGGTAGGTGTACGTCCACCCAGGCACCACATCGGCATCGATGAACGACAGGGACGGTCGCGTCCACGGGGTCGAATTCACAGCGAAGGTGGCCACGGGATTGGGCTCGCCCTTGTCGGACCTGACCACCTTGTAGGTGAGTGCGAGGTTGTCCCGGTCGAAACTCGTCAGGAACGAGCCGCGGATCGTGGTTCCGCCGTTGGAGCTCAGGCTGGGAGCAGTCTCGGCCTTCAGGGCCGCCGGTCCCGAGCGCGGCGTGACGACCTTCCTGGTGCCGAATCGCACGAGGCCCTGTTGGGCGACACCGTTCACGGCGAGGAACTCACCCCCCTCGACCAGATAGTCCCCGGATGCCTCGACGGTCCAGCCGGCCTGCTTGGCGGACGTGTAGGTGCCCGGCTGCCAGACGTTCCACCAGTCGACCATCGAACCCACGGGGTAACCCCCCCAGTTCACGTAGTGCGAGCCCAGTTGGGTGTTGGTGCCCACTGTTCCCCTCGCATCAAGGGTGAAGGCGTCGGAATGGTAGTAGCGACGGGGCGTGACCTCGGGGAAGCTTCCGACGTTGCTGCAGTTGTGGTGATGGCTGACGCTGTAGACCACGCCATTCAGCGGAACCGCATCGTACGTGTCACCGTGGCAGTCGAGCAGGTTGTCGATGGTTCCGTTGTAGGCATCGGCAACCACGACCCCCTCGAAGTTCCCGGCCCCGAACGAATAACCGGCCGCGAACACCTTGTCGTTGATCACCTTGAGACCAGTGATGGCGGACGCCTGGCTGGTGTTGTCGATTACTTTCGCCGCGGCGAAGGTGTACGCCGAACCTGTGGCGGCGCTGAGCGAGGCCATGGACTTCATCGCGACGCCGTTGATGGTGGTGAAGTTGCCCGAGATGGCCACCCGGTCGTGCGCGTCCGTCAGACCCATTCCGTAGACAGTCGCGTCGGCGGTGGGTGCCCAGGCGAGCAGCGACCCGTTCGAGGCCGACACGGCCGCGAGGCGTGTGCGCGCAACGCCGTTCATCGTGGTGAACCATCCACCCATGTAGACCACACTGTTGGTGGCCGCCAGGCTGAACACCGAGGATCCCGCGACCGGCGCGAAGCTCGAAACGAGTGACCCGTCAGAGGTGTTGAAAGCAGCGACGCGATAGCGTCCGAGGCCGTTCACCGACGTGAATTCACCGCCGATGTACAGGCGTGACCCGTCCGGAGACGCTGTGATGGTGCGAATCGAGCCATTGACGTTCGGAGCCCAGCTCGTCATGACCCCGGTCTTGAGGTTGTAGGACATGAGGTTGTTGCGCGTCGACTCGTTCTGGCCCAGCGCAGATCCCGCCGGCCGCGCCTTGGTGAATTGACCGCCCGCGTACACGGTGTTCCCGACGATGGCCTGATCCCAGACCACCCCGTTGATCTGTGCCGTGGGAAGAACGTCAGAGGTAACAGCCGCGGAGGGATTGTCAATGACCGGTGGCACGGCGGCGGACGCCCTCCCTGCCCCAGCCAGAGCCAATAGCGGGGCCATCAGGACGACGCTCATCGCACCCGTCAAGAGCCTGCTGAATCGTGAATTGGATTGCATGTTTCCCCCACCCCCGTGGACACGCCGGGCAACCGACGTGGTGTTCATCCCTTGCGTCCACGGTACAGCGACCCCCGCTACAGACGAAACCTGTTCACGGGGCTCACACGTTGCCGGTGAAGACGACGACCGGCAGATCGGGGTGAGCAGACACTGTCACCCGGATCGGACGGCGGTTGCCCGGGGGGACGGCGAAGACATACACCCCCGTCACCCTCTTTCCCGGCGCCACGGATCCGGTGATCCAGTCAGCAGGACGCCCGATCATCCCCGAGCCCGGGAGGCCCCGCGCATCATCCAGCGTCACTGACACCAGTGACGAGTCGAAGGCGGACGCGGTCTGGTTGTCGATCTCGACAGTCACCGCGACCGCGGGTCCGGAGACTTCGCCAGGACCCTGGGCGACCGCCCGGATGGCGTCCGCCTTGGTGATCCTCACGGTGATGCCCTGGACGGGTGTGGCCGGCTTGTTCAGCGCCGTCTTCACCGGGCTGGGTGCTGCGGTGGGGGTGACGGTCACGCTGACGTCTCCACCCCCCGGAGCGGGCACAGGCGTGTCCGACGGGCTGCGTAGACCGGAGGCTGCCCCCGTGCCGGTCGGCGCCTGCGTCGAGGATCCGGGAGCCGATGAGTCACCCGTGCACGACGTCGTGACGAGAGTGAGGGCGAGGGTCAATGCCACGCCCAAGGTCCGTGCCAGGACGTTCATGACCCGCCCGTTGCCGCTCTGAACGGGGTCACTTTGCGACCGCCGTGAAGTTGTCGACCTTCACGGTCACGGGCAACGAGGTCATCGTCGAGCCGGTGTAGAACTTCAGCCCCAACCCACCTGCCGACTGCAACGAGGCCGTCGAATCATTGGCCGTCACCGTCCACGCAGCCGGCTCCGACGCCGACGCCCGCCACACCTTCCCCGACAGCGCCGAGGACGTCCCACCGCTCACATCGAACCGGACCGCCAACTTCTCCCCCGCCGAATAGCCGAAACCACTCAACACCGTCGTCGACAACACGGTTTCAGTCCCCGAAACCACGCGCGACACATACACCCGCGCAGCACCCCCCGGCTCCAACCGAACCGTCACCATGTACCACGACGACCCCGACACCCGAGCCAACACCTGGTGATAGAAATTGCCCCCCACCGGCGCCACATCCAACGCCACATCGGTCACCACCGACACATCCCGCGCCGACACCGCATTGAGGTACGCCGTCCGCGTCGACCCCGCCGCCGTGAACCGCACCACACCCGCAGCACCATCCACCGTCATCGTCGACGCCGAACTCACCGTCCACGCACCACCCACGTCAGCCGAACCCCAACCAGACGACGACACACGCGCAAACGCGTCGTTCGCCACCTGCACAGGCGCCGGGGCTGGGGCGGGATCGCTCACCCAGAGGCGGTCAACCTTCGCCGACACGGGCAACGAGGTCATCGTCGAGCCGGTGTAGAACTTCAGCCCCAACCCACCT
>CALKHV010000196.1 GCA_937988865.1 uncultured Propionibacteriaceae bacterium | reverse complement strand
ATCCGATCGTCTCCAAGGACATCGAGACCGACCCGGCGTCCTGCGTCTTCGACGCCGGCCTGACCAAGGTCATCGGCAACCAGGTCAAGGTTGTCGGCTGGTACGACAACGAGTGGGGCTACTCGAACCGTCTGGTCGACCTCACCGAGCTCGTCGCAAGCAAGCTCTGACATTTCACCGCTGAGAGGGCGGGGCGCCCGTTTGGGTGCCCCGCCCTTCTCATCTAGGGGGACGCATCGCGCCACCCGTCACAACTGCGAGAAAGAAGGCAAGTAGTGAAGTCAATCCAGGACCTGGGTGACCTGACCGGCAAGCGGGTCATCATCCGCTGCGATTTCAACGTCCCTCTCGACGGCGACGTCATCACCGACGACGGCCGCATCGTTGCGGCACTGCCCACGCTGACGGCCCTCTCCGGGGCCGGCGCGAAGGTGATCGTGCTGGCGCACCTCGGACGCCCGAAGGGGCAGGTCAACCCCAAGTACAGCCTCGCCCCCGCGGCGAAGCGCCTCGGCGAGTTGCTGGGCAAGGATGTCGTGCTGGCCGGCGACGTCGTCGGTGAGTCGGCGAAGGCGACGGTGGACGCCCTCGACAACGGCGACGTGTGCCTGCTCGAGAACGTGCGCTACGAGCCGGGCGAAGAGAGCAAGGTCGAGGCTGAGCGCGTCGCGCTGGCCGAGAAGTACGCCGCCCTCGGTGACGTCTTCGTCTCGGACGGCTTCGGCGTCGTGCACCGCAAGCAGGCGTCCGTCTACGACATCGCGAAGCTGCTGCCGAGCGCAGCCGGTCTCCTCGTCAAGAAGGAGGTCGACGTCTTCTCGAAGGTGTTGTCAGATCCCGAGCGTCCGTTCGTGGTCGTGCTCGGCGGCGCCAAGGTCGCCGACAAGCTCGCCGTGATCGACAACCTGCTCAAGGTCGCCGACACCCTCATCGTCGGTGGCGGCATGGCCTACACCTTCCTCAAGGCCGCCGGGAACGAGATCGGCAAGTCCCTGCTCGACGAGGCCAGCATCGACATCTGCAAGGGCTACGTCGAGACGGCCAAGGCCGAGGGCAAGCAACTCCTGCTCCCGGTGGACGTCCGCGTGGCGTCGGGGATGGACTTCGGTGCCCGGACGGTCGACGGTCCCGTCGACGTCGTCGCCGCGGACGCCATCCCCGCCGACAAGATGGGTCTCGACATCGGCCCCGAGTCGGAGAAGCTGTTCGCCGAGGCCATCAAGTCTGCGAAGACGGTCGTCTGGAACGGCCCCATGGGCGTGTTCGAGATCGCTGAACTCGCCGGCGGCACCGCCGCCGTAGCCCAGGCGCTCACCGAGGTCGACGGCCTGTCGGTCGTCGGGGGTGGCGATTCCGCTGCGGCAGTCCGTGACCTCGGACATGCAGATGACGAGTTCGGACACATCTCGACCGGCGGCGGAGCGTCGCTGGAATACCTCGAGGGCAAGGATCTCCCTGGCCTCACTGTCATGGAGGAGGGCAACTGATGGCACGCAAGCCAATCCTGGCCGGCAACTGGAAGATGAACCTCGACCACGTGGAGGCCACGGGTCTGGTGCAGAAGCTGGCATGGACGTTGAAGGACAAGGGCTACGACCCGGAGCAGTCCGAGGCCGTCGTCTGCGTCCCCTTCACCGACATTCGCACGGTCCAGACACTCATCGAGGGTGACCGCCTGCCGATCGCCTTCGGCGCCCAGGACATCTCCACGCAGGAGAAGGGCGCCTACACCGGCGAGATCAGCGGCCTGATGCTGGCCAAGCTCAACGTCGCCTACGTCATCGTGGGTCATTCGGAGCGTCGTGAATACCACGGCGAGTCGGACGCCATGATCAACGCCAAGGCCAAGAAGGTCCTCGAGCACGGCATGACGCCCATCGTCTGCTGCGGCGAGAGCCTGGACGTCCGCAAGGCCGGCCAGCAGGTCGAGCACACCGTGGGACAGATCAAGGCCGATCTCGACGGCATCCCCGCCGAGCAGGTTGCCGGGCTCGTCATCGCCTACGAGCCCATCTGGGCCATCGGCACCGGCGAGGTCGCGACTCCCCAGGACGCGCAGGAGGTGTGCGGGGCCATTCGCGCCGCCATCGCCGAGATGTACGACGCGCCCACGGCCGAAGCCGTTCGCATCCAGTACGGCGGCTCCGTCAAGGCTTCGACTGCTGCCGAACTCATGGCGCAGCCGGACGTCGACGGCGCACTCGTCGGTGGCGCAAGCCTGGTGCCCGAGGAATTCGCCGGCATCGTGATGTTCTACGCGCACGCCTGACACCTCACCACACGACGGGGACGCTGCAGTCGCGGCGTCCCCGTCGTGCGTCCGGGGCAAGGTGGGCGAGCCGGGGCGAATGTGGGTTTGCCCACCTCGTGGGCTAGAATTCCCACGTGATTCTCGCTCCCATGATGTCGTGGCCGATCCTGACCCTCTCGATCGTGCTGGTTGTGACGAGCGTCATCCTGTCGGCGTTCATCCTCCTGCACAAGGGTCGCGGCGGGGGTCTGTCCGACCTGTTCGGCGGCGGCATGTCCACCGCCATGGGCGGCACCTCGGTGGCCGAGCGCAATCTCGACCGCCTGACGATCACCATCGGCCTGCTGTGGTTCGCCACGATCGTCGGGCTCCTCGTGCTCTACAAACTCGGGATCTGAACACATCGGCCCCGAACCGGGGTCGCGGCAGGCACATTCATCTAGACAGGGAGTAACGCCGTGGTTGGTGGCAGTGCCATTCGAGGCAGCCGGGTGGGCGCTGGCCCGATGGGCGAGGCAGAGCGCGGCGAGTCGGCACCCCGACTGTACGTCTCCTACTTCTGTTCCAACGGTCACGAGACGCGTCCCGCATTCGCCATCGAGGCGCAGGTCCCCGAGACGTGGGACTGCCCCCGCTGTGGCATGCCGGCGAACCTCGACTCCGAGAACCCGCCGCCGCCGCCGAAGATCCTCCCCTACAAGACGCACCTCGCCTATGTGAAGGAGCGCCGTTCAGAGGTCGAGGCGCAGGCGATCCTTTCCGAGGCGCTGCAGGGCCTTCGCGAGCGTCGCGCGCGCGGCGAAGTGATCTACTGAGTCACTCAGAGGTCGCACTCGAAGTAGGGCAGACCGCTCGCCGCCGCTTCGTCGACGAACCAGATCGTCTCGTCCAGGCCGGCGACACGGGACGCAGGCAGGGCAGAATCCCCGGCCACTGAGCGGGCGACCGCGTCCGACTTCTCGCTGCCTTTCGCGATCAGCCAGATCGCCCGTGACCGGTTCAGGGCCGCGATCGTCAACGAGATCCGCTCCGAAGGCGCCTTCGGAGAATCCGCGACGCCGATCGCCATGAGCGTCGTCGGTTCGTTGCTCGGGTGGTTGGGGAAGATGGACGCCACATGCCCGTCGGCCCCCACTCCCAACAGGTTGAGGTCGAAGACCGTGTCCCCGAGGTCCTGCGCGTAGGCGAAGGCCGCTTCGTCCGCGTCGGCCTTGCCGTCGCTGGCGGGCATCACGTGCACGTTGGACGGGGAGAGGGTCAGCGTCCGCGCGAGCAGCGCGAACGTCTGCAGTGAGTTCCGTTCCGCAGAGTCGGTGGGGACGAAGCGCTCGTCGCTCCACCAGAACGACAGGTTCGATGCGTCCAGGTCTCTGCATTCGGGCAGCGCTGCGAACGTCTCGTAGACCTGATTGGCGATCCGCCCGCCGGTGAGGCACACGTTGACGTCGGCCTGCCTGGACTGCAACTCCAGGAGGCGTTCCAGTAGCCGTCGTGCAACGTACTGCGCCAGTTCCGAGCCGTCGGCGAACCGCACCACCCGCGCAGTCATGCGGGGTCCGGCCCTGGTGGGGGTGTCTCGGCCGGTGGGGCCTCGTGTGCCTTCCGCTTGCGCGCCGGGGCAGCCGGTTGTTTGGCGGTCGCCTGCCGGAGGGCCGCGCGATGGCGCTTCAGCAGCACCTCGGTCGCGTCCTCGAAGATGTCGTCGGCGTCCATGCGGCGCAGTTCTTCGGTGATGAGCTGGTTGATGTCGCGGCGCTTGAGTGCCACCGTCCGCTTCGGCTGTCCCGGGACCCGGTACTCGGCCATGACACCCTCCTCATCCCTGATGACAGAGATGTCGCCCGCGGGGGTGACCAACCGGACGCCCGTGATGCCTGGACCACGCGTGTTCTTCCTGCTCACGGGCACATCAAGCCTGCCCTGCAGCCAGGCCGACATCAGTTCGGCCGGGGCATTGTCGCGAGCGGCCTCGACGGTGGCCTCGAGAATGCGGCTGGGGTACTGGTCGACAGCCGCGGCAAGCAGGGCACGCCACGGCGTGAGGCGCGTCCAGGTCAGGTCGGTGTCGCCTGGGGAGTGGTACCTGGCCCGAATGCGCAGGGCCTCGAGGGGGTTTCGGGCCCCGGACGCATCGGTGATGCGGCGCGTGGCCAGTGCGCCGATGGGGTCGTCGGCGGGCTTGTCGGGGGACGAGTTGGGCCACCACACGACGACAGGGGAGTCCGGCAGGAGCAGGGGGAGGACGACCGACTCCCCGTGGTCGGCCAGTTCACCCGACATGCGCAGGGTGATCACTGAACCTGGGACCCCTTCGCCGGAGAGGATCTCGGCGTCCAGGACGCTCTTGGTCGAGCGCCCGCGGACCACGATGAGGATGCGTGAGGGATGCTCGCGTCCGGCCTCGATGCATGCCTCCAGCACCTTGGCGTAGTGACGCTCCTCGGCCACCACCACGAGGGTGAAGACCAGACCGCTGGCGCCCTGGGCGCGACGATGTCGAAGGAGTGCCGAGGCGATCTGGCCCGACGTGGTGTGTTTCAGCGTGATGAGCATCGTTCGCCTTTCAGGGCCTGCGCCAGGTGAAGCCGTCACGGGCAAGCATGTCTGCGCTCGAACGTGGTCCCCAGGTGCCGGACGCGTAACCTTCCGGTTTGACGCCCGAGTTGGCCCAGTGGTCGAGGATCGGGTCGAGGATCTGCCATGAGAGCTCCACCTCTTCATGCTGGGGGAAGAGCGGCGGGTCACCGAGCAGCACGTCGAGGATCAGCCGCTCGTAGGCCTCGGGGCTGGACTCGGTGAAGGCCCCGCCGTAGGCGAAGTCCATGCTGACCTCACGAATCTCCATCTGCGTCCCCGGCACCTTGGCGCCGAAGCGGGTCGTGATGCCCTCATCGGGCTGGATGCGCATCACGAGGGCGTTGGTGCCGAGTTCTTCGGTGTCGGTGTCGGTGAACGGCAGGTGCGGGGCGCGCTTGAAGCTGAGGGCGATCTCGGTCACGCGGCGCGGCATGCGTTTGGCTGTCCGGAGGTAGAACGGGACGCCGGCCCAGCGCCGGTTGTCGATGTCGATCCGGATCGCCGCGTAGGTCTCGGTGGTGGAGTCAGCGCGGACGCCGTCCTCCTGGAGGTAGCCCAACACCTGTTCGCCACCCTGCCAACCTGCGCAGTACTGGCCGCGGGCGGTGTGCAGGTCGAGGTTCTTCGCGGGTCGTGCCGCGGCGAGCACCTTCTGCTTCTCTGCGCGCAACTGGGCCGCGTCGAAACTCGTAGGCTCCTCCATGGCGGTGAGCGCCATGAGCTGGATGAGGTGATTCTGGATGACGTCGCGGGCGGCGCCGATGCCGTCGTAATAGCCCGCACGTCCACTGATGCCGATGTCCTCGGCCATGGTGATCTGCACGTGCGAGATGTAGTTGTTGTTCCAGATCGGCTCGTACATCTGGTTGGCGAACCGCAGGGCCATCATGTTCTGGACTGTTTCCTTGCCCAGGTAATGGTCGATCCGGAAGACGGACTCCGACGGGAAAGCGGTCGACACGATCCGGTTGAGTTCGCGTGCTGATTCGAGGTCGTGGCCGAAAGGCTTCTCGATGACCACGCGGCTCCACGCCCCGCCGCGCTCCACACCCGCGAGGCCGTGTTTGCGCAACTGGCCGACGACGTCGTCGAAGAAGCCGGGAGGGATCGACAGGTAGTACGCGTGGTTGCCGCCGGTGCCGCGAGCCTGGTCGAGTTCGAGAATGGTGTTCTTCAGCGTCTCGAAGGCTGCGTCGTCGCCGAACTCGCCCGGTACGAAGCGGATGCCTTCGAGGAGTTGACGCCACACCTCCTCCCGGAAGGGGGTGCGGGCGTATTCCTTCACCGAGTCGTGCACCTGCTTGGCGAAGTCCTGATCGGCCCAGTCGCGCCGCGCGAAGCCCACGAGACCGAACCCCGGGGGCAGGAGCCCACGATTGGCGAGGTCGTAGACGGCAGGCATGAGCTTCTTGCGTGAGAGGTCGCCGGTGACGCCGAAGATCACGAGGACGCACGGTCCGGCAATGCGGGGCAGGCGTCGGTCCTGGGGATCTCGAAGCGGGTTCGTCAACACGGGCACTGGTGGCTCCTGGGGATCTGGGGTGGCGTGGGCTGCCCACCCGCCGTGATGGATGACGGTACAAGGAGAACTCTTGCAACAATAACCGCGTCCCGAGCCCTGCTGCAGGTGGCGCGTGCGCCCACTGACCAGCGGAATCGTTGTTCCACCGCCTGCGGGATAGACTCGTCGGGTTGCCGGACGGGGAGAAGTTGTGAGCGAATCAGTGGCTGCGCCACGCGCGAGCGTGCGTGACGTCGCGTCCGCCTATGTCGCCCTGACCAAACCGCGCATCATCGAACTCCTCCTGGTCACCACCGTGCCGGCCATGTTCCTGGCTGCCGGGGGAGTGCCGAGCCTTGCACTCGTCGGCTGGACGATGCTGGGCGGGATGCTCGCTGCCGGGTCGGCCAACACGTTCAACTGCGTCCTCGATCGAGACATCGACGAGACGATGCGGCGCACGCGTCGGCGTCCCATGCCCCGCCATCAGGTGTCTCCGGCGGCTGCAACCACGTTCGGCGTGATCCTGGCCATCCTCGCCACTGTGGTGCTCGGCGTGGGTGCCAACTGGCTCTCGGCCTGGCTGGCACTGGCGGCCAACGCGTTCTACGTCGTCGTCTACACGATCTGGTTGAAGCGACGGACGAGCCAGAACATCGTGTGGGGCGGCATTGCCGGCTGCTTCCCGCCCCTCATCGGATGGACGGCCGTCACCGGCCAGCTGGCATGGGCGCCCTTCGTGCTGTTCGCGATCGTGTTCTTCTGGACGCCCCCGCACACCTGGGCACTCGCCTTCCGCTACCGGGAGGACTACGCCGCTGCCGAGGTGCCGATGCTCCCGGTGGTCATGGACGCCCCGGGCGTTGCCCTGCGCATTCTCGGCTACTCCGTGCTGACCGTCGTCACGTCACTGCTGGTGTGGCCGGTGGCCGGGACCGGGTGGCTGTACCCGTCCGTGGCGGCGATTGCCGGCGCTGCCTTCCTCTGGGAAGCCTGGGGGCTCCTGCGCCGTGCACGGGCCGGGCTCACCGACGCAGCGCTCAAGCCGATGCGCCTGTTCCACTGGAGCAATTCCTATCTGGCGCTCATCTTCGTCGCGGCCGCGATCGACCCGCTGCTCTTCTGAACCGGTCCAGCTACGCCAGTCGCTCGGTGCGCGCGACGCCGAAGCACAGCGCTGACACGCAGACCGTGACGATCGCCAACCCCACCATGTGGGCGATGACGAGTCCGAGCGGCAGGCCCAGGAAGTACTGCGCGTAGCCGATCGCTCCCTGCAGGAGCGATGCGTGGAGCACACCCATGGCCAACGTGCGCGCTCGGCGGTGCCCTGCGCGTCCGAACAGGATGATGCAGGCGATGGTCAACGCGATGGACGCCCAGACGGACGCGGAGTGCAGCTTCGCAACCGTCTCGATGTCGAGGCCGGTGCGCCTGGCGCCACCGTCGCCGGAGTGCGGGCCGGAGCCTGTGACCACAGTGCCCACCCAGATCGCGATCATCATCACGGCGAAGGTGGCCCGGGCGAGCCAGACCAGCCGGGGTTCCACGGCGGTGGTGACGTAGCCCCGCGTCCGCATGACGAGTCGTGTGAGCAGCACGATGAGGGCGATCGACAGCAGCAGGTGGAGCGCGACGACGTACGGGTTCAGCTGGGTGAGGACCGTGATGCCCCCGATGACGCCCTGCAACGGAATGCCCGCAGCCGTGAGGAACGCGAGACCTTTGGACGTACGGTCGGCGCCCGACCGGAAAGCGGCGACGAGCGTGGCCACGGCGATGATGATGAGGACGAAGGTGAGCAGTCGATTGCCGAACTCGATCAGGCCGTGGATGCCCAGGGCGGCCTCCGGGACGTAGGCGTCGTCCTTGCAGGTCGGCCAGGTCGGGCAGCCGAGCCCGGAGCCGGTCAGGCGCACGATCGCGCCCGTCACGACGAGCACCATGTTGGCGACCAACGAGGCGACCGCCCAGCGCCGGAACGCGGTGGGGGTGCCGAAGAGGCGGGTCAGGACGTCCATCGGAACACCTTTCGGGCGATCAACACCAACACGACGGCCCAGGCCGCCAGGACTGCGAGGGTCCACCAGGGGGCGCCACCGGCGTCCCAACCCCGCAACAACTCGCCCAGGGCCGCGGTGGGGAGCGCGCCCACCACCGGACGCAGGACGTCCGGGTGCGAGGCGAGGGGCACCAACAGGCCACCGCCTGCGAGACCCAGCAGGAAGACGAAGTTCGCGAGGCCGAGGACCACTTCGGGGGCGAGCGTGCCGGCCATGATGAGCGCGAGTGACGTGAACGCGATGAGCGCGAGCACGACGCCGACCATCAGGGCGAGTGATCCGGCCGGGCCGGGGTGGGGACGCCAGCCGAGCGCCACCGCGGCTGCCGCCAGAATCGTGAGTTGGACGGCGGCCACGAGGATGGTCGCGACCGCCTTGCCGGCCAGCAGGCCCGTGCGTCCGAGGGGGGTTGCGGCGAGGCGTTCGAGGACGCCGTACCGCCGTTCGAAGCCGGTGCTGATCGCGACGGACGTGAAGGCGGTCGACCAGATGGCCAGGGCCAGGACCCCGGGAGCCATCGACGCGATGTCGGTGCCCAGACGTCCGCCGAACCAGCGGGCCCCGACGAGGAGGCCGAGCGGGATCACGAGGGCGAGGATCTGTTGTTCGTGGTTGCGGGCGACCATGCGTGCCTCGGTCAGGGCGTGCGCACGGATGCGTGCCCAGGGGCGTGCCGCCCCGGCGGCGGGGGAGAAGTCGAGGCTCATGCCGCGCCCCCGGTGGTGTGGGAGAGGAAGACGTCCTCCAGGCTGGCGTCCCGGGTCAGTTCGGCGAGGGTGCCGTGGATGACGATGCGTCCGCGGTCGAGGATCCACACGTCGTCGGCGAGGTCGGCGGCCTCGTGCATGTCGTGGGTGGTCAGGACCACGGCCAGCCCTGCCTCCCGCAGTTCGCGGATGATCGTCCAGGTGTGGCGGCGCAGGTGCGGGTCCATGCCCGCCGTGGGTTCGTCGAGGAACACCAGCTCCGGACGTCCGATGAGGGCACCTGCCAGGTTCACCGCCTGTTGCTGACCACCTGACAACCGGCGATACGGGGTGCGCGCGTAATCGGTGATGCCAAGACGTGCGACGAGTGCGTCCACGTCGAGGGGGGACGCATACAGCCTCGCGAGGTAGGCCAGGAGTTCGACGGCGCGGATCCCCGACCAGGCACCCGTCGACTGGGGCATGAGGCCGATGAGTTCGTTGGCCGCCGGCGAGCCGGCCACGTGGCCCAGCACCGTGATCGCACCGGCGTCCGGGGTGATCAGCCCTGTGCAGCACCGGATGAGGGTCGTCTTGCCCGCGCCGTTGGGCCCCAGGACCGCGGTGACCCGCGATCTCGACGCCTGGAGCGTGACGTGGTCGAGGGCCGACCTCCGGCCGAACGTCACGAGGACGCCGTCGACGAGGAGCGCGGGAGCAGGCACGCGGTCAGTCTAGGGGTGTGGCGCTGTGGCTTCTGTGCCAACCTCAGTTTTATGTCACAAATGTGCGTAGCAAAAGTGCAGACAGGGGCTGGTCGAGACCTTAGGCTTGTCAGCATGGCATCAGACACGCTCGACAAGGCCCAGGCAGGTGACCTGCTTCGCACCATGTGGCGGATCCGGTTGTTCGAAGAGGCGGTGGAGGACCTGTACGGCCGCGGCATGATGCACGGCACCATGCACCTGTCCATCGGCCAGGAGGCCGTGCCGACCGGGGCCTGCGTCACGCTCCGCGAGGGCGACCAGATCACCTCGACCCACCGCGGCCACGGCCACGCGATCGCCAAGGGAGCCGATCTCGGCCTCGCCATGGCTGAGTTGCTGGCCCGCGAGAACGGCTACTGCAAGGGACGCGGGGGCTCGATGCACATCGCGGACGTCGCGACGGGAAACCTGGGCGCGAACGGCATCGTCGGCGGCGGCCTTCCGATTGCGGCCGGGGCGGGACTGTCCAACAAGATGCGCGGCACCGACCAGGTCTGCCTGTGTTTCCACGGCGACGGATCGGTGGGTGAAGGTGCGTGGCACGAGGCGTTGACGCTGGCGTCCATGTGGGATCTCCCGGTGGTCTTCATCTGCGAGAACAACAAGTACGGCATGTCGATGCCGAGTGAGAAGGCATTCAAGGTCGACTTCCTGTCGGAGAAGGCGGCCGCCTACGGCATGCCCGGCGAGACCGTCGACGGGAACGACGTCGAGGCGGTGGCCGAGGTTGTCCAGCGAGCCGTCGATCGCGCCCGTGCAGGGGAGGGGCCGACCTTCATCGAGGCGCTGACCTATCGCTGGCGCGGCCACTCGAAGTCGGACAAGAACCTCTACCGGTCGAAGGAAGAGATCGCCGAGTGGAAGGAGCGCTGCCCCATCGCCCGCTTCTGCCACAAGATGCTGGAGGAGGGCGTTCTCGAGCAGGCGGACATCAACCAGGCCCAGGTGGACGTCCGCACCGAGATCCGCGCGGCCGTCGTCTTCGGGACGCAGGGCGCCGAACCCACGGTGGAGGCGATGCTGGCTGGCGTCTACGCCCCATCGCCCGTCGACTACCAGGACATCCTGAAGGGCCTGAACTGATGACAGACATGCGCACGATGACGTACTCCGAGGCCATTCGTGAAGCGATGGCCACGGCGATGACGAACGACGACCGGGTGTTCCTCATGGGCGAGGACGTCGGCATCTACGGCGGTGCGTTCGGCGTGGAGAACGACCTGATCAACCGGTTCGGCCCCGAGCGTGTCCGTGATTCGACCATCTCCGAGCTCGGGATCGTGGGCATGGGAGTGGGTGCTGCGATCACGGGTATGCGTCCGATCGTCGAGATCCAGTTCTCGGACTTCACGGCGCAGGCGATGGACCAGATCGTCAACCAGGCCGCCAAGCTGCACTTCATGGTCGGGGGCCAGGCGAACGTCCCCCTCGTCATCCGGACGCCGGCCGGCTCTGGCACAGGTGCAGCTGCGCAGCACAGCCAGTCCCTCGAGGCCTGGTTCGCGCACATCCCCGGTCTCAAGGTCGTCATGCCGTCGAACGCGACGGACGCGGCCGCCCTGCTCTTCGCTGCGCTCGAGGACCCCAACCCCGTCATCATCATCGAGCACAAACTCCTGTACAAGCAGAGTTTCCAGGTGCCCGTCAAGATCCCGAAGGCACGGTTGGGTGAGGGGCGGATCGAGGTCGAGGGAACTGACCTGACCATCGTCGCGACCTCGATCGAGGTGCGCCGGGCGATCGAGGCGGCCGAGCAGCTCGCGGCCGAGGGAATCAATGCCGAGGTCATCGACCCTCGCACGATCCGTCCGCTCGACACCAGGTTGATCCTCGACTCCGTCAAGAAGACCGGACGCGCACTCCTCGTGCAGGAGGCCGCCAAGTTCGGCGGCTACATGGCCGAGGTGTCGGCGACCATCACCGAGGGCGATGCCTTCGGTTACCTGCAGGCGCCGGTGCGCCGCCTCTGCGGCCTCGACACCCCGATTCCCTACAACCCTCGCCTTGAGCGGGCCAGCGTCCCCCAGGTGGAAGACATCGTCCGCGAGGCGACCGCGCTCGTCAGGGAGTGGTGAGATGCCCCGCCTGCCCATCCTGATGCCCAAGATGTCGATGACGATGGAGGAGGGGACCGTCGTCGAGTGGCACGTCGACCCGGGTGACACCATCACATCGGGTGACGTGATCGCCGTCGTCACCACCGACAAGGTCGACATGGATGTCGAAGCAACCGCAGACGGGACGCTGACCGAGATCGTGGCCGGTCCCGATACCGTCGTCGCCGTGGGCGAGCCGATGGGGTGGCTCGACTCCGAGACCGATGACCTGCTCGGCGACCTCTTCGCGTCCCCGGTTCAGCAGGCGTCCCCCGACGCGTCGGGCGAGCGGGTACGAGCGGTCCCGCTCGCCCGTCGGCTGGCGTCCGAGGCAGGGCTTGACCTGGCCACGTTGGCCGCGACCGGACCGCATCGCACCGTGCGGGCCAGGGACGTCCGGGAGGCGATCGCCGCGAGGGCAGCACGACCCGCGCCGTTGGCGGCGTACGTCACCGTACCGACTGTCGTTCCGGCGGCACCGTCGGTGCAGGCGGCTGCCGGAGAGTTGCTCGGCGACAAGAAGGCGCGTCGCATGCGTGTGGCCACCGCCAGGGCGATGGTTCCCAGCGCGGTGATCCCGCAGTTCACCTGTTACCGCGTACTCGATCTCACGGTCCTGGCGGCGATGCGGAAGGCCTCGCGCACGAGCGTGAGCTGGACGACGCTGCTGCTGCGCGGCTACGCCCTGGTCCTGCGCGAGTACCCCAACCTCAACGGCTACTGGGCCGACGAGGGCGTCAAGGCCAACGGGGACGTGGGCGTGTCCCTCGCCATCGACACCCCGACGGGCTTGCTCGCACCCGTCATCCTGCACCCCGATCGGACGGCTGTCGCCGTCCTCGACGGCCAGGTGCGGAGCCTGGCCGAGGCGGTCAAGGGCGGAAAGGTCGACCCGAGCCTGTTCGCGGGCGGCACGGGGACGCTGTCGAATCTCGGTGGGATGGGCGTGGATCGCTTCAACTCGATCCTCACTCCGCCCCAGGCCACGGCTCTCAGCGTGGGAACCGTGGGACTGAAGCCATTCTTCGACGAGGACGGTACGGTCATCGGACGCATGGCCTGCGAGGTCGGCCTGACCATCGACCACCGCGCTGCAGACGGCGCGGACGCCGCACGGGCACTCCAGACGATGCAGGACTTCCTCTCCGACCCGATCGCACTCCTGTCCTGAACCGGCGGTCCCGTCGGCTGCGCGGGTGACGCCGGCACAAACGAAGGAACCGGGGCTCCTCGCGATGAGGGGCCCCGGTTCCTTCGTCTGGTGGTGAGTGGATCAGGCCTCTGCGGCGTCCAGCACCTTGTCGGCCGCCGTGACGGTGGATGCCACGCCAGCGTCCCCGGATGCCTCGAGTGCCAGGGCAGCCTCAGCGTCCAGGGCGCTCTTGACGTCAGCCATCGTGCGGTTGATACGCATGCCGAAGAACGACCGGTAGACGAAGAACACGCTCAGGGCGAAGAACATGGCCGAGAGCAGCAGCGTGATCGTGTGGCCACTCTGGTCGGCGATCGAGACCGCGAGTTCTACGGCCAGCAGGCCGAAGAGGGTCGTGAACTTGATCACGGGGTTCATCGACACCGAGGAGGTGTCCTTGAAGGGATCGCCGACGGTGTCGCCCACGATGGACGCGTCGTGCAGCTCGGTGCCCTTGGCCGCGAGATCGACCTCGACGATCTTCTTCGCGTTGTCCCAGGCGCCACCGGCGTTCGCCATGAAGATGGCCTGGTAGAGGCCGAACAGGGCGATCGACATCAGGTAGCCGATGAAGAAGAAAGGCTCCAGGAAGGCGAAGGCCAGGGTCGAGAAGAAGATGCCCAGGAAGATGTTGAGCATGCCCTTCTGCGCGTACTGGGTGCAGATCTGCACGACCTTCTTGGAGTCCTCGACGGACGCCTTGGTGACGTTCTCGAGCTGGATGTTCTCCTTGATGAACTCCACCGCGCGGTACGAGCCGGTCGTGACCGCCTGCATGGACGCTCCGGAGAACCAGTAGATGACAGCGCCGCCCATGATCAGACCGAGCAGGAACGGCGGGTGCAGCAGTGACAACTTGTCGAGGTTCACGGTCAGGCGGTCGGTGAGACCCATGATGATCGAGAAGATCATCGTCGTCGCGCCGACGACCGCAGTGCCGATGAGGACGGGCTTGGCCGTCGCCTTGAACGTGTTGCCCGCACCGTCGTTCGCCTCGAGCCAGTGCTTGCCCTTCGCCCAGTCGACGTCGAAGCCGAAGTCGCGCTTCAGTTCTTCTGCAGCGCCGGGCATCTGCTCGATGGTCGAGAGTTCGAAGACGCTCTGCGCGTTGTCGGTCACGGGACCGTAGGAGTCGACGGCGATCGTCACCGGACCCATGCCGAGGAAGCCGAAGGCGACGAGGCCGAAGGCGAACACGGCCGGGGCGAGCATGAGCGCGCCGAGACCCAGGGTGGAGATCAGGTAGGCGATGCCCATCAGGATGATGATCGCGATGCCCAGCCAGTAGGCCGAGAAGTTGCCGGCGACCAGGCCCGACAGGATGTCGAGCGAAGGGCCGCCCTCCTTGGCGCTGATGACGACCTCGCGCACGTGGCGGCTGTTCGTCGACGTGAAGGCCTTGACCAGTTCGGGGATGAGCGCGCCCGCGAGCGTGCCGCAGGAAATGATGATCGACAGCTTCCACCAGAGTCCGTCACCGAGGTTCTGGACCATCGCGAACGAGGTGATGAACGTCAGGACGATCGAGATGCCCGAGGTCAGCCACACGAGGGTGGTGAGCGGACGCTCGAAGTCCATGTCGTCGGCGTGCTCGTACTTCGCCTTGGTCATGGCGTGGTTGAGGGCGTAGGACGCGAACGACGCGACCACCATGACGACGCGGATGAAGAAGATCCAGACGAGCAGCTGCACCTGAACCTTGGGGTCGTTGACGCCCAGGAGGATGAAGGTGATCAGTGCGACGCCGGTCACACCGTAGGTCTCGAAGCCGTCGGCCGACGGGCCGACCGAGTCACCGGCGTTGTCGCCCACGCAGTCGGCGATGACGCCGGGGTTGCGGGCGTCGTCCTCCTTGATCTTGAAGACGATCTTCATGAGGTCGGAGCCGATGTCGGCGATCTTGGTGAAGATGCCGCCGGCGATGCGCAGGGCGGACGCACCGAGCGATTCGCCGATCGCGAAGCCGATGAAGCACGAGCCGGCCATGTTGCCGGGCAGGAACAACATGATGAACAGCATCATGAACAGTTCGACGCTGATCAGGACCATGCCGACGCTCATGCCGGCCTTCATCGGGATCTCGTGAGCGGGGTAGGGCTTGCCGCGCAGCGCAGCGTGAGCGGTGCGGCTGTTCGCGAAGGTGTTGACGCGGATGCCGAACCAGGCGACGCCGAACGATCCCGCCATGCCGATGAGGCTGAACAGGAGGACGACGAGCACTCGCCCGAAGGCCATGCCCATCAACACCCAGAAGTAGATGACGATGACCGTTCCGATGAAGGCCCACAGCAGCAGGAGGAACTTGCCCTGCTGGATCAGGTAGGTCTTGCACGTCTCGTAGATGAGCTCCGAGATCTCCTTCATGCTGCGGTGCACGGGAAGGTTTTTGAGCTGCGAGTAGGTGTAGATGCCGAAAGCGAGGCCCGCGAGGCAGACCAGCAGGCCGAGCATCAGCAGGTAGCGGCCGTTGATACCGCCGAAGAAGCTCACCTGTCCCAGGTCGGGGAGCGTGAGGTTCGCCTCTCCGCCGGTGTGCTCGGTGCCGCTACCTCCGGCGCAACCCGTGAGGGCCAGAAGCGCTGCTCCGGCCAGGGCCGCGATGCGGGCGGTGGAATGGAGGGGTCGGCGCGCCGACCCGGTGTCTTGGCTGGGCGCTGTTGCCCATCCTGTGCTGATCACGATGATGTTCCTCTTGGTCGCGGACGTGCGTGATGATCAGCGCCAAGGCTACTTTGTGGGCACTTCGCGTCCGGCGGCGGGGTGGCGAGCGGTCGGACGCGTGAGCGAACGAGCGAACACTTCCCCGAAAACGCTCAGGCGTGGAGCGGGCCGGTCGACTTGCGGATGACCAACTCAGGGCGGAAGAGCTGTTCTCCGGCGGGAACGGCGTCTCCACGGATCTGCGCCATGAGTGCGGCCACCGCCGCTGACCCGATGCCCTGGACGTCCTGCCGCAGCGTGGTCAGGGGTGGATCGGTATAGGCCATGAGGACCGAGTCGTCGTAACCGACGACGGAGACATCCTCGGGCACCCGCAGACCTGCTGTGCGGGCGGCGGCGATGGCGCCGAGCGCCATGAGGTCCGAGCCGCAGGCGATGGCGGTCACCCCGCGCGGGAGCAGGCGGATGGCCGCAGCCGCGCCACCGCCCACGGAGAAGACCGTGTGCTCCACGTAGCAGGCGCCCCTTGCGTCCAGATAGGTTTCGCAGGCCTTCCGGAAGCCGTCCACCTTGCGCCGGACCGGGACGTACCGTTCCTGACCGATGGCCAGGCCGATCCGGGTGTGACCGAGTGCGGTGAGGTGCCGGACAGCGATGTCCATGGCTGCGACATCGTCGTCACTCACGAACGGGACGCCCCGGATCCCGGGGTTGAAGCCGTTCACCAGCACGGCCGGGAGTCCGGCCTCGGGGAGCCGGCGGTAGCGCTCCAGCGATGTGTTCAGGTCGGCGTGGTGGCCGCTGACGAAGACGATGCCCGCCGCGCCCCGCTCGATCAGGGTCTGCGTGTACTCGTCCTCGTGCGTGCCGCCGGCGGTCTGGGTTCCCAGCACGACCGTGTACCCCTGTGCCCTCAATGCCGCATCGAGGACCTGGGCGTACGCCGGGAAGATGGGATTGACGAGCTCGGGCACGATCAGCCCGACCACTCCCCGCTGGGATCGCGGATGGAACGGTCGGTCGTACCCGAGCACGTCGAGTGATCCGATCACTCTCTCCCGTGTGCCGGCGCTCACGAGTGGCACGTTGTTGAGGACTCGCGACACCGTCGCTTCGCTCACGCCCGCGTGGGCGGCGATGTCTGCGAGCCTCACCCTGGTCATGCCCGTGCCGGTCGACGGGGCGACAACGGACTTACTTCACCGCGCCGGCGGTCAGGCCGGCCACGATGTACTTCTGGAGCCAGATGAACAGGGCCATGGGCGGCAGGGCCGCCAACACCGCTCCGGCCGAGAAGATCACCCAGTTCGAGTTGGTCTCGCTCGAGACGTACTGGAACAGGCCGATGGCCAAGGTTTGGGTGTCTGCGGAGTTGCCGACGACGACCGAGGCGATCACGTACTCGTTGAATGAGCCGATGAAGCTCAAGAGACCCACGACCGCGAGGATCGGTGCCACGAGTCGCAGGATGATCGTGAAGAAGATGCGTGCGTGGCCGGCTCCGTCGACCTTGGCCGCCTCGTCGAGTGACGAGGGGACGGTGTTGAAGAACCCGTACATCAGATAGGTGTTCACACCGAGGGCGCCGCCCAGGTACACGAGGATCAGCGCCAGACGTGACCCGATGCCCAGGATCGGGAAGATGTCCCCGATCCAGGTCAGCAGCAGGAAGATGGCGACGACCGCGAGCAACTGGGGGAACATCTGCACGAGCAGCAGGCTCATCAGGCCCATGCGGCGTCCCTTGAACCGCATCCGCGAGAATGCGAAGGCCGCGATGGCCCCCAGGAACACCGTGGAGACCGCTGTGACCCCCGCGATGATCAGCGTGTTGATGTACCACTGGCCGTAGGGGCGGGACGGGTCCTTGAACAGGTTCTTGTAGGCGTCGATGCTCACCTCGCTGAAGAGCTGGTTCGACCCTGTCAGCGTCCCCGAGGGGTTGAGGGACGCCGAGACGACGTACACGAGCGGAAACGCCGAGAACACCACGGCGATGATGCCGATCAGATGGCGCCAGCCGATGACGCCGAGCCACTTCGCGAACCCCATCCTGGGTTGCGCCGGGAGTTCCTGCACGGTGCCGTCGTGCGCGGTGAAGGTGGTGGGTTGAGTGCTCATCAGGCCAGGTTCTCCAAGGTTTTGGTCTGGCGGAATCCCAGGTACGAGATGCTGCCGACGATGAGGAAGACGATGATCGACAAGGCGCTGGCCAGGCCGAAGTCATGGCGACCGCCGTCGAAACCGGCGACCTTGTAGACCATGCTGATGAGGATGTCGGTCGACCCGACGTTGAGCGCCGTGTCGGCGAACTGCGGGCCACCCCTGGTGAGCATGTAGATCAGGTTGAAGTTGTTGAAGTTGAACGCGAACGAGCTGATCAGCAGTGGCGCCAGGGGGATCATCAGCAGGGGCAGCTTGATCTGCATGAACGTCTGCCAGGGGGACGCACCGTCCACCTTGGCGGCCTCGAGTGCCTCATCCGGGATGGACTGAAGGGCGCCCGTTGCGACCAGGAACATGTAGGGGAAGCCCAACCACAGGTTCACGATGAGGATGGCGAGCTTGCCCAACCAGGGGTCGGTGAGCCAGGGGATCGCCGCCCCATTCAGGAGGATCTGGTTGATGAAGCCGAATTCCTGGTTGAAAAGGCCGGCCCAGACGAGACCCGAGAGGAATCCCGGGAACGCGTAGGGGAGGATCATCGCGACCCGGTACCACTTCTGGCCCCGCATCCGCGGTTCGTTGAACATGATGGCCAGGAACAGTCCGAGGGCGAACGTCGTGAGGACGCTGAGGATCGCGAAGGCGAACGTCCACGCCATCACGCGCATGAGCGGTTGTGCGATGGCCTTGTCGGTGAAGGCCTTCGTGAAGTTCTCGAACCCGATCCCGACCTTCCAGCCGGGCGTCAGTTCAGTACCGTCCGGGTTGAGGAAGGAGCCGCGTCCTCCGTCGGGGAAGATCGTGCCGTCCGACCCGACCATGGCGTTCTTCGCCGAGTCGTAGGTGATGGTCGACCGGAAGATGAAGGCCGAGGTGCCCGTCGTGGTCGAGAGGTAGCCGTCGTTCGGGTCGTCCGTGATCGGGACGCGGAGTGCCGTGACCTCCTGCGTCCGCTTCACCACGTCGGCGAACGACAAGACGGTGAAACCCTCCGCTGCCTTGGGGGCGCCGGTCGCGCTGAGTTCGACGCCGGTGACCTCGGCGAGCGGGGTGTCGTTCGACCCCGCGGACGTCGCCTTGGTGGCGGGATCGATGACGATCAGCCACAGCTGGCCATCCTTCTCGGCGACGGCGCTCTTGTACGAGGGCGAGTCGGGGACGCGTTCGACCTTCTGCGCCATGACGGCTGCGATGGCATCGTCCCGGTTCAGGATGTGCCCGTCCGACTGATTCGTGAAGGCGATGTAGGTCGTGTAGATGATCGCGAGAACCTGGAAGATCAGCAGGAAGACGAGTCCCGGGGCCAGGTACTTGGCGGGCAGGAATCGGTTCGGCGGAATGAAGATGATGTTGAGGATGGCCGTGCCGATGACGACCGCGGCCAGTGCGCCCCACGAATTCTCGTTGAGCAGGACCAGGGCGGCGTAGAGCGCGCCGGCGTCGAGGACGCCCAGGATGGCGATCTTGAAGACCCAGGGCCAGAGGCCGCCGGAATAGGTTGCGTGCGCCTTGGTGGCTGCAACCTCACGCTCCTCGACGCTGAGTGGGGTTTTGGCTGACATGTGACCTGCCTTCGTGAGGGCGTCGACCCAGCGGTGGGGACGCCGTGGTGGGCGGGCGCGCGGGCGGCATGGCGGCTCGGCGCGGTGTGTTCGGTCCAGCGAAAGAGTTGAGATGGGTCGCCGACTGGCAGGGCCCCGGACCCGAGGGTCCGGGGCCCCAGTCAGGAAGCGGGTCGTGGACTACTTGATCTTGCCCTGGATGGTCGTGACCATCTTGGCCCACGCTGCGGCCGGGTCGGACGCCTTGCCCGAGATGATCTGCACCTGGGTTGCGCCCCAGTCGGCCCAGACCGTGCCCATGGCGGGAACGTTGGGCATCGGGACGCCGGCAGCGCCGACGGCGCCGAAGGCGGCAACGTCCTTGTTGGTCTTCGCAGCCTCGAAAGCCGCCTTGTTCGCGGGCGCACGGTCGCCGGCCTCGAAGAGGGCGGTCTGCACGGCCTCGGTGCTCAGGTAGTCAACGAGGAAGCTCTGCGTGGCCACCGGGTTCTTGCTCTGGGCGCTCATCATGAAGCCCTGGACGCCGACGAACGGGGTTGCAGCCTCGCCACCAGCGCTGGGGATCGGGTCGATCGAGTAGTTGATGCCGGCCTTCTGGATGGCCTCGAGGTTCCACGGGCCGGTGATGAAGAACGGGCTCTGCTTCTTGGTGAACTGATCCTTGGCGATGTCGCCCGTGATGTTCAGGTTGAAGATGCCTGCCTTGCCCTGGGCTGCGAGCCACTTGGCGAAGGTGGCGCCGTTGTCGCCGCCCATGCCCAGCTTGGTCGTGTAGCCGGAGGCGTCGGACTCGAACACGGGTGCTCCGAACGAGGCCTGGAAGGGGTAGGTGTGGTACGGGTCGGCGCTCTTGGGGTCGAGGCCGATGAGGAAGGAGTACTTCGTCTTCGCGGCCTTGCCCATGGTGATCATCTCGTCATAGGTCTTGGGGGCCGTCGGCGCGAGATCGGTGTTGCGGAGGAGCGCGATGTTCTCCAGCGCGTAGGGAACGCCGTAGACCTTGCCGTTGTAGGTGAACGCGTTGATGGCGATCTCCTGCATCTGGGCGGTCACGTCGCCGAGTTCGAGCGGGGCGACCACACCGCTCTCGACCAGGCGTCCGGTGCCGTCGTGGGCAGTGATGACGGCGTCGGGGCCCTTGCCGGTGGGGGCCTGGGCGATGAAGTCGTCGGCGATCTTGCCGAAGTCCTTGACGACGAGGTTGACCGTCACGCCGGTGTCGGCCTTGAACGTGGCCGCGATGGGCTTGAGGACCGGCTCGCGGTTGGCGTCCACCCAGACGGTGATCGAGCCGGCGTCAGCCGCGCTCGTCGCTGCGGACGCGGCCGTGGTGGCGCTGTTGGTGGGGGTCGTGGTAGCGGTGTCGGACGAACCGCAGGCCGTGAGCGCAAGGGCAGCGACGCCGAGGGCGGCGCTGAGCTTGAGGGCTCGCTGGATCATGTCATCTCCGTTGACAGTAGGGAGCGCAGCGTCCATCCGTGGGGTTCGGACGCGGCGCACTGCAAGTACTTGCAGGCTAACTGAACTATCGCAGGAGCCCGCGGGCTTCGCAAGAAATCCGCGCGGGATTATGGGAGTCCTCAGGAACGGCCGGGAGGCCGCGTCCGGAGGGTCGAGGTCTCGGGGATCCCGACCTGGGCGTTTGACTCTCACGCTATTTACGAAACAATGGCCTCATGAAAACCGAGCGGACGCATCCCCCCTTGCCGGGGTCGTCCGCGCCGCACGCGGCGTCCGATGATGCTTCGACGCGCGACCGGGTGGCGCGGTCGATCCTCGAACACGGTGCCTCCACTGCGTCCGCTCTGGGCGAACGTCTCGGGCTGACCAGCGCGGCCATCCGGCGGCACCTCTCGGTGCTGCTCGAGGAGGGGCACGTCGTCTCGCGTGAGCAGCGCATCTACGGGCAACGCGGACGTGGGCGTCCCTCGCAGGTGTACGCCCTGACCGACGCAGGTCGGGCCCACTTCTACCAGGCCTACGACAGGCTGGCGATCGATGCACTCCACTCCCTGCTCCACGTCGCGGGCCCAGCAGCGCTGGACGCCGTCGCGGCCGACCGCGTCCGTACCGTCGCCGCCCGCTTCACCGAACTCCGCGCCACCCAACCGGACGCCAACCCCGTCGACCTGCTCGCCACGGCCCTGACGGACGACGGCTACGTCGCGTCCGTCGTACCTGCCCTGCACGGTGACCAGCTCTGCCAGCACCACTGCCCGATCGCCCACGTGGCCGTCGAGTTCCCCCAGCTCTGCGAGGTGGAGACGCGCGTCTTCTCCGAGCTCCTCGGGTCGCAGGTCCAGCGCCTCGCGACCATCGCCCACGGTGACGGGGTGTGCACCACGCACGTCTCCCGCCTGGACGCACCGCCCGACGCCACCCGGCGCCAGGGAATCGATGACACCACACCACAGGAGGACCGATAGATGACCCAGGTCGAGAATCGACCCGTTGCCCCGGGTCTCGGCGCCACCCAGGACGAGCACCTCGAGGCCCTGAATGGTTACCAGTACGGCTGGCACGACACCGACAGCGCCGGTGCAACCGCGCAGCGAGGCCTCAACGAGGCCGTGGTGCGCAACATCTCTGCGCTGAAGGACGAGCCCCAGTGGATGCTCGACATCCGACTCAGGGGCCTCGAACTCTTCCGCAAGAAGCCCATGCCCACGTGGGGTGCCGACCTCTCCGGGATCGATTTCGAGAACATCAAGTACTTCGTGCGGTCGACCGAGCGTCAGGCACAGTCCTGGGAGGACCTGCCCGACGACATCAAGAACACCTACGACAGGCTGGGCATCCCCGAGGCCGAGAAGGCCCGTCTCGTCGCGGGCGTCGCCGCCCAGTACGAGTCCGAGGTGGTCTACCACAAGATCAATGAGGAGCTTGAGCGTCAGGGCGTGATCTTCCTCGACACCGACACCGCCCTCAAGGAGCACCCGGAGATCTTCCAGGAGTACTTCGCCTCGGTGATCCCGGTCGGTGACAACAAGTTCGCGTCCCTCAACACCTCGGTGTGGTCGGGCGGGTCGTTCGTCTACGTGCCCAAGGGCGTCCATGTCGAGATCCCGCTGCAGGCCTACTTCCGCATCAACACCGAGAACATGGGCCAGTTCGAGCGGACCCTGATCATCGCCGACGAGGGCTCCTACGTGCACTACGTCGAGGGCTGCACCGCCCCGATCTACTCGTCCGACTCGCTGCACTCGGCCGTGGTCGAGATCATCGTGAAGAAGAACGCCCGCGTCCGCTACACGACGATCCAGAACTGGTCGACGAACGTCTACAACCTCGTCACCAAGCGCGCGACGTGCGAGGCCGGCGCCACCATGGAGTGGATCGACGGCAACATCGGTTCGAAGGTCACGATGAAGTACCCCGCCGTCTACCTCATGGGCGAGCACTCGCGCGGCGAGACCCTGTCGATCGCCTTCGCGGGCGAAGGACAACACCAGGATGCCGGCTCGAAGATGGTGCACTGCGCACCCCACACGAGCTCGTCCATCATCTCCAAGTCGGTCGCCCGTGGTGGCGGACGCTCGTCCTACCGCGGCCTCGTCGAGGTGCGCGAGGGTGCGTCCCACTCGGCGTCCAGCGTGAAGTGCGACGCCCTGCTGGTCGACACCATCAGCCGCTCCGACACCTACCCCTATGTGGACGTCCGGGAGGACGACGTGTCGATGGCCCACGAGGCCACGGTGTCGAAGGTGTCGGACGACCAGCTCTTCTACCTCATGAGCCGCGGCATGGCCGAGGATGAGGCCATGGCGATGATCGTGCGCGGGTTCGTCGAGCCGATCGCCCGCGAACTCCCCATGGAGTACGCCCTGGAGCTCAACCGCCTGATCGAACTGCAAATGGAAGGCGCGGTCGGCTGACGTGACGATCCTGGTTGAGAAGAAGCTGGTCGAGAAGAAAGACACCATGAACAACCTCGCGGAGGCCGTCGAAGCGGTCGAATCGCACCTGCACCCCGTCCCGAGCTGGGAGGTGGACGCCCACCCGTTGCCGACAGGTCGTGAGGAGGTGTGGCGCTTCACGCCCATCAGGCGGCTGCGTCCGCTCTTCAAGCCGTTCGAGGGCGAGCTCAGTCACATCGACTGGGACGCCGACCAGCCCGACGAGGTCGTCGTGCGCACCCTCACGTCCGAGGAGGCGCGCGAGCTCGCCGTCGAGGCGCCGATCGACCGGGTGTCGGCGCTCGTGGGTGCCACGGGGAGTTGGGCGACGCTGTTCGAGGTGCCCGCTGAAGTCGAGTGTGTCCAACCCCTCTCGATCACCCTCCACGGCGAAGGCCGGGACTCGCGTGACCACTTCCTCTTCCGCGTGGGCAATCACGCCAAGGTGACCATCGTGGTGCGCCACGAGGGCAGCGCGACGTTCGCGTCCAAGATGGACGTCATCGTCGGCGACGGTGCCCAGGTCAACTTCGTCACGCTGCAGGACTGGGCCGACGACACGATCCACGCCGGCCAGACGAGCTTCCTCATCGGTCGGGACGCCCAGGTGCGCACCGTGTCGGTGTCGCTGGGTGGGTCGGTCGTCCGGATCTCGGAGACGACGCGGTTCGCGGGCCCGGGTGGGTCGATCGAGCAGTTCGGCCTCTACTTCGTGGACGCGGGCCAGCACATCGAGCACCGCCTCTTCGTCGACCACAACGCCCCCCACACCCGCAGCAATGTCGACTACCGCGGTGCGCTGCAGGGCCAGGGCGCCCACTCGGTCTGGGTCGGTGACGTGCTGATCCGCAAGATCGCCGAGGGCATCGAGACCTACGAGTCGAACAAGAACCTCGTGCTCACCGACGGCTGCCAGGCCGACAGCGTGCCGAACCTCGAGATCCAGACGGGCGAGATCGCCGGCGCCGGTCACTCCTCGACCACCGGACGTTTCGACGACGAGCAGTTGTTCTATCTGCAGTCGCGCGGCATCGAGGAGTCGGAGGCCAAGCGTCTGGTCGTCCACGGCTTCTTCAACGACATCATCCGTCGCATCGGCGTCCCCGAGTTGGAGGCCCACCTGCGCGAGGTCGTCGAGACCGAGCTGGCGTCCAGCCTGTCGGAGGTGTCGCAGTGACGCTGGTCCGCGCCTGTTCGGTCGACGAGGTGACCGCGCGTCCCTTCGTCGTCGAACTGCCCGATTTCGACGTCGCCATCGTGCGCCACGGGGACGAGTTCTTCGCCATCGAAGACCTCTGCTCCCACGGTCACGTGCCGCTGAGCGAGGGGGACCTGCGCGACGGGACGGTCGAGTGCTACCTGCACGGCTCGACCTTCGACCTGCGCACCGGGCGTGCCCTCAACCTTCCGGCCACGCGTCCGGTGCCCGTCTATCCCGTCGTCGTCACCGGCGACACCATCTACATCGATCCCGATTCACCTCTCACCTTTCAGGAGAACTGACCATGGCCACGCTCCAAATCATTGACCTGCACGTGGACGTCCAGACCGAGTCCGGGCCCAAGCAGATCCTGAAGGGGGTCAACCTCACCGTGAACTCGGGCGAGGTGCACGCGATCATGGGACCGAACGGTTCCGGCAAGTCGACGCTGGCCTACTCGATCGCCGGTCACCCGAAGTACACGATCACCTCGGGTTCGGTGCTTCTCGACGGCGCCGACCTCACGACGATGAAGGTTGACGAGCGCGCCCGTGCAGGCCTGTTCCTCGCCATGCAGTACCCGGTCGAGGTGCCGGGTGTGAGCGTGTCGAACTTCCTGCGCACCGCGAAGACCGCTCTCGACGGCCAGGCGCCGAAGGTGCGCACCTGGGTCAAGGACGTCAACGCCGCCCTCGAGAAGATGCAGCTCGACCACTCGTTCTCGGGACGCTCGGTCAACGAGGGTTTCTCGGGTGGCGAGAAGAAGCGCCACGAGATCGCCCAGCTCGAACTGCTGAACCCCAAGTTCGCGATCCTCGACGAGACCGACTCCGGCCTTGACATCGACGCCCTGCGCGTCGTCGCCGACGGCGTCAACCGGTACTCGGCCCAGGGTGACCGCGGCGTCCTGCTGATCACCCACTACACGCGCATCCTGCGCTACATCAACCCCGACTTCGTGCACGTGTTCGTCGATGGACGCGTGGCCGAGGAGGGTGGCAAGGAACTCGCCGAGCAGTTGGAGGCCGAGGGCTACGTCAAGTACACCCAGAACGTGAAGGCAGATGCCTGATCAGATGACCTACGACGTCGAGGCGATTCGCGCCGACTTCCCCATCCTGTCGCGCAGGGTGGGGGAGCGTCCGCTGGTCTACCTCGACTCGGCCAACACCTCGCAGAAGCCACGCCAGGTCGTGGACGCGATCGCATCCCACTACCTGCAGCACAATGCGAATGTGGCGCGGGCGATGCACCTGCTCGGGGCTGAGGCGACCGAGGCGTTCGAGGGGGCGCGAGAAACCGTCGCGGGCTTCATCGGGGCCGCGAGCGCCAACGAGATCGTCTTCACCAAGAATGCGTCCGAGGCGTTGAACCTGGCGGCCCACACGCTCGGGTCGCGACTGCGTCCGGGGGACGAAGTGGTGGTGAGCGTCATGGAACACCACTCCAACATCGTCCCGTGGCAGCTCGCCTGCGAGCGGACCGGCGCGACCCTGCGCTGGTTCGACGTCACCGACGAGGGGCGACTCGACCTTGACACGGCCGAGCAGGAGGGGCTGATCAACGAGCGCACGAAGGTCGTGTCGCTCACCTGGGTGAGCAACGTCCTCGGCACGGTGAACCCCATCCGGCAGATCGCGGACGCCGCCCACTCGGTCGGTGCGGTCGTGGTGGTGGACGCGTCCCAGGGGGTGCCCCATCTCGCGACGGACGTGACGGCGTTGGGGGCCGACCTGCTCGCCTTCACCGGGCACAAGGTCTGCGGGCCGACGGGAGTCGGCGTCCTGTGGGGACGCTACGACCTGCTCGCCTCACTGCCGCCCTTCCTGGGTGGGGGCGAGATGATCGAGGTGGTGAAGATGACCGGCTCGACCTACGCCGACCCTCCGTACCGGTTCGAAGCCGGGACGCCGCCGATCGCGCAG
This sequence comes from uncultured Propionibacteriaceae bacterium, assembly GCA_937988865.1. Lineage (GTDB taxonomy): Bacteria > Actinomycetota > Actinomycetes > Propionibacteriales > Propionibacteriaceae > CALKHV01. The sequence goes on along the minus strand of CALKHV010000196.1, from coordinate 21,487 downwards.
GCGGTCGGTCTCGGGGCGGCGATCGACTACGTCCGGGGAATCGGGATGGACGCCATCGCGGCGCACGAGAACGCGTTGACCACACAGGCGCTCGACGTCCTGTCGCGGGTGCGGGGGGTGCGCGTCCTGGGGCCGACGACCAACGTCGACCGTGGGGGAGCGATCTCGTTCACCCTTGAGGGTGTCCATCCCCACGACGTGATGCAGCTGCTGGACTCGCGAGGCGTCGCGATCCGCGGTGGGCACCACTGCGCGCGTCCGCTGCACGAACGACTCGGCGTCCAGAGTTCGACCCGTGCGTCGTCGTACCTCTACACGACCCGCGCCGAGATCGACGCGCTCGGCGAGGCGCTCGACTACACCCGCGACTTCTTCGGAGGGCATCGATGAACGTCGAAGAGATGTACCAGCAGATCATCCTCGACCACTACCGCGAGAAGCATCATTCCGGCTTGCGGGAGCCGTTCGGGGTGCAGGTGCACCACGTCAACCCCAGTTGTGGTGACGAATTGACGCTGCGAGTCCGGCTCGAAGGTGACGAGGTGGCCGACGTCTCGTACGAGGGTGTCGGTTGCTCGATCTCGCAGGCGTCCACGTCGGTGATGAGCGACCTCGTCGTCGGACGTCCGGTGGCCGACGCGCTCGCCCTGCACGACGAGTTCCTGGCCCTCATGCAGTCGCGGGGGAAGGCCACCCCGGACGAGGACCGCTTCGAGGACGCCATCGCCTTCGTCGGCGTCTCACAATTCCCCGCGCGCGTGAAGTGCGCCCTGCTGGGCTGGTCGGCGATGCGTGATGCCGTCCTCCAGGCCAGTTCGACCGCCCCTGAGGAGGCATGATGTACACCCCACCCGAGCCGCGTCCGAGTGACCTGGTCAAGGACGACCTGCCCGTGGTCGGAGCGCCGGCTGCGCGTCCGAGCATTGAAGACATCGAGGAGGCCATGCGCGACGTCGTCGACCCCGAACTCATGGTCAACGTGGTCGACCTCGGCCTCGTGTACGGCGTCCATGTGGACGATGACAACAACGCGACCATCGACATGACGCTGACGTCGCCCACCTGTCCCCTCACCGACCGCATCGAGTACGACACCCAGACCGTGCTGGAGGGCCTCGTGAACTCCGTCACGATCAACTGGGTCTGGCTGCCGCCGTGGAGCCTGGCGATGATCACAGACGACGGACGCGAGCAGCTCCGCGCCATCGGTTTCAACGTCTGACGGGCCCTTGGGTCAGTTCGCTGCGCACTTGTCGTTGGTCTACCCACCGTGAGTGCGCAGCCAGTGCGTCTGTAGGGTCAGGGCCGTGTCCTCACCCTCTCGTGTCGTCCGCACGCTCTACGCCGTCGCCGCCGTGGCGACCTTCCTGACCGTCACGCTCGGCGCGGTGAACTCTGCCACCGACTCCGGCATGGCCTGCCCGACGTGGCCCGGCTGCTACCCGGAACAGTTCGGGCCGGCTGGCGAGATCCACCCCCTCATCGAATTCGTCCACCGCGTGGTGGCCTTCTCGACCGGCCCGCTGCTGCTGGCCGCCGCGATCGCGGGCCTCCGCCTGGAGCGTCGGCACCTGCGGGCCAAGGTCCTTCCCTGGGTGGCCCTCGGGTGCGCCGGTGTGTCGGCCATCAGTGGGGCGGTCGTGGTGCTCCACGGACTTCCCCGCGGCTGGGCGGTCGTCGACCTCGGTTGCGCGCTGACCTGCATGCTGGCGATGAACCTGGCGTGGGTGCAGGTGCGTCGCGACAACGCGTCGTGGTCGTGGACGCGGTTGTCGACGCTGGCGTGGGCGGGGGTCGGACTCACGTGGGTCATGCACCTCATCGCCCTGGAGACCGCCGGCGCGGGGTCGTTCACGGCCTGCCTGGGCTGGCCGACGTGGGCGATCCATGCGTCCGATCGGCTGCCATGGCTGCAGCTGGTGCGTATCGTCGTGGGTCTCGCAGCCGCGGTCGCGCTGGTCGCGACTGGATGGTTGGCGACCCGGACGCGGGCTCTGGCGTCCCATGGTTGGGTGCTGCTGGCGTTGTTCGCGGTCGAGATGGGTCTGGGTCAGTGGATCGCCCGTCACCCGAGCCGGATGTGGCTGGCAGCGGCCTATTGCGCGACGGCGGCGGCCATTCTCTGGCTGCTCGGGCTGCTGGCAGCCAGGGCGTCCCTCGGGAGATCGACGAGGGCCTGACGGCAGGTCAGGAGATCAACCGGCCACGTCGTGCAGGTGGTGTTCGACGTCGTGCAGGAAGTACACGGCGAAGCTCGACACCGAGAAGCGTGACCCGTTCGAGCGGCGGCTGGGGCGTCCCCACTCCTCGTCCCGGACGCGGTCGAACGCGATCGACACGCTTTCGGCCGCCTCGGTGAGTTCTGTCGCGACGGCGACGGCGTCCTGGTGCGCGTAGTCCTCTGCGATGGCGGTTTCGTCCTGGTCCCAGTTGTCGAACGTCGGGTCATCGGTCTCGAGCATCAGCTCCAGCCGGCGTTCGAAGAGGCGGCAGACGTCGCGGACGTGGCACGCATATTCCAGGGGCGACCAGACCTGTGGCTCGGGGCGGATGGCGACGTCTGCCCGGGCGAGAACGGCCTGCCAGCGGGGGATCGTTGCGCTCACTCGTGCCCCGGTCGTGGGAGGGTCCTGCGGTTCGAAGCCGCACTCCGGACATCCCTCGTCGATGACCCAGGTCCAGTCCTTGTCGTCCGGGATGGGTTGGTAGGCGTCGGTCATGGCCGATGGTAACCCCGCAGGTGGCCGGTTTGGTGCTCCCGGTCGCGGCGCGGGAAGATGGACGGTGTGCTCCAGGTGAACCAGGTCGAGGTCAGGGCCGGCGCGAGGCTCTTGCTGTCGCCCGTGTCGTTCCAGGTGCTGCCCGGCGACCGGATCGGTCTCGTGGGTCGCAACGGCGCCGGAAAGACGACGTTGACGCGCATCCTCGCAGGGGAGGGGCTGCCGGCGTCCGGTCAGGTCACCCGCACCGGGCAGCTCGGTTACCTGCCCCAGGACCCGCGCGACGGCGATCTCGACGTCCTCGCCCGTGACCGCATCCTGTCGGCGCGCGGGCTCGATCGCGTGCTGGCGCGCATGCGGCGCTATGAGGTCGCGATGTCGGAATCGACGGGTGCCCAACGCGACGCTGCAATGGACTCGTACGCCCGGGCAGAGTCAGAACTCGTGGCGGCGGGCGGCTATGCCGCAGAGTCGGAGGCGGCTCGGATTGCCGCCAACCTGGGGCTGCCGGATCGCGTCCTGAGTCAGCCGCTGCGCCACCTCTCCGGTGGTCAGCGCCGACGGATCGAACTGTCGCGCATCCTGTTCTCGGGCGCCGACACGCTCCTGCTGGACGAACCCACCAACCACCTGGACGCCGATTCGATCACGTGGCTGCGAGGATTCCTGCAGGGATACTCCGGTGGGGTGGTCATGATCAGTCACGACACCGGACTGCTGGAGTCGACGGTCACCAAGGTCTTCCACCTCGATGCCAATCGGGCCGAACTCGACATCTATTCCATGGGGTGGAAGCTCTACCTCACGCAGCGTGAGACCGATGAGAAGCGACGCAAGCGCGAACGCGTCAACGCCGAACGCAAGGCCGACCAGTTGATGGCCCAGGCCGACAAGATGCGGGCGAAGGCCACCAAGGCGACCGCAGCCCAGAACATGGCCAAGCGGGCCGAGCGATTGCTCGCCGGCATCGAAGGCGAACGCACGGCCGACAAGGTGGCGAGGATTCGCTTCCCTGCTCCCGCGCCCTGCGGGAAGACGCCGTTGATGGCACGCGAATTGTCGAAGTCCTACGGGTCGCTCGAGGTGTTCACCGACGTCGACCTCAACATCGACAAGGGGTCGCAGGTCGTCGTGCTGGGGCTGAACGGTGCGGGCAAGACCACCCTGTTGCGCATCCTGGCCGGCGTGGAGGAATCCGACACCGGGGAAGTGATCCACGGTCACGGCCTCAAGATCGGGTATTTCGCGCAGGAACATGACCTCATCGACTTGTCGCAATCGGTGCTCGACAACATGAAGTCGGCGTCCCCGAATCTGACCGAGACCGAAGTGCGCCGAATCCTCGGATCCTTCCTCTTCAGCGGCGACGATGCCGAGAAGCCGTCGCGCGTGCTGTCCGGCGGGGAGAAGACGCGGCTCGCACTGGCGATGCTCGTGGTCAGCCAGGCGAACCTGTTGCTGCTCGATGAGCCGACCAACAACCTCGACCCGGCGTCCAGGGCTGAGGTTTTGAACGCCATTCGCACCTATGCGGGGGCTGTCGTGCTCGTGACGCACGACGAGGGAGCTGTGCACGCGCTCGAACCTGACCGCGTCCTGCTGCTGCCCGACGGCGTCGAAGACATGTGGACGCCCGACTACGCCGACCTCATCTCGCTGGCCTGACCCCGTCCTGCGGGAGTGTCCGTGGGGCGTGCTTGAATCAATCGGGGCGCACGAGGCGGAAGGGGTGATCGCGTGAGCATGAACCCAGGCATGGGCGGACGCATGGTCGGGAGGCTGGCCCACGAGGATCCGAACGTCCGCGGGCACAAGCTGGGCCCGGGGGTCGTGCGCCGGGTGCTCGGCTACGGCCGCCCGTACACCACGCTGCTCGGGGTCTTTCTCGTGACGGTCGTGATCGGTGCGGTGCTGGGCGTCGTACCGCCCCTGTTGTTCAAGGTCATCGTCGACGACGGCGTCCTCAAACAGGATTCCGGTCTGGTCATCGAGCTTGCGATCGTGGTGGGTCTTGTCGCCATCGCGGACGCCGGCTTCGGGCTCCTGCAGCGCTGGTGTTCGGCGAAGGTGGGCGAGGGGTTGATCTACGACCTGCGCACGCAGGTCTTCGACCATGTGACCAGCCTGCCGCTGGCCTTCTTCAGCCGGACGCACACCGGGAAGCTCGTGAGTCGCCTCCAGACCGACGTCATCGGGGCGCAGCAGGCGTTCACCTCGACGCTCTCGAATGTCGTGTCCAATGTGATCCAGCTGGTCCTGGTCCTGGCCGCGATGCTGGTGCTCAACGCTCCGCTCACGCTCGCGTCCCTGGTCATGTTGCCGATCTTCCTGATCCCGGCCCGACTCGTGGGACGTCGGCTCGCCGGGCTGACCCGCGACCGGATGCAGCTCAACGGTGAGATGTCGGCCCTCATGACGGAGCGCTTCGCGGTGTCGGGGGCGCTGCTCGTGAAGCTCTTCGGACGCCCGTCCGAGGAACACGAGCTCTTCGCGTCCAAGGCGGACGCCACGCGCCACCTGGGCGTGCAGATCGCCATGATCGGACGCTGGTTCATGACCGCGATGACGCTCGTGGCGGCGCTCGCGACCGCGCTGGTCTACGGGGCGGGTGGCTGGATGGCGGTGCAGGGGACGCTGACCGTCGGCACCCTGACCGCCCTGGCGGGTCTCCTCGGACGCCTGTACGGGCCGCTGATGCAGCTCACGAACGTCCGGGTCGATGTGATGAGCGCGCTGGTCAGCTTCGAGCGCGTCTTCGAGGTGCTCGACCTCGAGCCGATGATCGCGGACGCACCCGACGCCCGGCCGGTTGCGGGGCCGGCGTCCATCGAATTCGACCATGTCGACTTCACCTATCCCGATCCGTCGACCTTCAGCCTCGGGTCGCTCGAACCCGCGGCCCCCGGCGGTGAGGAGAAGCCCAACCAGCAGGTGCTGCGCGACGTCAGCTTTGCCGTGTCACCCGGCCAGACGCTCGCGCTGGTGGGGCCGTCCGGGGCCGGCAAGACGACCATCACCCACCTGCTCGCCCGCCTCTACGACGTGAGCAGTGGCGCCGTGCGGATCGGGGGCGACGACGTCAGGGCGCTGACGCTCGCGTCCCTGCAGGCGTCCATCGGGTATGTGACGCAGGACGCCCACATGTTCCACGACACGATTCGCGCGAACCTGACCTACGCGAAGCCCGGTGCGTCCGAGGAGGAATTGGTGGCGGCGCTGACCGCAGCCCAGGTGATCGACCTCGTCGACCGGCTTCCCGACGGACTCGACACGATGGTGGGGGAGCGGGGTTACCGCTTGTCAGGCGGCGAACGCCAGCGGTTCGCCATTGCCCGGCTGTTGTTGAAGGCGCCACCCGTCGTGGTGCTCGACGAGGCGACGGCGCACCTCGATTCGGAGTCGGAGGTGGCGGTGCAGAGGGCGCTGGACGAGGCCATGAGCGGGCGGACGTCCGTGGTGATCGCCCACCGACTCTCCACTGTTCGCCACGCCGACCAGATCCTCGTCGTCGAAGCGGGACGCATCGTCCAGCGGGGGACGCATGCCTCATTGGTCAACGCGCCGGGCCCGTACGCGGAGTTGTACGCGACCCAGTTCTCCGACTGACGCTCGGTGAGCGCCCCAGGGTCATCCCGGGTGGACCGGCTTGCGGAAGGTGCTGATCTGCACGTCCAGCGTCACCTGCATCGGCGAGGTGGGATGGACGGGGTCGTGAAAGGCGTTCGGGCCCATGTCGATGAGATCGGTGAGGTTCGGGACGCTGAGGTCGAGCGTCCGGGTGAGGCGTGTGGTCATGACGGGCTCGAACCTTCCGGCGAAGCTGCGCTGGAGCCGGTCGGCCTTGTCGTCGGGCACGTCGAGCAGCCCGCAGGCCTCGCGGAGTTCGGCGAGGTGGCCGGGGTTGGGCGCCACGACGACCACGAGGCCGCCCTGTGCCAGCACGCGCGCGAACTCCGCGGGGTTGCGCGGTGCGAAAACGACCAGGATCGCGTCCACCGACCCCGGACGCAGGGGGAGGGTCCCCCACGTGTCGGCGACCACGGACGCCAGCCTCGGGTGGGCGCGTGCGGCCCGCCTGGCTGCGGCAGGGGACACGTCGGTGGCCAGACCCAGCGCGTCCGGTGCCGCGTCGAGGACGCGCGCGGCGTAGTGCCCCGTGCCCGCACCGACCTCGACGAGTCGCCTGACCAGCGCGAGGCGGGGAGCGAGGGAGTCCGAGATGGGTGCGTAGGCACCCGTGTTCAGGAAGCGATCGCGCGCGGCGACCATCGCGGGCGTGTCGGCATTGGCGGGGGCCGTCTGCCCGGAGAGGTTGACGTGCCCCTGCCTGGCGATGTCGAACGAGTGCCCGGACCGGCAGGTCAGGCGTCCGGGCTCGGCGGTCAACGATGCCCCGCAGACCGGGCAGGCGAGCCAGCCGGCGACACGTCCGAGGGCCTCGCTCACAGGGTGCGCGCCGCCCCTCCGTCGATCGGGACGAGGCTGCCGGAGATGTAGGAGGCGGCGTCCGAGAGCAGGAAGGCGGCCGCGCGTCCGAACTCAGCGGGTTCGCCGAGGCGTCGCAACGGGACGTTCGCCTCGGCGGCGGCCCGGGTCGCCGCGGGGTCGGGGGTCTGGGAGTAGAGGTAGGTCAACCTGTCGGTGGCGATCGACCCGGGCAGGAGCCCGACGACGCGTCCGCCCCGGGGGCCCACCTCGTCGGCCAGTTGCTTGACCAGCACGGCCAACCCCGGACGCAGGCCGTTCGAGATCGCCATCGACGGCAGCGGCGACTTGGCCGAGACCGACAGCACCAGGGCGAGTCTGGACGCCGGACTGGCGCCGAACACGGCTCGCGCCAGACGCAGGGCGGGCAGGAAGACCGACCCGAAAGCGGCCTCCCACTCGGCGTCCGTGTTGTCGAGCACGCCCCCCTTCGGCGGCCCCCCGACGCTGGCGAGGGCGCCGTCGAGGCGTCCGAAGGTGGTCAGGGCGAGGTCGACGGCGCGCTGACACAGGGTGGGATCGGAGAGATCGCCTGGGACGACGGCAACACGATCGTGCCCGAGTTCGCCGCGCAGGGCCGCGAGCGTCTCGGCGCGGCGGGCCACCAGCACGACCCGCGCACCTTCGTCGAGCAGGGCGCGCGCACTCGCGAGCCCGAGCCCGGAGCTTGCGGCGGTCACCACGAAGACGCGGTCGGTGAGTCCGAGATCCATCATTCCCCCTTGTCAGCTGCAGCCAACTCCGTCGATTGCCGGGCGGCCTGCTCTCGCAACTTACGGCGATCCCTCAGGTCGCCTCGAATCAGGATGACCGCGCCACTCACCGCGATCAGGGTGAAGCAGAACCACTGGATGGCGTACGAGAGGTGAGGGCCTTCGCTCAATTCCGGCGGCTGGATGGCGGTGAGGTCTCCAGGCTGCGGCGGAGTCATCTCGAGCACCGTCACGTACCCGTTGACGAGGTCAGTGCCCATCGCGTTCCCGATCTCGACCGAGTTGACCAGCCGGACGCGCCCCTCGACCGGCGTGAGCGCCGAGGCCTTGCCGATCTCGTTGCGATGGACATAGCCGATGATCGTCACCTCCCCCGAGGGTGGCGCGGGCACCGACGTGGGGTCGGGGTTGGAGTCGGCGTGCTCCAGCATGCCCCTGCTGACGAGGATCACCTGGCCCGTCGTCGTCTGCAGGGGTGTGATGATCTCGCTGCCCTTGACGTCGGCGTTCGACCGGTAGCGCGCGATCAGCTGGTTGGCGGTGTCGAAGGTCCCCGAGACCGCGACGCGCTGCCACTGGTCGGCGTCCGTGATGGTGTGGTCGAAGACGGACGCCCACGGTTGCACCGGCTTCGCGCGGTTCGTCACGACGATCGCGTTCGACTCCTTGCGCCACTCGAGGCGGTGCAACTGCCACTCACCCAGCCGGATGAACACGGCCCCGAGGGCAACGACAAAAACCAGCAGCACCGCCCATCGGAGCCAGAGTTTCCGCACGGTGCCGAGACTACTCGTCGTCGTCGACCTCGCCCTCGATGGTGACGCCGCTGGTGAGTGCGGCGATGCTCTCGCGTTCGTCCCGGGGAGCGACCGGCGTGGGGGCCGAGCGACGGTCGGACGCATTGCCGAGCACCACCGCGATCGTAGGCAGGACGGCCGCCCCGAACAGGAAGGCCCAGCGCCAGACGCCTGGCGTCACGATGAGGCCGACGAAGCAGGCCGTCCGGAACAACATGGTCCACAGGTAGCGTCGCTGGCGCATGTCGACGTCGTCGGTGCGTCCGATGGACGCGTCCGTGATCACCGGCACCTCAGCGGGCTTGTTCACCGGAGGGCGCGTCGGTCGGGCCACGACGTCGGTCACGCCCCCAGCGTACGCGCGGCGTCCAGAGAGGGCCGCGACCCGGGGATCGTGGGCCCACCCCCCAACGCCGGACGTCCAGTTCTGTGGAAACCTCCAAACAGGTCCGGTCGCCGTTGTGGCTGTCACCGGGCGCAGGGGGCGCTCTTGTCTGTAACGTCGAGAGGGTGAATCAACCCCACCCACGCGTCGTGCTCGTGACCGGCGGAAACAAGGGCATCGGACGCGCGATCGCGGCGTCGATGTTGGCAGAAGGCCACAAAGTGGCGGCGACCTATCGAAGCGGCGACGTCCCTGAAGGAGTTCTCGGGGTCCGCTGCGACATCACGGACGCAGCGCAGGTCGAGGCCGCGTTCGCCGAGGTCGAGGCCCAGCTCGGCCCCGTCGAGGTGCTCGTCGCCAACGCAGGCATCACGAAGGACGGCCTGCTCATGCGCATGTCGGACGACGACTTCACCTCGGTCATCGACACCAACCTCACCGGCACCTTCCGCGTGGTCAAACGGGCCACGCGTCCGATGATGAAGGCCCGGTTCGGACGCATCGTTCTCATCAGCTCGGTCGTCGGGCTGCTCGGCTCGGCCGGTCAGGTGAACTACGCGTCCTCGAAGGCGGCCCTCGTCGGCATGGCCCGCAGCGTTGCCCGCGAACTCGGCTCCCGCGGCGTGACCTGCAACGTCGTGGCACCCGGGTTCATCGAGACCGACATGACCGCCGTGCTCGACGCCGACACCCGCAAGACGTACCTTGGACGCATCCCCAGCGGACGCTTCGGCGAGGTCGACGACATCGCCGCTACCGTGGGCTGGCTGGCCAGCGACCATGCTGGTTACATCACTGGCGCCGTCATCCCTGTGGATGGCGGACTTGGCATGGGTCACTGACTCACTGAGGAGACACATCATGGGCATTCTTGACGGCAAGTTCATCCTGGTGGCGGGCGTCACCATGGACACGTCCATCGGCTTCGAGGTCGCACGCCTCGCGCAGGCCGAGGGCGCCACGGTGGCAGTCTCCAACTTCGGACGCGCACTTTCCCTGACCCGTCGCGTCGTCGCCAAGCTCGACCCGCCCCCGCCGGTCATCGACCTCGACGTGACCAACGAGGAGCAGTTGGCCGGGCTCGCCGATGCGCTGCGTGCGGTGGGCTTCGAGCGTCTCGACGGCGTCGTGCACTCGATCGCCTTCGCGAACCCCGAGACGGCGCTGGGCGGCAAGTTCACCTCGACCCCGTGGGAAGACGTCGCGACCGCCCTGCGCGTGTCGTCCTACTCCTACGTCAGCCTCGCGATGGCGTGCAAGCCCCTCTTCGGCGAGAAGGCGTCCGTCGTGGGCCTCACCTTCGACGCGCGGGTCAGCTGGCCCACCTACGACTGGATGGGCGTGTCGAAGTCGGCGCTCGAGTCGGCGTCCCGCTACCTGGCCAGGTACCTCGGGCCTGAGGGCGTCCGGAGCAATATCGTCGCCGCCGGCCCGCTCGAGACCATCGCCAAGAAGGCCATTCCCGGCGCCGAGGTGTTCAACGACGTGTGGGGCGTGCGCGCCCCGCTCGGCTGGGACAACCGCGACCTCAAGCCGACCGCCCGCGCGGTGGTCGCCCTGCTGTCGGACTGGTTCCCGTCGACCACCGGCGAGATGATCCACGTCGACGGTGGCGTCCACTCGATGGGCGCCTGAGCCACCGACATCCGAGTCACCGACTGGGTTCCGACTCCATCGCCCACGAGGGCCAGGACGCCGCCGCCGACACTGCGTCGAGGGCGGCGTCCGCCAGTCTGCGCAGGTGGAGTTCGCGTCCGAGGACGGAGTGCGACGTGACGATCTCGGTCTGGGCGTCCAGACCCGCACTGGCCGCGGCGAGCACGACGCTCGCCCGCTCGAGCAGGGACGCCGACCGCGCAGGGTAGCCGGCGGGGAGCGCCAGACACTCGATCCGGGGGCGCCGTCCTGCACGGACGCCGAGCGACGCCAGTCCGGCGCCTTCCTCGGCAAGGACAGCCGCGAAGGCACCCGCCGCCTCGCGCGGCGACGGCGGCACCATCGGACGTTCGGCCCTCACCAACCTCCACTGGATCGCCGGCCCGACTGCCAGCGGTATCCAGCCCAGACGTCCATCGGACGCCAGCACGATCGCGCCGGCGTCCAGGGCGAGGGATGTGACGTCGGCGGGCCCGCGCAGGCCGCCCAGGCGTCCGGGACGCGGCAGCAGCAGGAGCCACTGGGTTTGCGCGAAGCGGGTCTCCGTGCGCGCGAGCGCGAGGCGCAGCCCGACCAGGTGCAGCGGGTCCAGCCCCAGGACCCCGTCGAGGTCGGCCACGTGGTGGATCCGACTTCCACGGATCCGCGCTTCAGCCTCGGGCGCGGTGCACAGTCCGGCGCTCAACTCGTTGAGCGTCGTCGTCAGATTGAGCGCGTCGGCCAGCACCCGCCAAGGGTAGCGACCGACCCGGGCCCTCAGGAGGCCCGCGTGTGGCTGCATCAAGTAGGTTGGCTGCATGGGCGCCGTGGTTGACCTTGCTGCAGTGAGCATCCAGCGTGGACAGTCCGTCCTGCTGGACGCCATCGACTGGACCGTTGACGAAGCCGATCGCTGGGTCATCATCGGCCCCAACGGCGCGGGCAAGACGACGCTCCTCCAGGTCGTGAGCGCGTCCATCCATCCGACGCGGGGCGTCGCCGAACTCCTCGGCGAGATCCTCGGCACCGTGGACGTCTTCGAACTGCGTCCGCGCATCGGCGTGACGTCCGCTGCGATCGCCGACCGCATCCCCCGTGGGGAGCGGGTCTCCGACGTGGTCGTCTCAGCGTCCTACGCCGTCATGGGACGCTGGCGCGAGCACTACGACGAGCTCGACCACGCCCGTGCGTCCGATCTCATGCACCAGCTTCGTGTCGCCCACCTGGCCGACCGCACCTTCGGCACCCTCAGCGAGGGTGAACGCAAGCGCGTCCAGATCGCCCGTGCGCTCATGACCGATCCCGAACTGCTGCTGCTCGATGAGCCCGCGGCGGGCCTCGACCTCACCGGACGCGAGGCCCTCGTGGCCACGCTGTCCGAGATCTGCAGCGATGAGGATGCGCCCGCGACGATCCTCGTCACCCACCACGTCGAAGAGATCCCCGAGGGCATCACGCACGCGCTTCTGCTGAAGCACGGCAAGGTCGTGGCGGCCGGCCCCATCGCCGAGGTGCTGACCAACGAGCTGATGAGCCACACCTTCGACCTTCCCCTCCAGATCGACCGCCTGGGCGGACGCTGGGCTGCCCGTGCCGCCTGGCCGGGTCGCCACGCGACGGGGGAGAGCCGTGCCTGAGAACCTCAACGAGTGGGTCGGTGACAACGTCTGGGCCGTGTGGCTCGGGCTCGGACTGTTGCTCGGCACCGCCGAGATGTTGACGATGGACTTCACCCTGCTGATGCTCGCCGGGGGTGCCCTGGCCGGAGCCGGCGTCGCGTTCCTGTTCCCGGGTGCCTGGGTCGTCCAGGTGCTCGTGGCCTGCGCTGTCGCTGTGTCGCTGCTGTTCGTGCTCCGTCCGACGTTGATCCGACGCACGAGGAACGCGCCGGGCTATCGCTCGTCACTGTCGAAGCTCGTGGGCAGCGAAGGGACGGCGTTGACCGCGATCGGACGCGGACGTCCCGGTGAAGTGAAGGTCGACGGCCAGGTGTGGTCGGCCCGCGTCTTCGGCGACCAGTCGGTTGCCGCCGGCGACACCATCGAGGTCTACGAGGTGGATGGCACGAACCTGATCGTGTACCCCACCGACCGGGCGCTGCCCTGACGGCGTCCGGGTTTGTCGTCCGGTCACCCCTCGGACGAAGGAATTGAAGGAGGAGAGATGGAATACATCATCCCGGCGATCCTGGTCTTCCTGGTGATCGTCGCGTTGAGCCAGTCGGTGCGGATCGTGAAGCAGCAGCAGATCGCGGTCGTCGAGCGACTCGGCAAGTTCAGCCGGACGCTCGACCCCGGCCTGCACCTGCTCGTGCCGATCGTCGACCGGGTCGCCTACAACCTCGACATGCGCGAGGAGGTGCAGCCGTTCCCGCCGCAGGGCGTCATCACCGAGGACAACCTGATGGTGAACATCGACTCTGTCATCTACTTCCAGATCGTCGACCCGGTGCGCGCCGCCTACGAGGCCCAGAGCTACAAGGGCGCGATCGAGCAGCTCACGATGACCACGCTCCGCAACATCATCGGCGGCATGGACCTCGAAGCGGCCCTGACCAGCCGCGAGGAGATCAACCAGAAGCTCCGCATGGTGCTCGACGAGGCCACCGGCAAGTGGGGCATCAAGGTCAACCGCGTCGAACTCCGCGCCATCGAGCCGCCGCCCACCATCCGGGACGCCATGGAGAAGGGCGCCCGCGCCGAGCGCGACAAGCGGGCCCAGATCCTGCTCGCCGAGGGGCAGCGTCAGTCCCAGATCCTCTCGGCCGGCGGCGAGCGCGAATCAGCGATCCTGCGGGCCCAGGGCGACCGCGAGGCCGCGGTGCTGCGGGCCCAGGCCGACCGACAGGCGCAGATGCTGCGGGCCGAGGGTGAGGCCCAGGCCATCACCACGGTGTTCAACGCCATCCACGCCGGCCAGCCCGACCAGGGACTGCTCGCGTACCAGTACATGCAGATGCTCCCCGCCCTCGCCAGGGGCGACTCGAACAAGGTGTGGGTCATCCCGAGCGAACTGAACGACGCCCTCAAGGGGCTGGGTTCGGTCGTGGGCGACCTCACCGGCGGCGTGAGCTACGAGCGCGCGTCCGGGGACTTCAAGGCTCCCCCGAAGGTCGATGTGATGGCCGAGATCCAGGCCCAGACGACGCAGGAGCGGGCGGCGTCCGATGCGACGGTGCAGTCGGTGATCGAGGAGGCCGAGAAGCTCGCGGCGCCGGGACTCAAGCCCCGCAGGTCGCCGCTGTCGGTCGACCCTGCACCTGGGACGTCCGAAGAGACATTGCAGCTGCCCCCGGGCGCGGGTCAGGCGACCTCGACCCCCAGCAACTACACGGGTCAGAATCCGGCCGGGCCGACGTACAAGACGGAGTGGACCACCCCTCTGCAGTGAGACTCAAGCGTCCGGACGTTCAGTCGTTCGGCGCCTGACGTGCGTGGCGGGACGCCAGCGTTCCGCACGCCATGAGTTGTGCCTGGTGGAAGACCATCAGCGGCAGCACGATCAAGCCGACGATCGGCATGCCGGCGAACAGGACGGTCGCCATCGGCACGCCCGTGGCCAGCGACTTCTTGGTGCCACACATCTGGATGGCGATGCGGTCGGCGCGATTGAACCCCAGCCATCCCGAGACGCGCCAGGTCAGCCAGAGCATGAACGCCAGCAACACGAGGCACACGCCGATCAGGGCGGCGATGTTGCCGGCGCTCACCTTCGTCCACATGTGCTCGCGCATCCCGGTCGAGAATGCCGAGTACACGACCAGCACGATGGAGCCCTGGTCGACGAGTTTGAGGCGCTTGTGGCCCTTGACGAAAGCTGCGGTCCAGCGGCGTGACAGTTGACCCAGCATGAACGGCACCAGCAGTTGGACGACGATGTCGGCGATGGCGCCGGGCTGGATCGTGAGCCCGCCTGTCGTGCTCATCAGCGTCAGCACCAGCAAGGGCGTCACGAACACCCCGATCAGGTTCGAGAAGGACGCCGAGACGATCGCGCCGGCCACGTTCCCCTTGGCGATCGAGGTGAAGTTGATGCTCGACTGGACCGTCGACGGGACGAGCGTCACGTAGAGCATGCCCAGGTAGAGGGGCTCCGGCAGGACGTGGGGGACGAGGACGTGCATCGCCAACCCGAGCAGGGGGAAGACGAGGTACGTGAACGCCAGGATCGTCCCGTGGAGCCGCCAGTGCCTGAGGCCCTCGAGCGACTCCTGGGGTGACAATCGGGCGCCGTACAGGAAGAAGAGGAGGGCGATGAGCAGCTTGACGGTCCAGCTGAGCACCGGCACCGCCGCCCCGGTGGCGGGCACGATTGACGCCACGATCGCCGCCGTGATGATGGCGAGCAGGAAGTTGTCGGGCTTGAACCGCCGCCAGGTCGAGGGGCTGGGCACCGTCGCAGTCTAGGGCCCCGGCCGGGCGGCGCCTGCGGCGGCTACTGTGCGTCCGTGGCCCAGTTCATCGAGATCAACGATCCAGCCGACGTCCGGTTGGCCGACTACGTCCGGCTGCGCGAGTCGACGCTGCGTCGGACGCTGGAACACCGCGACGGGCTCTTCATCGCGGAGGGCGAGTTGGTGATCCGGCGTGCGGTCGAGGCCGGCTATCGTCCGCGGTCTTTCCTCTTGGCCGAGCGGTGGCTGGTCGGCCTGGGTGACCTCCTCGCCACAGCGGACGTGCCGGTCTACGTCGTCTCGGCGTCCCTGGCTGAAGAGGTGACGGGCTTCCACGTGCACCGGGGGGCGCTGGCGTCGCTGCACCGCGAGGTGCGTCACACCCTCGACGATCTCGTCGGGACGCAGCGCCTCGTCGTGGTCGAGTCCCTCGTCGACCACGCCAACCTCGGGGCGATCGTCCGGTGCGCGGCCGGCCTGGGTTGGGATGGTGTCGTCCTGTCGCGGCAGTCGGCCGATCCGCTCTACCGACGCGCGATCAAGACGTCCATGGGCGCGGTGTTCTCGCTGCCGTGGGTGCGGCTCGACGACGACGCCGAAGGATTCGCCCGGCTCAAGGCCGCAGGCTTCACCCTCGTCGCAATGGCATTGCGCAGCGACGCCGTCGACCTCATGAGCTACGCGTCCGACCCGGACGCGAAGATCGCGCTCCTCCTGGGGAGCGAGGGCCCCGGTCTGTCGGAGGCCGCCCTCGCGGCCGCAGACGTCGTGGTCCGGATACCGATGGGGCGAGGCATCGACTCGTTGAACGTCGCCGCCGCGGCGGCCATTGCCTGCCACGCGCTGCGGCTGGACTGAGCTTCAGTCCTGACGACCCTTCGGGGTGACAGGCCAGTCGTCCGGATACCAGTGGGCCAGTTCCTCACGCTGCTGGTCGAGTTTGCGGCGCGCTCGCGTCGAGAGGCGGTCGCCGAAGACGAGGCCGTTCAGGTGGTCGGTCTCATGCTGCAGGCAGCGGGCCAGCAGCCCTGTGCCGTCGATCTCGACGGGCTCCCCGAACGCATCGACGCCGACGCATCGTGCCTTGTCAGGACGCGCGAGTTCCTGATAAGCACCCGGCCACGAGAGGCAACCCTCCTCGCCCATCTCGAGGTTGCGGTCCTTGCCTTCGGGAGTCGTCACGACGGGATTGCACACCACCCCGACGTGGGACACCATGTCCTCGTCCGGGCAGTCGTAGACGAAGACCGCGAGGTCGACGCCCACCTGGGTGGCCGCGAGGCCGACGCCCTGGGCCACCTCCATCGTGGCGAACATGTCGCGGACCAGCGTGTGGAGACTTTCGTCGAACTCCGTCACCGGTCGCGTCGGTGCATGCATGACGGGCTCACCCCAGCGGGTGATGCGGAGCACCTTCCCACCCGTCATCAACTCGGTGACCTCACTCATCGTGCCTCTCCCTTGCCGACCGTGCGTCCGAGGGCGATGTAGGGATCCAGCGTGATCCCCTTGCCGACGGTTGCGTCCCAGGCGTAGACCTTGCGTCCGGACATGTAGACCTCCTCGGCGCGACTCATCACGTCGAGCGGATCACCCGACCATACGACCAGGTCCGCGTCCTTGCCGGGGGAGATGCTACCCACCCGATCGTCCAGGCCCAGCATCTCGGCGGGGTTGATCGTGATGGCACGCAGAGCGGTTTCGGGGTCGAGGCCCTCCTTCACGGCGAAGGTCGCCTGGTGGACGAGGAAGTTGATGGGCACGACCGGTGCGTCCGTCGTGATGGCGATCTGGACGCCGGCCCGCGCGAGGCGTCCGGGATTGGCGATCGAGCGGTTCTCCAACTCCTGCTTCGACCGGGCGGTGAGCAGCGGGCCGATGATCACCGGGATCTTCCGGTCGGCCAGCACGTCGGCGATGAGATGGGCCTCGGTGCCATGGTTGATGACCAGGCGGTAACCGAATTCGTCGGCCAGCCGGATCGCGGTCGCGATGTCGTCGACGCGGTGGCAGTGCTGGCACCACGGGATCTCGCCGTTCAGCACCGCGACCATGGGTTCGAGATCAAGGTCGCGCTGCACGGGCTTGCCCGCAGCGGCGGCGGCGTCGTTGCGCGCCTTCCAGTTGGTGGCCGCCACGAAACCGCCCCGGATCGCGGACGCCACCCCCATGCGCGTTTTCGGTGGCTTGTTCTGTTGATTCCAGTTGTAGTTCTTCGGATTCTCGCCGAGCGCGGACTTGATGCTGCAGGGCGCCTTGAGGACCATCTCGTCGACCATGCGTCCCCAGGTCTTGAGGGCCACGGTCTGACCGCCCACCGGGTTGGCCGACCCCGGCTTCACCACTATGGTCGTGACGCCACCCGAGAGGGCGTCACGGAAGCCCTCGTCCGTCGGGTGGATGCCGTCGATCGCCCGGAACCGTGGACCGACCTGTTCGCCGCCCTCGTTGTAGTCCTGGCCGGCCCAGCCGTGGGCCTCCTCGTCGATGCCCACGTGGCCGTGGGCCTCCACGAAGCCGGGGACGAGCCAGCGTCCCGACAGGTCGATCACCTCCAGCCCACTCGTGTCGAGGTCCGGGCCCATGGCCGTGATCGTGCCGTCGGTCACGATGACGCTGCCGTCGAAGGGTTCGGACGTGACGGGCACCACATGGGCGTGCGTGAGGGCGAAGGTGCTCATGTCTGCAACCTATCGCGGGCTCTCGCGCTCGTGCCGGGGCGGTCCTGCGCCCAGAACCTGCATTCAGAACAGCAGGCAGGCGGGGGTGACGACGGGGTAGCGGGCCAGCTCTTCCGCAGTCCGGGCCCGCGCGTCGCCGTCGACGCGCAGGACGCTGACTGCGTCGGAGTGCTGGTTGGCGACCCACACCAGGCCGTCGACGACGCGGAGGTCGCGGGGGTGGTCGCCCTCGCAACCGAGCTCGTCGGTGAGCTCGAGCGTCCCCTCGCCCGTCCAGTCGAGGAAGCCGAGTGTGTTGACGACGCGGTTGGCGATGACCAGCCCGGAACCGAAGCTGCGCAGGCCGGAGGGCTGGCTGCCCGCCAGGCGCGTCCCCGACGTGCGGTCGAGCTCGACCCACCCGGACGACCAGTCGCCCCCCGGGTGCGTCCACGCCGAGACCTCGCCGGAGAGTTCGCCGGCGACGGCCATCTGGACGCCGCCCTCCGCGCCCGGACGCACGACCAGGTGCCGAGGCCCGAACCCGCCGGGGAGTCCGAGTGCCCCCAGCTCGACCAGGCGGGCGTCCCGAACTCCCAGGACGCGCACCTGATCGGTGCCGAGATCGGGGACGAGGAAGGTGCCATCGTCGAGCCACACGACCTGGTGGGCGTGTGGGCCCGCCTGCCGGTCGGGGTCGGGGCCGTGGCCCGTGAACTGGATGAGGTCGGCGGGCTCTTCGAGGTGTCCGTCCGCCGGGCAGGGCAGCAGGGCGACCGAACCGGATGTGTAGTGGGCCTGGGCCATCCATTCGCCACTGGGGCTGACCGCGAGGTGACACCCAGCCGCTCCATGGGTGGCCACTGTGGACACCAGCGTGGGGCCATCAGGGCCGGGACGCAGGCTGGTGATCCGGCTGGCATCGAGCTCACTGGCCGCCAGGATCAGGCCGTGGGCCCGCGTGAGCCAGGTGGGTGAGGGGAGAGTGGTGCTGGCGCCGTCGCCGAGCCTCACCAGACCGCCCTGTCCGTCCGCTCCCGTGTAGCACCCGACGAGTTCTGGCATGCGCATGCGTCCAGCCTAGAACGGCGCAGGGTTTCGGGCTCGGCGCGCCTCAGGATCCGGATCGCGTGCGTCGGTCACGCTGGGTGCATGGACGCTGGCGACGTGACCGAATTGAGCGCCGCGTTCGCGGCGATCGTCGATGCCTACGCGCGCTTCCTCGGACTTGAGCGGCAGTACTCCCAGCACACCCAGCGGGCCTACACCGGTGATGTGAGCACCTTGCTGGGTCATCTGCAGGGGCGGGGGATCACGACCCTGGACGCGACGACGCTGCGCGACCTGCGCGGGTGGCTCGCGTCCATGCAGTCGGCCGGGGCGAGTGCAGCCACTCTCCAGCGCCGCAGCGCAGCCTGTCGCGTGTTCTTTCGTTGGGCCCTCAGCGAAGGCCTCGTCGGACGCGACCCCGCCGCAACCCTGAAGTCGCCGAAGGTGCCGCGACGGCTGCCACCCGACCTGTCGCGTGCCCAGGCGTCCGAACTCTTTGCGGCGGCGATGGCCCGCGCGGGGGAGTCGGGCGACGCCGTCGCGGTGCGCGACGTGGCGATGCTCGAGGTCCTCTACGCCTCGGGGGTGCGCGTCGGCGAGCTGTGCGGACTCGACCTCGACGACCTCGACCACGACAGGGCGCTCGCCCGCGTGCACGGCAAGGGGGGCAAGGACCGCACAGTCCCGTTGGGAGCACCCGCCGTCCGTGCACTGGACGACTGGCTCGCGCTGCGGCCGGAGTTCAGAACCCCGGCGTCCGGACGGGCGGTGTTCCTGGGGGAGCGGGGCGGACGCATCGATCCCCGCGTGGTGCGACGGGTGGTCCACGCCAGCCTGCTCGCCGTCCCGGACGCTCCAGATCTCGGCCCGCACGGGCTGCGGCACGCCATGGCGACCCACCTGCTCGAGGGTGGCGCCGACCTCCGCACGGTGCAGGAGATCCTCGGGCACGCGTCTCTGGCGACCACGCAGGTGTACACGCACGTCACCGGGGAGCGACTGCGGGCGGCTTTCGCCCAGGCACACCCGCGTGCCTGAGCCCTCCTGTTCACCGGCCTCTCGCGTCAGACCGCCTCGGTCATGGGCAGCAGTCTCAGCCTGGGGACGCCCAGCAGACTCAACGGGTCGAAGTAGGTGTCCCCGTCGCGCAGCCCCCAGTGGAGGCACGCCATCAGGCAGTGTCCGCCCGCCAACGTCCCGACGACGTCGCCGGCCGAGACCTCGGTCCCCTCCTCGACGGTTGCCACCACTGGTTCGTACGTCGATCGCAGCCCACCGTCCGGCCCCTCACGGTGTCGGACGGTCACCACCGGGACCCCCGCGATCGTTCCCACGAACGCCACGACCCCGTCAGCAGCCGCCACGACAGCAACACCTTCCTGTGCCTCGAGGTCGACGCCTCGGTGACCGGGGAGCCACCGCTCCTCCGGCGGGTCGAAGGGACGCACCACTGGCCCACTCACGGGTGGGACGCCCGCCGACGGTTCGCCCGCGTCCGCCCTCGAGGGTGCGCCGAACAGGCCCGCCCACACCACCGTCAGTCCGGCCCAGAGGGCCACTCGTCTCGTCGCAGAACTCATGCCCCTGTTCTGGTCGACAGTCGGGCGCATCAGTCACCCGTGACCGGATCTGTGGACGGTCGGGAGGGTCAGCGCGGCAGGGGAAAACCGGTTTGGCAGCCGCGTCGGCTCACGCGTAGACTCGGCAGGCGGACCGGAGACTTCCGGCCGATTTCGCATGCGCCGTTCATCCGTCAGGATGGCCGACACCCGAGGTCCCACGCAGTGGGTGGGGGTTGGCGGTGCATCAGGGGGTGACGTCCTTCGTCACCCAGCCAAACCGAGTGGCACGCACCCGCGAGCCACGCAATGAAAGGACTGGCCATGCCCGTCGTCACTACCCGGCAGCTGCTCGAGAGCGGCGTCCACTTCGGACACCAGACTCGCCGCTGGAACCCCAAGATGAAGCGCTTCATCTTCACCGAGCGCAACGGCATCTACATCATCGACCTGCAGATGTCGCTCACCTACATCGACAAGGCCTACGCCTTCGTCAAGGAGACGGTCGCCAAGGGCGGTCAGGTCCTCTTCGTCGGCACCAAGAAGCAGGCGCAGGAAGCGATCGCCGAGCAGGCGACGCGCGTCGGCATGCCCTACGTGAACCAGCGTTGGCTCGGTGGCATGCTCACCAACTACCAGACCGTCATCAAGCGCGTTCAGCGCCTCAAGGAGCTCGAAGGCATCGACTTCGACGACGTCGCCGCGAGCGGCCTCACGAAGAAGGAACTCCTGGGTCTCAAGCGTGAGAAGGACAAGCTGGAGAAGACCCTCGGCGGCATCCGCGACATGGCCCGCGCACCCCAGGCCGTCTGGATCGTCGACACGAAGAAGGAACACCTCGCCGTTGACGAGGCACGCAAGCTGAAGATCCCCGTGATCGGCATCCTCGACACCAACTGCGACCCCGATGAGGTCGACTTCGCGATCCCGGGCAACGACGACGCCATCCGCTCCGTGGCACTGCTCACCCGCATCATTGCGGACGCGGCCGCCGACGGCCTCATGTCGCGCTCCAACCGTGGCACCGAGACCGCTGAGGTCGAGCCCATGCCCGATTGGGAGCGCGACCTTCTCGCGGGCGACCAGACCA
>CALKHV010000195.1 GCA_937988865.1 uncultured Propionibacteriaceae bacterium | reverse complement strand
TGCAGACGTTCAGCATCCTGGGTGTCTACTACCCCAAGAAGGGTTCCTAGAGAGAAAGGGACGCGACGGGGACGGCTGTCGCGCTCACGACGTGGTCGATGATGACCCGACGGTGGCACAACTCCGTATCGGCCTCGAAGCACAGCACCGCGACCACGTGATCGCGGGCGAGGTCAGAGAGTTGGTCGAGAGAGGCTGCTGCCGAAGGTCCTGTGAGCGCCTTCCGATAGACGCGACGGCCTTCCTCAACGCGACCGTCCCAGAAGGGCTGGCGGTTCTCTTTGGCGTTCCCCAGGCTCCGAAGGTGCTCGTATCCGATCCCGGCTGTGGCCAGCGCTTCCCGGAGCCGAGTCTTCGAGAATCCCGGCTTTCGACTGATGGCGTTGAGTCGGACATCGGCGACCGTCTGCACTCCGGCTTCCTGCAGGTCGGCCACGAAGCCGTCGATCGTGCGGCCCTCGTACCCGACCGAGACGATTCCGTAGGTCATGGCAGGAGCCTCCGAGAGGGGGTTGATGGATTGGGCTTCAGTCACCAGTTCGTCGATGGACACCGATAGAGCTCGGCAGAGGGCTGCGACCGTCAGGACGCCTGGATCCCGCGTTTGCCCCTGTTCGAGCTTCATCAACGTGTTCTTCGATACCCCAGCTCGCGTGGAGAGTGCCACACGTGTCATGCCTGCGGCCCGCCGCCGATCACCGACGACTTGGCCGACTGCGGCGACTCCTTGTGAGTCCTTCGACGGTCTGCCCCCGCGCACAGGTGCACCGTAGCAGTAAAAAAATACTCAGAGAGCGGACCCTCGTGCTCGAGCGGATGCGCATGTCAGCGCAGCTCGACCCCGACCTCTGCCGCGACGGCCTCGACCATGGCGATGAGCCGGGTGGTTCTGGCGGGCATGGTGTGGCGGTAGTTGGCGATGGTCGCCAGGCCGGGGCCGACGAAGGCCCAGGCCCGGGCTCTGACCCAGGTGGCCTCGTCAGACGCGGACGCGACACGCAGCACTTCGCGTGCTGGTTCATCGAGCAGGCTCCACGCGTAGAGCAGGTCAATGGACCGGTCCCCGATCCCGATACCGCCGAAGTCGATCACTCCGGCCAGGCTGCCGTCGCGGTGGGTGAGGAGGTTCTCCGCAGACAGGTCGGTGTGCACCCAGCACGGAGGTTGCGTGGCGGGTGGCACGCGGCGAAGCCGGCGCCAGGCTTCGCGAACGCGAGCCGGGTCGAAGAGGTCCGCCAGGTCTGTAGCTGACTGCTCGGCCCAGCCGTCGATGATGTCGGTGACCGGTTCGCCGCACCGGTAACCCCACGCTTCGGCGCCGTGGTGGCCGCCGTATGGGCCGCCGCGCTGCACCACGTCCGTATCGACTTCGTGCAGGCTCTGCACAAAGGCGCCGAGTGTCTGCGCAAGCCTGGCCTGCTGCGCCTCATCGAGCGTGTCGGGAGAGGCGCCGGGAACCCACGACACGACGGCCCACGGGCGAGGGAAGAGCCGGTTGGCTTCACCGGAGGCAACGACCTCAGGAACGGGCGCGGCCACGTGCGGGGCGAGGTGGGGCAGCCACCGGATCTCCTTGAGCAGGTCAGGCACGTACCGCTCCGCTCGGGGTAGGCGCACGGCCAGGTCGTCGCCCAGGCGGAAGACCCAGTTGCTGCTGCCCGAGGCATGGCTCGCCCGAACGGGGAGATCGGCCAGGTGGGGTACCTGTTCGGCAAGCAACGCCGACACGACCTCAGGGCCCGGCGCCACCGTGGTCGGCTCGGGCGGGATCACGGTCACGCGCCCATCATCGCCGTCGTGGCGCTCAGGATCTCGACGGGATGCCGTTCACGCCGACTTCGTTGGTAGCCGTCGCGGGACAACAGGTGCTGCACGTCCAACGCGCTCTGGAGCTAGAACTCCGTCGCTGGGTCTTGACCTCGCACGGCCTGAGCCAGGGCCCTGTGCACGGAACGGTGGGCGAGCGGCGGCAGCTGATCCATGTCGATCCACTGGATGGCCAGGTGCTCCTCGGGCGCCAGGTTCTCGGGCATGCCGTGCCACGCCCGAATCAGCCAGGCGGTGATCTGGGCCGGATCCTCAGGAGATCCAGCCACCACACTGGCCAAGGGCACCACTGACGTCATCTCAATCCTGATGCCGAGTTCCTCCCAGAGCTCCCTCGACAGGGCTTCCATGTCGGACTCACCTGCCTCGACCACTCCACCGGGAAGATCCCACACACCGGGGTAGGCCTGCTTGTTCGGACTCCGATGGGCAAGCAGAACGCAACGGTCAACGACGAGCGCTCCAAGAACCACGTGGTGCATCACACCATCAGAGCACGCAGACCCTCGACCGTTCTCCACCGCGTGGGGTTGGCTGCGAGACTGCTCGACGTGGAGCGCGGGCCGGACCGGATGCAGCGTGCCGTCGTCCTGACGACCTCGCGCCTCATCCTGACCTCGTGGCTGCCGGGCGATGTCGACTCCCTCCAGGAGGTCCACTCCGACCCCGAGACCATGAGGTTCGTCCGCAACGGCCGACCCGAGTCACGCGACGACGTGCGGGGTCTTGTGGACGAGTACATCGCCGAGGATGCCGCTCGCGGCTGGACCACGTGGCGCCTCGCCGACCCCGACGGCCACCTGGTGGGGCGGGCAGGGTTCGGTGGGACGCACGAACGCCGAGAGCTCAAGTTCACCATCCGGCGCGACCGGTGGGGATCAGGGCTCGCCACCGAGATCGCCGAAGCTCTCGTCGGCTGGCACATGGCGAACACGGTTGATGTGCCGCTTCACGCCGTCGTCGAGGTCGGCAACGACGCCAGTGTTCGGGTGCTCGAGAAGGTGGGCTTCCGGGAGGTCGGGTACGAGGATGTGAACGGCATCCGCTGTCGGGCATTCACGCATCCCCTCACCTGGGGCAGGAGAACTGGGTGATCTGGGCGACCGCCGTGAACCGCAGCCGCCGGTAGAGGGCAGCACCTGAGTCGCTCGCATCCAGACTTGCTCGTGTTGCACCCCGCCGCCACGAGGAGCGCAGGGCGGCCGCGGTCATCGCCAGCCCGATGCCGCGGCGGCGCCACCCGGGGTCAGTGTTGACGAAGAAGGCGTACGCGTCCGAACCGAACGTGCGTGATCCGCTCGTGCCCCGCACGACGCCGTCCTGGTCAACCGCCGCGAAGAGACGGGGATCTCCCGGCAGCGACCTCAGGTATGCGGTGAGTGCATCGGGCGACGCCTCACCCGCCGGCGCCGCCCGTGCGGCGACGGCCACGGCATCCGTCAGCGGCACCCCGTCGGCCGGGTCTTCGGGAACCCTGCGCACCGGCCGCACGGTCAGGCCAGCAGGTAGCCGCGGCTCCGGTACTGAACCCAGGTCACGGCACACCATCGCCGTCATGGCCGACGCCGTCCATGCCCGGTTCCGGTTGATGAGATCGGTGCACCGACGGGCCGTGTCATGGACCCTGACCGTGCCTCCGAGGCCAACGGCAGCACCGTCGAGAGCACGTCGAACGCGTCGTCGCCCAGGACCAACAGGTCTGCGGGGGACGTCCCGTCGACCGGAACGAGCCCACAGATGCTCGGACCTGCCACGCGTCGTGTTCCCGGACCGTCGACGGCAGACCAGCGCGCCTCGAACCCGGCAACGTAGTCCTCGAATGCCGGAGCCTGCACCCGACCGACCCTACGGTGCGGCGCGTCACGGCATCCGGGAGTGTCGTCTGGTCGGGATGTGTCGCTTTCGTGAAGGTCGTGCACGGAACCGACGCGGGCGGTTGACTGCCGTCGAATCCCTCGATGGGGTGGCTGATGTGACCGCCCCACAACAACTGCGACTCTGCGTCCTTGCCGCTCTGGTGGCGATCATGGTTCTCGACCGGTGGGGGTCGGACGAGCCCGCCCTGGCTGCGGAGGACCGCGCCGTGCTCGACCGCCTGTCGGCCACCCTGGAGCAGTCCCTGAGTGGTCGCGGGTCGCTCACCCATTGACCGGCTCTCGTTTCTCGTCCGTCAGGCCAGGACCGAGGTCGAGCCCGCGATGGTCGATGCCGGTCTCACGGTGGCGTACGCACCGTTCGAGGGCAGGAACCAGGCGATGCCCCAGAGCGCTCCCGTCGCGATTGCGGTGTGGGAGAGACGTCAGCAGCCCGGAAGCGTCGACCCAGGGTCGGCGGGGGAAGCATGGTTTCGACAGTGTGCGGTGCTGAGCATCGACCAGTCGGCGGCAGCCCTCGAGATCGATCCGGTCACCTGCCCACGGGCAATCCCCGACAAACCACCCGCTGAGGTGCCGGTACTCCGGGCTCGCAGATCGGGACTGCCCGCGCTGCCGCCGGTGCTCGATGTGCACGCCCCGACCCGGGGACAGGTGGCCCGGGGGCGAGCCCACAGCGTCGCCTCATTCGGCATCGTCGTTCGCGGAGTCGGCCAGGCGACGGGCCAGCGGGCGTGCCTCGCCACGGACCTGGCCCTGGTGCTCGAGCAGGTCAACGGCATCGGGAACACCGATGACGCCGTCATCCGCGCGGTCAACCTGTCGAACAGCCCGTGTCGGGTGCCGCCGCTGACGGCGATCGGCGACCCTGACGCCTCGCAGCAGTGGGGCGTCTCGGGCTCCGAAGCGTCGCCGGCCCTGCGCCCCCTGGAGTCGGCGGCCACCCCCTTGTTCTGGCGACCGGGACCGTACCCGACGCAGGCGCAGTCGCTGACGGCTCGGCTCGGCCGCGATGAGGTCCCACTCAGACTTGGCCAGCCGTTGGGGTCGGCACCCCTCACCGCTCCAGCCGATGCCATCCTCTCCGCAGCACCGTGGACGGTCAGTGGCTATGCGGCCGAGCACGACGACGGGCCCCTCGAGGTTGCCATCGCCGCACCGTGTCGGGCGGATCAGCTCGCGGTGTTCACCGACACCGACATGGGCGCCAGCGGCACGCCGGAGCCCCCGACCACGTGGGCCGTTGGCCTGAACATCAGTACGGCCACCTGCCGGATCGGCCCTCGGCCGTCCGCTGACCGGCCCGGTGCGCCAGAGATCGACGGGATCCCCGCCGTCACTGCGGTGCGCACCGTGATCGTGACGCCCAGCAGCAGCGTCGTCCTGGCGCAACTGACCTGGGCGCGACCGGGCCAGCTGCTCGTCGGCGGCGACTGGATCGACGTGGAGGGAAAGTAGCTGACTGTTCGTGATCGATGTGGTTGACGTATCACCGACCTGGGTGACCGCCTCCTCCATGACAGCCGACCCACTGGGGGCCGGCAGCCGGCACCGCCTGGTGCGGCACCTGTCGAAGGAGCAGAACCATGGGTTTCTACATCAAGGACCTCTA
>CALKHV010000194.1 GCA_937988865.1 uncultured Propionibacteriaceae bacterium | reverse complement strand
GCGCGTCCACGTCGTTCGTCCCGGATTCGTGCGCACGTCGATGACCGACGGACGCGAGGCCCTGCCTCTCGCGGTCGAAGCCTCCCAGGTGGCCGCCGACGTCGTCAGGGGAGTGGACGCGGACCGACGCATCATCTGGTCGCCTCGCATCTTCCAGCCGGTGATGTTCGCGCTCAAGCACGTCCCCGGGCCGATCTTCCGCCGCCTTCCGCTGTAGGCGGACGCCCGGCCGCTCGCCCGGATTGCACCGTTCGCGCAAGTATTTGTATGATACAAGCAAATGAATGACGAACGCAGTCTGCCCGAGGGTCTCGACATGGACGAGGCCATGGCGCTCTCGAATGCCATCATGCGGGCGTCCAAGCTCCTCAAGGCCTACCGCCACCACGCGCCGCTGAAGGAGTTCGATCTCGACATCGCCCATGTCCCGTTGCTGTTCTCCATCGAGTCCGGCCCGATTCGGGTCGGGATCATCGCCGAGAAGGTCGCGTCCGACATCTCGACCATCTCGCGCCAGGTCACGCAACTGACGCGCCTCGGTCTCGTGACCAAGCATCCCGATCCCAATGACCGGCGAGCCCAGGTCGTCGAGTTGACCGACGAGGGGAGGGCCTCGCTGGATCGCATGCGCCGACAGCGGGCCACCTGGTTCGCCGGCTTCCTCCACGGTTGGTCGCTCGATGACATCCGCTCCTTCCACACCTACCTCGAACGACTCGGCGATGCCGTCGAGCGGGACTACCTGGAGCTGTGCCGACCGGCGCAGACCTCCTGACCCCGTCCGCCAGCCATTTGCCCCACCGCCACACACCAGGAGAACCATGTCCGCCACCACCGCACCACTGCCCGCCTCGGGGGAGTTGACCCACCGCCAGATCACCACCATCATGCTCGGACTCATGATGGGCATGTTCCTCGCAGCCCTCGACCAGAACGTCGTCGGGACCGCGATCAAGACCATCGCCGACGACTTGCAGGGCTACTCCGCCCAGGCCTGGGTCACGACGGCCTACCTCATCACCTCGACGATCTCGACCCCCCTGTACGGGAAGCTCTCCGACATCTACGGGCGCAAGAGGTTCTTCCTCACCGGCATCGTGATCTTCGTGCTCGGCTCGCTGGCCTGCACCTTCGCGTGGTCGATGTACTCCCTGGCCGCCTTCCGCGCCATCCAGGGCCTCGGCGCAGGTGGCCTGTTCTCCCTGGCGCTGGCGATCATCGGCGACATCGTCCCGCCGCGTGAGCGCGCTCGCTACCAGGGCTACTTCCTCGCCGTGTTCGGCACCTCGAGCGTCCTGGGCCCGATCATCGGTGGCTTCTTCGCCGACGCCGGCACCGTCCTCGGCATCACCGGGTGGCGTTGGGTGTTCCTCATCAACGTTCCGCTGGGCATCGTGGCCGCCATCGTCGTCACGCGGACGCTCCACCTGAAGCAGTACCGCCAGGACTCCCGCATCGACTGGTGGGGCGCCGTCTCGCTGGTCGTCGCACTCGTGCCGCTGCTCATCATCGCCGAACAGGGACGCACCTGGGGCTGGACGTCCGCCGCCGCCTGGGCGTGCTACGGCATCGGCCTGTTCGGCATCGCCGCCTTCCTCTTCGTCGAGCGGGCCATGGGCGACGACGCACTCATCCCCCTGCGGATCTTCAGCAACCGCACCATCGCCATCGCCATCTCGGGCTCGTTCGTCCTGGGTTCGGGCATGTTCGGCGGCATGATGGTCATCCCGCAGTACCTGCAGATCGTCCACGGTTCATCGCCGACCGAATCCGGCTTCCAGATGCTCCCGATGGTGGTCGGCATCATGCTGGCGTCCGTCGTGTCGGGCCAGTTGATGAGCCGCACCGGCAAGGTGAAGGTCTTCCCGATCATCGGCATCAGCCTCATGGTCACGGCCCTGCTGCTCCTCAGCCGCATCACCGCAGACACCCCCCTGTGGCAGGTCATGATCTGGATGTTCATCTTCGGCCTCGGCCTGGGCAACACGATGCAGCCCCTGACCCTCGCGGTGCAGGCGTCCGTCGACCCGCGCGAGATCGGCATGGCGACGGCGTCCGCGACGTTCTTCCGTCAGATCGGTGGCACGCTCGGTGTCGCGGTCTTCCTGTCGGTGCTGTTCGACCGCCTCCCCGGGAACATCGCCACGGCATTCCAGACTGCGGCGGCGACGCCTGAGTTCCAGGCCGCCACCAAGGATCCGGTGATCCTCGCCAATCCCGACAACCTCGCCTTCGTGAAGTCGCTGGGTTCAGCCGGGGACGCCATCAGCGGCCTGCTGCAGGACACCTCGGTGCTCACCCGTCTGGCCCCGGTCTTCAGCCATCCGATCAAGGTGGGGTTCAGCGAGTCGATGTCGTTGGTGTTCCTGCTCGGCGCGCTGGTCTGCGCCTTCGGGGTGCTGATCCTCGCCTTCCTGCCCAACCTGACGCTGTCGAGCCAGTCGGCCCACGCACAGATCGCCGAACGGGACGCCGCGGCCGGCGAGGACGACATCATCGTCGGGCGCCACACCATCACCGACGACCTCGTGGACGCTGCGGCTGCCGAGTCAGCTGGGCACACGCTCCACGAGCTGGACGGACGTCCGCGACGAGGGGCCTAACGCCTGCTGCGTCAGGTCACCTGGTGACGTACGTGGTGGCCACGGACGTCCTCGTCGACGTCTTGTACCCGGGTTTGGATCCCTTGACCGTCACCGTGATCCGGGCTCCCAGATCGGCAGTGGCGAGGGTGTAGGTGGCCCTCGTCGCGGCCGTGATGGGTGCCCCGTTGCGGCGCCACTGATAGCTCAACGTGACCGGCGCCGGCGACCAAGTGCCCGGACGGGCGGTCAGCACGTACCCAACCCGGGTGGTTCCGCTGATCGTCGGGGTGGGAGTGGCGGTCAGCGAGGCCGCGCTGGTGATCGCCACAGTTCCTGCAGAGGACTTTGACACGGGCTTGTATCCGGGTTTGGATCCCCTGACTGTCACCGTCAGGCGGCTTCCCAGGTCGGACGCGGCCAGTGTGTACGTGGGCTTCGTTGCTCCGGTGATGGGTGCCCCGTTGCGCCGCCACTGGTAGGTGAGGGTGACCGGCGACGGGGACCAGGTGCCTGGTCGGGCCGTCAGGATCCCGCTCACCCTCGTGATGCCGGTGATCGTCGGGGTCGGGGTGGCCGTCAGAGGGGCTGCCGCCGTGATTGCGGCAGTCGACCCCGAGGTCTTGGCAATGGTCGTGTAACCAGGCTTTGATCCTGTCACCGTGACGCTGATCCTCGCGCCGAGGTCGGCGGTGGCCAACGTGTAGCTGGATCTGGTCGCGGCCGCGATGGCTGCCCCGTTGCGCCGCCATTGATAGCTCAGGCTCACTGGCGACGGGGTCCAGGTGCCGGACGTTGCGCTCAGGATGCCGCTCACCCTCGTGACGCCAGTGATCGTCGGCGTCGGGGTGGCAGTCAGGAGGCCCCGCAGGGCGAGGCTGTGGGTGCCACCGGCGGCGATTGCCGCCACCCCGTTCAGGTCAACAGGTACGTCGGCCTGATGGAGGTCATTCAAGCCCCAGGCCACGACGGTTCCGTCAGACTTGAGGGCAAGGCTGTGGTGCTCGCCGGCGGCGATGGCGATCACGCCGGAGAGGCCGACCGGAATGTCGAGTTCGCCCATGGAGTTACCGCCCCACCCCACAACCGTGCCGTCGGACGTGAGGGCAAGGCTGTGGTACGTCGCAGCAGCGATCGCGACCACTCCGGTGAGGCTCGCAGGCACATCGGCCCCGCCCTGGCCGAACTGACGCCACTGCACGACCGTGCCGTCGGCCTTCAGAGCGAGGCTGTGCCACACCCCTGCGGAGATCGCGGTCACCCCCGAGAGGCCGGTCGGCACGCGAGTCAACCCCCAGGGCCCCCAGGCAACGACCTTGCCGGCGGACGTGAGCGCCATGCCATGGTCGCGTCCGGCGGCGATCGCAGTCACCCCGGACAAGCCCTCGGGGACCGCCGTCTGACCGAGCGAGTTGTCACCCCAGCCGACGACTGTGCCGTCGGACTTCAGGGCCAGACTGAAGCCCTCACCGGCGGTGATCGCGGTCACCCCTGACAGGCCACTCGGAACGCTCGCCTGTCCCACTGAGTTGTAGCCCCAGGCAACGACCGTGCCGTCGCTCCTGAGCGCGAGACTGTGGTCGTGCCCTGCAGCAATGGCAGCTACCCCCGACAGGTCTGGAGGCGGATCAGCTTGCCCGAAGTTGCCCGCGCCCCACGCGACGACCGTGCCCGCGTCCGTGAGCGCCATGCTCTCGCTGCGTCCGGCTGCGATCGTGGTCACGTGGGCGAGGCCGGTTGGAACACTCGTCTGGCCCCTGAAGTTGAATCCCCATGCGACGACCGTGCCGTCACCCTTCAGCGCGAGGGCATGGCCCTCGCCGGCGGCGATCGCGGTCACCCCGGACAGGCTCGCCGGGACGGTCATCGTGCCGCCGCTGTCGGAGCCCCAGGCGACGACTGTGCCGTCAGCCTTCAACGCGAGGCTGAAGCTCTCGCCGGCGGCGATCGCGGTCACTCCTGACAACCCTTCGGGCACGCTCGTCTGTCCATAGGTGTTGTCACCCCAGGCGACGACCGTGCCGGCGGAGGTGAGTGCGAGGCCGAAGCCCGGACCGGCCGAGATCGCGGTCACCTCGAACAGATCGGCCGGTACATCCGTCTGGCCGGCGTAGTTGGCGCCCCATGCGACCACCGTGCGATCGGACGTCAGCGCGAGAGAGAAGGAGGCCCCGTCTGCGATTGCGGTCACGCCCGTCAGGCCTGGGGGCGTGATCGTATGACCTGTCCTCATGCCGCCCCAGGCGACCACCGTGCCGTCGGACTTGAGTGCCATGCTGTGGGTGGACGCGGCGGCTACCGCGGTCACCCCGGAGAGGCCGTCGGGTACCCGGACCTCGATGTAGATCGGGTCGCTCCAGACATCGACGGTGCCGTCCTCGCCGAGTGTCAGAGTGTGGGACGCTCCCGCCGCGATCCCAGTCACGCCGGTCAGACCCTTCGGCGGAGAACTCGCGGGGCGAGCACCCCATCCCGTGGCCTCGCCAACGATCGTCGCCGACGCCGCGGGCGCTGCGGTGCCGAGCGAGGCCGTGGTGAGCAGGAGCATGACCATGAGCGCGATCGCGCGCGTCAACACTCCCGGCAACCGACGTCGTCCTGAAGTGTCTTCGCGCATATCCAGCCCTTCCGTGGTCAGCCGCCACCTGCTGGCGGCCGGGAGGCACGCCCGCCGAGGAGCCTAGCGCTGGGGCTACGGCCGACTTCGCTCAGGGTTCGCACTCGGGGCGGGGGCCTGAATACCCCGGACGCTGGTACAGCCGCATCGCACCCTGGCTGAACACCACCGTGTAGCCCTTCGCGTCCAGTCGTTCGGCCACCTCGTGGGGGGACGGCAGCGGGAAGCCGACCTCGAGCTGGGAGAGGTCGAGCGCGACGAAGTCGGAGTCCCCCTTCGGGATCGTCGGCAGTGAGACGCGATTCGTGTGCGTGAGGTGGACGGCCAGTCGGTCGTCCGCCTCGACGCACGTGTTCTCGGGGATGTGGACCAGGATCGCTCGCTGGTCGACCATGTGGGGCGTCGTCCGGAACGCCAACCCGTAGACCACTCTCCGCATCGGGAACAGGGTCAGCCCCGCCACGGTGCCCACGATGGCGACCGTCGCCATCGTCACCGCGAGGGCCTTCTTCAGCTTGGGTCCGAGGTCGGGCCCGAAGCGGGACGCGCCGTCGATCGCGGCGAGGACGAGGATGATCCAGGCCGGTGCGTTGTAGTGGAAACGCGCACGCCAGATCAGTTCCCTCGACGAGAAGAAGCGCTGCGCCAGCAGGGGCAGCACGGCGATCACGTAGGGGGAGCGCAGGCACAGGAAGAGCACGGGGGCGAAGAGCAGCAGGAGCGTCTCGGTCTTCTGCATCGGCGTCAGGAAGATGGCGATCGTCCGGACGGGGTGCAGCACCATGAACTCGATCGAGCCGGCGGCGTCCGGGCCGAGCGCCTCATAGCTCCAGTAGGCGAAGGTGCCGGTGGGTGAGAAGTGCGGCAGCACCCAGGCCGTGACCGCCTGGTAGACCAGCGGTCCGATGACAAGCATTGCGGCCCCCGCCACCGCCAGCCCACGCGTCCTGGGTGGACGCAGGCCACGTCCGAGGGCGACCATCCCGAGCAGGGCCACGATGACGCCCATGTCCTCGCGCGTGGCGAGCAGGAAGAGGCACGCCACGGTGAACGGCACCCACGCCTTGCGGTCGAGCGCGTCGATCGCCCACCCCAACAGTGGTACCGCCAGCGCCACCTCGTGAAAGTCGAAGTCGACCATCGCCTGGATCGGCCAGCCGAACGCATACCCGATCGTCAGCAGCGTGACCCAGCGTCCGGACAGGTGTCGTCTCGCGAACGCCCCCACGATCGCCACGGACACAGCGATCGCCGCGGCCTGGGCCAGCAGGAGGACGCGGGCGTCGTCCCAGACCCAGTAGAGCGGCGCGAGAAGCGCGAGGATCGGGTGGAAATGGTCGCCCAGGATGTTGTAGTGGTCGCCCTTCAGCGGCACGAGAGGGGCGCGGAAGCGCGAGTAGTCGCGCACGACCTGGTCGAAGATGCCGAGGTCGTAGCCCGCCGTGAGCAGTTGGGAATAGCGGCTCAGTGCATACACGGAATAGAGAACGAAGGCGATGAAGGGGACCGTCAGGGCTCGCGCACGATCCCGGACGCCGTCTCGTCGACTCACCGGCCCAGTCTACGGGTGGGCTCAGAAGCCGTCGTACAGCTCGCCGGCGAGGGCAGCCAGTTGGTCGACGGGGACCGAATCGGGCGCCGTGAGGTTGAGGAAGCCGCCCAGCAACTGCAGGTAGCAGAAGTGGCCTTCCGGGGTGGCACCGCACTTGGCCATGCCATAGGTGTGCGGCCTGAGCCCCTTGGTGATCTCGTTCACATCGACACTGGGACGTCGCACCAGCACCGCGAGCACCTGCACCGAGTCGTCTGCGCGGGCGACGTAGAGCGCACTGCTCGACATCGTCGCCTCCATGACGCCACCCATCGCGTGGTACCCACCCGAGGCGTCGGGAAGGTGGGCCATCGCGGCGTCCTTGCGTCCGATGCCTGCCGAGCTCGTCTGGGCGGGCGTCGAAACCGCCGTCGCGCGCGGTGTGTCGGACGCCGACCTCGCCTCGCTCGTGGCGGGCGTCTGGGTGGACGAATTCACGGCCGCCGAGCATCCGAGCAGGCCCATAGCCACGAGGGCGCAGACGAGTGGGAGTCGGGGGTGCACCCGTCCATTGTTCCCGGGAGCACCAAGCTCGGCAGCTGCGGCATTGTGGCTCCCCGGGGGCGCGAGTTCGGGAGTGGCTGCGAAGATCAACCAGACGATGGACCCCGCTCGGGCGATCGGCGCTCGCGTCCCTGCCACGATTGGCGCATGAACACTGCACAGCGCTCTCACCGCACCCCGACCTGGATGCGGATCGCCGCCCTCCTCGTGGTGTTGGCATGGCTCGGCCTCGGCTCCGTCGGCGGTCAGAGCCTCGGCAAGCTCTCCGGCCTCCAGGAGAACGGCGCGGGCGCCTTCCTGCCCGCAGACACCGAATCCTCCCTTGCCGCGATCGAGTCGCGGGCCTTCGCCTCGGGCGAGGGCCTGCCCGCGTTCCTGATCGTCGCCCGCGACGGGGGACTCACCCCGGCTGATCTCGGGGCGTTGCAGGCGTTCGCCCAGTCCATCCCGTCTCTCCCGCTGGAGGGGGGCGGCACCATGGCCGACCTGTTGGCGTCCCCGACGACGGTGGCCATCCCGAGTGAGGACGGCATCGCGGCGATGATCCCGATCACGCTCGACGCCGAGAAGGCGGGTGGGCAGATCAACGGCGAGTCGGCGATCACGGTCTTCTCCAATTCCCTCGACGACGCCGTCGAGTCCACGCTCCGCAGCACCGGCCTGACCGCGAACGTCACCGGTCCGGGCGGGTATGCCGCCGACTTCGGACGCGCCTTCGCCGGCATCGACGGCATCCTCCTCCTCGTCGCGCTGGTCGTCGTCTTCGTCATCCTCGTGCTCGTCTACCGCAGCCCGTTACTCCCCCTCGTCGTGCTGACGTCGGCCATCATGGGCCTGTCGGCGGCCGGACTGGTCGTCTACGAACTCGCCAAGCGGGGGACGCTCGAGGTCTCGGGTCAGTCGCAGGGCATTCTCGCCATCCTCGTGGTCGGTGCCGCCACCGACTACGCCCTGCTCGTCGTGGCGCGTTACCGCGAGGAGCTGCACCACACCGACAGCACCTGGCAGGCGATGAAGCTCGCCTGGCGTGGCACGGTCGAGCCCATCGCGGCCAGCGGGATCACGGTCATCCTGGGCCTGCTGTGCCTGCTCCTGGCGTCGGTCACGAGCACGCGTTCACTCGGGCCGATCTCGGCCATCGGCATCGTGGGCGCTCTGTTCGGTGCGCTCACCTTCCTGCCGGCCCTGCTGCTCCTGATCGGACGCCGAGTCTTCTGGCCGCGCATTCCCCGCCACGACGACCGCGCCCCCGCAGACATCCTCGAGGGCAACGGCGTGTGGGTGCGGCTGGCGCGGTTCATCGGTCAGCGTCCGAGGGCGACGTGGGTCGCCACGACGGCCATTCTGCTGGTGCTGGCCGCGTTCGCGCCCACCCTCAAGGCCAGCGGACTCGCCAACGACGAGGTCTTCCGCATCACGGTGCAGGCCGTCGAGGGCGAGAAGATGCTGGACGCGCACTTCCCGAGCGGGTCGGGGTCGCCCTTCACGATCGCGGTCCCGGAGGCCAGTGCGTCCGCGGTGATCGACGCGGTGACGAAGGTGGACGGCGTGGCCGAGGCCTCGGTCGCTCAGACCCAGGGCGTCCCCAACGTCGTCGACGGACGCGTCCTCGTCGAGGGGACGCTGAACGACCCGGCCACCTCGATCGCCGCCCAGGACACGGTGGCGCTCGTCCGCGACGCGGCTCGTGCGGTCGATCCGGGGCTGAAAGTGGGCGGCCTGTCGGCCGAGACCCTCGACACGGCGAAAGCCAATGCGCGAGACATCCGCGTGGTCTTCCCGGCGATCATCGGTGTGGTGCTGATCGTGCTCATCCTGCTGCTGCGGGCGCTGGTGGCACCGATCGTGATGATGCTCGCCAACATCCTGTCGTTCGCAGCCACGCTGGGCGTCTCGGCACTGGTCTTCAACCACGTGTTCAAGTTCCCCAACTCCGACCCCTCCACGCCGTTGTACGCGTTCGTCTTCCTGATCGCGCTGGGCGTCGACTACTCGATCTTCCTGATGACCCGGGTGAGGGAAGAGACACCGAAACACGGGACGCGCAAGGCCGCACTGATCGGTCTGGCGGTCACCGGCGGAGTGATCACGAGCGCAGGCGTGGTGCTCGCGGCGACCTTCTCGGCGCTGTTCGTGATCCCGCTCGTGTTCATGGCGCAGATCGGCTTCTTCGTGGCGTTCGGCGTCCTGCTCGACACGCTGGTGGTGAGGTCGTTGCTGTTGCCGGGCCTCACCCACGAACTCGGACGCAAGATGTGGTGGCCGGGCAAGCTGGCCCGCGAGGCGAAGGACTGATCCCCGGGCGTCGGCTGGGTGGGGGTCCTGGCCCGGGGGGTGTTTCCTTGCGTCGGCAGGGCAACGTGCGGTTTTCGG
>CALKHV010000193.1 GCA_937988865.1 uncultured Propionibacteriaceae bacterium | reverse complement strand
CCCTCACCCTCGCCAACGGGACGCTGATTCCCCCACTCGGTTTCGGCACGTACAAGGTTCCGCCGGACGTCACCCAACAGGTTGTGGAGACCGCGCTCGAGGTCGGCTATCGGCACATCGACACCGCGGCCATGTACGGCAACGAGCGCGAGGTGGGGGCGGCGATCTCGGCGTCCGGTCTGGCTCGTGACGACCTCTTCGTCACGACGAAACTCGACAATCCCGACCACGAACCCGCGGCCGCCCGCGCGGGTTTCGCGCGCTCCCTCGACCTCCTGGGCCTCGACGTCGTCGACCTCTACCTCATCCACTGGCCCCTGCCCCGGACGACCGACTATGTGGCCACCTGGGCCACGCTGGTCGAACTGCTCGACACTGGACGCGTCCGCGAGATCGGCGTCTCGAACTTCCAGGCCGACCACCTGCGGGCGATCATCGCCGCGACCGGCGTCGTCCCTGCCGTGAACCAGGTCGAGGTCAACCCGTACCTGACGCAGGAACCGCTGCGGGCACTGCACCGCGAGTTGGGCATCGTCACCGAGGCGTGGTCGCCGCTGGCCCGTGGACGCGTCCTGTCCGATCCGCTCGTCAACCGCCTCGCCGAGGCCCTCGACAAGACCCCCAGCCAGGTCGTGCTGCGCTGGCACCTGCAACGGGGGGACGTCGTCTTCCCCAAGTCGACGCACCGCGAGCGCATGGTCGAGAACCTGGACGTGTTCGACTTCACGCTCGGGGACGACGAGATGGCGTCCATCTCGGGGTTGAACCGCGACGAGCGCAGCGGCTCCAACCCGGACGCCGTCGAACTCGACGGCGGCCGCCGCTGACGCTCCCCCCGGGAGCTCAGGCCTCGCGTGGGTGCGTCATGTCGAGCGGCACCACCCAGGCGTCGAAGTCCTCACCCGTGACAAGTCCGCTTGTCAGCGCCGCCTCGCGCAGGGTCGTTCCCTCGCGATGGGCCTGCTTGGCGATCTTCGCGGACGCCTCGTAGCCGATGTGGGGGTTGAGGGCGGTCACGACCATGAGGTTGCGCGCCAGGTTCTCGGCGATCTTCTCCCGATTCGGTTCGATACCGATCGCGCAGTGCTCGGTGAACGACGCGCAGGCGTCCGACAACAACCGGATGCTCTCCAGGACCGCATGAGCGATCACCGGCTTGTAGACGTTGAGCTGGAAGTTGCCCTGGCTCGCCGCGAACCCCACCGTCGCGTCGTTCCCGAAGACCCGCGTCGCGACCATCGTCAACGCCTCGGCCTGCGTCGGGTTCACCTTCCCCGGCATGATCGACGATCCCGGCTCGTTCTCGGGAATGGTCAGTTCGCCGATCCCGTTGCGCGGCCCACTCGCCAGCCAGCGGACGTCGTTGGCGATCTTCATGCACGCCATCGCCAGCGTCCGCAGGGCTGAACTGACCGTCGCCAGCGCGTCGTGCGCCGACAACGCCGCGAACAGGTTGGGTGCCTGGTGGAACTCGAGCCCCGTGACCTCGGTGACGTGGGCGGCGACCGTGCGTCCGAAGTCGGCGTGGGCGTTGAGCCCGGTACCCACGGCGGTGCCGCCGATCGCGAGGCCCCGGGCTCGTTCGTCGGCGTAACGGACGCCGGCGAGGGCGTCGTCCAGTTGGGCGACCCAGCCGCCGAACTCCTGGCCGAGGGTGATGGGGGTGGCGTCCTGCAGGTGCGTGCGTCCGACGGCGACGATGTCGCCGAATGCCTCTGCCTTGGACGCCAGGACGTCCCGCAGACCCTCGACCGCAGGGTAGAGCCGCCGGTTCAGGTCGGCCACGATCGCGAGGTGCATCGCGGTCGGGAAGGTGTCGTTGCTCGACTGCCCCCGGTTGACGTGGTCGTTCGGGTGCACCGGCGAACCACTGCCCAGCGGACGCCCGGCCAGCTCATTGGCCCGATTGGCGATCACCTCGTTGGCGTTCATGTTCGACTGCGTCCCCGACCCGGTCTGGAACACGACGAGGGGGAAGTGGTCGTCGAGGTCTCCCCGGACGACCTCCTCGGCAGCCCGTTCGATCAGGTCAGCCACCTCGGGTGCGAGTTCGCCGAGCTCACGGTTGGCGCGCGCGGCGGCCAGCTTGAGGACGCCGAGCGCCCGGATCATGCTGCGTCCCCAGACGAAGGTGTCGCGTCCGATGTCGAAATGGTGCAGGCTCCGCTGGGTCTGCGCGCCCCAGTACCGGTCGTCGGGCACCTCGACGGTGCCCATGGTGTCGTGTTCGATCCTCATGACCACCACGCTACGTCGCGATCCGGACGCCGCCCCGCCGTGGGACGCAGGTCCATCGACTGGGAGAATTCCCACGAACCGTGGACGCCACTGAAGGAGATCCGTTCCGTGATCGACATCCTCATCAAGGCGCTGTCCCTCGTGCTCATCGTTGCGATCGGGTACGGGATCAAGCAACTGGGCTGGGTGAAGGCGTCCGACTTCTCGATCTTCTCCAAGATCGTGCTGCGCATCACCCTGCCGTGCGCCCTCGCCACGAGCTTCAACAACTTCGACATCGCGCTGCCCCTGGTGTTCCTCGTCGTGATGGGTTTCGTCGTCAACGTCGGGCAACAGGTGGCCGGCTACTGGCTCAACCGCAGGAACGGTCCGAAGGCGCGGGCCTTCGGCATCTTCCACTCCGGCTCGTACAACATCGGTGCCTTCTCGATGCCCTACATCTCGGGTTTCATGGGAGCACCGGCCATGGTCCACACCGCGATGTTCGACGTCGGCAACTCCTTCGGCGCCGCCGGGGTCGGCTACGGCTGGGGCAGGAGCCTGGTCGACCACACGAACAGGACCACCGTGGCGTCCTTCCTCAAGATCGTGTTCAGCTCACCGATCTTCGTCACCTACCTGGTGCTCGTGACCATGCGCACGGCCCACCTCAGGTTCCCTGACCCGGTCATCGTCTTCACCAGCACTGTGGGCGCCGCCAACCCCTTCATGGCGATGCTCATGATCGGCATCGGGTTGGAGATCAGGCTGCATCGCAACAAGGTTCGCCGCGCCCTGAAGTACCTGGCGATGCGCTACTCGTTCGCCATCGCGCTGGCGCTGCTCACCTGGTACGTGCTGCCCTTCTCGCACGACATCAAGCTCGTGCTCGTGATGCTGCTCTTCGCACCAGTGGCGTCAATGGCCGTGGCCTTCAGCGAGGAGGCGGGCCTCGACGTCGAGACCAGCGCCTTCATCACGAGCGTCACGATCCTCATCGCCATCGTCGTCATGCCGACGATCCTGCTCAGCCTCGGGTGAGCGCGCGACTCACTGGGCTGCGAGCACCTCGGCCACGTAGTCGACGTCCTTGTCGCCGCGTCCCGAGAGGTTGACGAGCACGATCGCGTCCTTCGACAGCGACGGTGCCAACTTCATCGCGAACGCGACCGCGTGGGAACTCTCGAGCGCGGGGATGATCCCCTCGGTGCGGCAGAGCAGCTGGAAGGCGTCCAGGCACTCGGTGTCGGTGGCCGAGACGTAGGTCACGCGTCCGAGTTCCTGCAGGAAGGCGTGCTGCGGGCCGACGCCCGGGTAGTCGAGACCGGACGCGATCGAGTGCACGGCGCCGGGCTGGCCGTCGGGAGTCTGGATGACCTTGGTCGCCATGCCGTGCAGGATTCCGTCGGTGCCCGTGGTCATGGTCGCGGCGTGCTGACCGACGTGGTCGACGCCCTTGCCTGCGGGCTCGACGCCGTAGAGGTGGACGTCGGTGTCGTCGAGGAAGGCCGTGAACAGCCCCATCGCGTTCGAGCCGCCGCCGACGCAGGCGGCCAGTGCGTCCGGAAGACGTCCCTCGGCCTCGAGGATCTGGGCGCGGGCCTCGCGTCCGACGATGGCCTGGAAGTCACGGATCATCGACGGGTACGGGTCAGGGCCGACCACGGAACCGATGCCGAAGAACGTGTCCTCGTAGTCGCGGGCGTAGGTGTTGAAGGCCGAGTCGACGGCCTCCTTCAGGGACGCGCCGCCCTCGGTGACCGTGACGACCTTGGCGCCCAGCAACTGCATGCGCACCACGTTGGGGTGCTGCTTGGCGACGTCGATGGCGCCCATGTGGATCTCGCACTCCAGCCCGAGGAGGGCAGCGGCCGTGGCCAGTGCCACGCCGTGCTGTCCGGCACCGGTCTCGGCGATCAGCTTCTTCTTGCCCATGCGGCGGGCCAGCAGGCCCTCGCCCAGGCAGTGGTTGATCTTGTGCGCGCCGGTGTGGTTCAGGTCTTCGCGCTTGAGGTAGACCTTCGCCCCGCCG
Source organism: uncultured Propionibacteriaceae bacterium (assembly GCA_937988865.1). Classification (GTDB taxonomy): domain Bacteria; phylum Actinomycetota; class Actinomycetes; order Propionibacteriales; family Propionibacteriaceae; genus CALKHV01. The sequence goes on along the minus strand of CALKHV010000193.1, from coordinate 243 downwards.
AGGTGGGCGGTGAGGTTCTCGGCGTAGTGGAGCAGTGAGGGGCGTCCGACGTAGGCCTTCAACAGGTGGGCGTACTCGGCCATGAACGCAGGGTCGTTGCGCGCCTCCTCGTAGGCGGCCTTCACCTCGGCGACGGGCTGCACGAGGTGGGGCGGCAGGTAGGCGCCGCCGAAACGTCCGAAGAAACCGGCCTGATCGGCCTCAGAGAAGTTGGTCACGTCCGCGAACGATACCGGGTCGTCC
>CALKHV010000192.1 GCA_937988865.1 uncultured Propionibacteriaceae bacterium | reverse complement strand
TCGAGCCCGCGTCCGCGGAAGCCATCTACGACGAGTTGGGTGCACTCATCCTCGACCTGCAGAGCCGGGGCGTGATGGGGGGCGAGTGACCACTCCCCTCCTCGCCACCCCGAACTGAGCCGTCATGTATGCGCCTGAAGTGCTTCAGGGGGCATGTGTCATCCCCCTCCACGGTTACGCGGGAGCCGCCGAGCCCACGTCGGGAGTCCAGGGGACCGGTGGCGCCTCGATCGGGTTCGACGACGCCACCTTGGGCCGGCACGTGCTGTTCGTGGGGGGCATCGGCTCCGGGAAGACGGTCGGAATGACCGCTCTGGTGGACTCTCTCCGCGCGTCCGCCCTGCCCCAGGATGTGTTCGTCTTCCTCGACACGAAGGGGGACTACATCGAACGCTTCCACCGCCCCGGCGACCTGAGTGTCTCGGCCGGCGGCCCTGTGTTCCCCGGGTCCACCCGCTGGAACCTCTTCCGCGAACTCGACGGGACACGGCCGGACGAACTCCTGGAGGACGTGACGGAACTCACCGCGTCCCTCATCGGTGATCAGGACGAGGCGGCGGGGGCGAACAACCGCATCTGGACCGCGATGGCGTCCGACCTGCTGGCGGCGCTGATCGTCGCCTACCAGCGCTCCGGTAAGGACTACTCGAACATCGACCTCCGGGGGATGGGTGACCGCTTGACCGTCGCCCAGATGCGGGCGGCCATCGAGCAGCATCCCGATCTGCGGGGAACGCTGCAGTACATTGCCCGGGACGACTCGAACACCACCAATTCGGTGCTGATCTTCCTGCAGCAGGCCATCCGGCAGGTCTTCGGTGGCGAGTTCAAGCGGCGCGGTGACTTCTCGGTGCGCTCCTTCGTGCGCGAGAAGGGCGGGCGGGCCCTTTTCCTGGAGTACGACGTTGCCCGAGGCGCCACTCTGGCGCCTGTCTACCGCACCCTGCTCGACATCGCGCTGAAGGAGGCACTCGGACGCGAGCGCACCGGCGGGCGCGTCTTCTTCATCCTCGACGAGTTCGCCCTCCTGCCGAAGCTTGCGCATCTCGATGCCGCCCTGAACTACGGACGCTCCTTGGGGTTGCGTTTCGTCGTGGGGACGCAGAATGCCAGCCAGATCATGCACCTCTACGGGGAGGGCCGGGGCAACAGCGTTCTTGCCGGCTTTGGAAGCGTCTTCGCCTTCAGGCTGTACGACCAGCCCAGCCGCGACTTCGTCCGCGGGCGCTTCGGTCTCAATCGCACCCTGCTGCGGTTCGACGGGGCGGTGAAGACCCGCGGGCTCGGGGAGCAGTTGATCGACGGTTCGGTGATCGAGGACTGGGACCTGTCCGGACTGGGAGTCGGGCAGGCCGTCGTCGGTCTTCCCACAGGGCCACCCTTCCTGTTCACCTTCGCACCACCCAGGACCAGAGGAGCGGGATGACCGGGGCCGGGAAGAGCTTTCTGCTGGGGTTGGCCGCGGCGGTGCCGCTGATGCAGCCGGGCATCCCGGACGCGCTGCTGGACCGGGCTGACGTGCCACCCGAGACGCAGGAGTCCACGAGCAGTCTCGTCGCTAACCTGGGCGAGGCTGTGCAGGAGGGCGTCGAGGGGGCTCGAAGGGGAGAGGACGCTGCCGGCGCCGAGCAGGTGCCCGAGCCCGACTACTCCGACACGAGCCCACCGCCGCCCGGCTCCTCGTGGGAGGTCGGCACTCCCGAGCCCCAGGCCGAGGCGGGTGCGGAACCGGAGGTGGTGGCGGAGGCCGGCACTCCCGAGCCCCAGGCCGAGGCGGGTGCGGAACCGGAACCGTTGTTCGCCGAACGGGAGCCTGATCCCGAGGCGGAGCCCGAGCCCGAGTTGTCCTGAGGCCGGCGGTTCGGCGGGGGTTGCGGACGCATGCAGGAACGCGCCGCGGATTGGGGCCTGGGCGGGCGGTTTCCTTGCTTGCGCAGGGAAACCCGCAGGGGAGGGACGCACGGCCGGCGGCGTCCGGTGTGTTTCATTGCTTCTGCAGCGAATTCGCCCCGGATTGGGGCCTGGGCGGGCGGTTTCCTTGCTTGCGCAGGGAAACCCGCAGGGGAGGGACGCACGCCCGGCGGCGTCCGGTGTGTTTCCTTGCTTCTGCAGCGAATCCGCCCCGAAAGGGGGCCTGGGCGGGCGGTTTCCTTGCTTGCGCAGGGAAACCCGCCGGCCCGGGACCCGGACCCGAACCGCCCCCGAGCCCTCAGGCCTTGCCTGCCGCCCTCGCCATCTCGTCCGAGTCGAGCCGCCGCATCGTGAACATCGCCTGCATGGCCTTGGCGACGACCTCGGGGTCGGGATCGGCGAAGAGGTCGAGCGCCGGCTGCGGCAGGATCTGCCAGCTGAGCCCGAAGCGGTCCTTCAGCCAGCCGCACATGCTCTCCTCGCCTCCGTCGGCGGTCAGTGCGTCCCAGTAGCGATCGGCCTCTTCCTGGGTCGGGCACGTCAGCACGATGGACGCAGCCTCGTTGAGTGTGAAGTCCGGCCCGCCGTTCAGTGCCTGGTACTTCTGGCCACCGAGGGTGAACTCCACCACGAGCGGCTCCCCGGCAGGATCGCCCGGGTTGGGCGTGCCCCCGGTGATCGACGATCCGGGGACGAGCGAGGTGTACAACTCGGCCGCCTGTCGGCCCTGTCCGTTGAACCACAAGCACGTATGGACGTTGGTCATGTCATCTCCTCAGGGTGGAAGTGCAATCTGAGCAGTGAACCACGTGGGCACGGGAATCAGAAGGCGGCGACCGCGCCTACCATGGCCCCGTGTTCGACCACTGCGACCTGGCGCCCGCCGCCCACCATCCCGAATTCCTGGCCCCGACCGTCACCGCGGCGCTCCCCAGCGTCCCGTCGGCGCAGGTCTTCGAGATCGACCCCGACCTCGCCGACACGGCCGCGCTGTGCGCGGCGTACAACCTTCCGCTCGAGAACTCGGCCAACTGCGTCATCATCCTCGGACGCCGGGCCGACACCGAGAAGGCCGTCGCCTGCCTCGCCCTCGCGACGACGAAGGTCGATGTGAACAACCTTGTCAGGCGGCGGTTGGACGTCCGGAAGTGTTCCTTCGCGCCGATGGACTGGGCCGTCTCGACCACCGGCATGGAGTACGGCGCGATCACCCCGGTCGGGCTCCCGGAGGGCATGCCCCTGTGGATCGACCCGCGCGTCCTGGCGGCCGGACAGGTCTGCATCGGCGCCGGGCGGCGGACGTCGAAGCTGGTGCTCGACGCGTCCGAGTTGCTGCGGCTTCCGGGCGCTGAGGCGGTCGAGGGGTTGGCCAGTCCGGCTTGACGGATCCCCCCGGTGGATCACCTCCGAAAGCTACGATGGAGGACACCCTTCAGGAGGCGCCATGACCCCCACCACCACCCGTCCCCGCGTTGTCGTCATCGGTTCCGGTTTCGGGGGACTGTTCGTCACCAAGGCCCTGGCGGACGCCGACGTCGACGTCGTCATGGTCGCGAAGACCGCCCACCACCTGTTCCAGCCCCTGCTCTACCAGGTGGCCACCGGCATCCTGTCGCCCGGCGAGATCGCCCCCTCCAATCGCGAGATTCTCAAGCACCAGAAGAACGCCCGCGTCCTGCTCAGCGAGGTCACCGACATCGACCTCGCGACGAAGAAGTTGCGTGCCGAGGCATTGGGCAACGTGAGCTTCATCAAGTACGACTACCTCGTGGTCGCAGCCGGGGCGGGCCAGTCGTACTTCGGCAACGACCACTTCGCGGTCTTCGCGCCGGGCATGAAGACCATCGATGACGCCCTCGAACTCCGCGCCCGTATCTTCGGGTCGCTCGAAATGGCCGAACTCACCGACGACCCTGCCGAGCGCGAGCGCCTGATGACCTTCGTCGTGGTCGGCGCCGGCCCCACGGGCGTCGAGATGGCCGGTCAGATCCGCGAACTCACCGCGCACACCACCCGCAACGACTACCGCGAGATCGACTCGACGAAGGCCCGCGTCCTGATCCTCGACGGTGCCGACAAGGTGCTAGCGCCCTTCGGCGGAAAGCTCTCCGAGAAGGCCAAGCGCGAGTTGGAGGAGATCGGCGTCGAGGTCAAGCTTGGCGCGTTGGTCACCGACCTGGACGCGAACGGCCTGACCGTCAAGTACAAGGACGGCACCACCGAGCGCATCGAGGCCGGCTGCAAGGTGTGGGCGGCGGGTGTGCAGGCCAGCCCGTTGGGCAAGGCCATCGCCGACCAGTCGGAGGCCGAGGTCGACCGCTCCGGACGCGTCATCGTCGAGCCCGACTGCAGCGTCCTGGGCTATCCCGAGGTGTTCGTGCTCGGCGACATGATGAATTTCGAGAACCTGCCGGGCGTCGCGCAGGTGGCGATCCAGTCCGCGGAGTACGTCGCGAAGAAGATCAAGGGCGAGCTGTCAGGCCACCCGGTCACCACGCCGTTCAGCTACAAGGACAAAGGGTCGATGGCGGTCATCAGCCGCTTCGGTGCGGTCATGAAGGCCGGCAACATCGAGGCGACGGGGTTCCCGGCCTGGTCGGCCTGGCTGGGCCTGCACCTGCTCTACATCGTGGGATTCAAGGCGCAGGTCTCGACCTTGCTCCACTGGGGCTACGCCTTTGCCGGACGCAGCCGGGCCGAGCGTGTCACCACGCACCAGCAGATGGTCGGACGCCTGGCCATGCAGCAGTTGGGCGAGGATTTCAAGCCCACGATCACGGGGTCCCTCGACCCGACAAAGATCGACTCGAAGGTGTCACCGGAACTCGTGCGGGACGAGCGTCCCCAGGAACTCTGACAAGGTTCGCAGGGCCCTGACGAACGTCAGTCGGTCAGCCCGTAGAGGCGGTCGCCCGCGTCCCCCAGGCCGGGGACGATGTAGCCCTGCTCGTTGAGGTGGTCGTCGACGGCGGCCACGACGAGCGTGCACGGCACGCCGAGGTCGGTCACGAGCCCACGGAAGTTCTCGATGCCCTCGGGGGCGGCGATCAGGCAGATGCAGGTGATGTGGTCAGCACCGCGATCGACCAGGAATCGGACGCACCCACCCAGGGAACCACCGGTGGCGAGCATCGGGTCGAGCACGTAGCACTGGCGTCCGGACAGGTCGTTCGGCAGGCGCTCGGCGTAGGTGAAGGGTTCGAGGGTCTCTTCGTCGCGCACCATGCCGACGAAGCCGACCTCGGCGGTCGGCAGGAGTGTCATGAAGCCCTGCAACATGCCCAAGCCGGCGCGCAGGATCGGCACCACCAGCGGGTAGGGACGCTGCAGGCGGACGCCGGGGGCCGTGGCGACGGGGGTGAGAACCTCGCAGGGTTCGACGCGCACTTCGCGCGTCGCCTCATAGGCGAGCAAGGTGACCAGTTCGCCCACGAGGGAGCGGAAGGTCGGTGAGTCGGTCTCCTGGTCGCGCAGGTGGCTGAGCTTGTGGGAGACGAGGGGATGGTCGAGTACGCGCAGTTCCACGGACCAACCTTCGCACACGGGCGATCCGGACGCTCGGGCGGCCGCCCCCGCCCGCGGCTGGCCGTGAGAGTGGACCGTCCGATCACATGTGGGTCTGGACGCGCCCCCGTCGCAGAAAAGTGCCCAAAATGGTCAAAATTCCCCACATCTGGCCGGAGGGCGCCCGGGGGAGGTGTGTGGGTGGCCTGAGCCCCACCCTGCAGCCGAGGTTCAGCGCCGCGGGTTGCCAACCCCACAGGATCTGGGACGATGGAGACTGTTCGACAATCCAAGGAGCGCGCTGTGAGCACGTACGACGACGAGCTGGAAGCATTCCGACCCGAGGATCGTGACGAAGACGCCTCCCCGCTGACCGAAGACATCGATGAGTTCGATGACGACGACGTCGAGCGCGCCCAGGATTCCGACGACGAGGACGACGACGATGAGTCGGACGAGTCAGACGACGACGAGTCGGACGACGAAGACGACGAAGATGATGACGACGAAGATGATGACGACGACTTCGATGACCTCGACGATGCAACCGACGACGAGATCGACTTCGTGGTCGCCCTCTACCGTGAGGACGGGGAGCCCGTCGCCCAGGAGATGACCAAGCAGCTGGCCAACGACCTCGACGAACTCATCAACCAGCTGGCTCGCATCCCAGGCGACGCCGGCGCCACGGCTCTGGTCTCGGTCGCAGGTGAGTTCTTCGTGATCTGCCGGGTGCGCGGACGCAACGTCCAGGTCTTCTGCTCCGACGGCGTGGCGGCGAACGACTGGCCGTTGGCCCGCGATGTCGTCGACTACCTGGGCCTCGAAGTTGCCGATCCCGATGACGATCCCGAGCCGATCGGCGATCTCGAGATCCTCGCCGACCAGGGCCTCAGCGAGTTCGACCTCGTGTCGCTGGCGGGCAACCTCGAGGAAGATTCTGACGTCCTCGCTGCCCAGGTGGCAGAGAAGGTCAAGTTCGGCGTCCCCTTCGGTCGGGCGATCGACGAGATCTGACGTCCGTGGGCAGTCGCTGGGACGAGGCCATGGGCCTCGCGCTCGAGGCGGCGGGGTCGGCGTCCGATCATGGTGACGTCCCGATCGGCGCGGTCGTCCTCGACCCGACCGGACGCGTGATCGCGTCCGCCGGGAACGAGCGCGAACTGACCGGTGACCCGACCGCGCACGCCGAGGTGCTGGCGCTGCGGCGGGCGTCCGCGGTCGTGGGGGAGTGGCGCTTGGACGGGTGCACCTTGGTGGTCACCCTCGAACCGTGCACGATGTGCGCGGGTGCCAGCGTGCTCGCCAGGGTCGAGCGCATCATCTTCGGCGCGTTCGATGACAAGGCCGGCGCGATCGCGTCCCTGTTCGACGTCGTCCGTGATCCCCGGCTCAACCACCGTCCCGAGGTGACGTCCGGTGTCCGGGCCGACGAGTGCGCGGTGCTCCTGCGTGACTTCTTCGGACGCTGACACCGATTGGCGCCACCCCCTGCCCACTCGTTAGAGTTGTCGGCGGTGACGTGTCTGAGCGGCCGAAAGAGCTCGCCTCGAAAGCGAGTGTGGTGCAAGCCACCGAGGGTTCAAATCCCTCCGTCACCGCCATGAGGAGCCGCGCGATCCCATCAGGGACGCGCGGTTCCCGGCGTTTCGGGGCTGGGCCGTCGGTCACGGGTCCGGGCGTGCAGAAAGTGTCACAGCGGGATGGGAGGGTGGTCGACATGACGCAGCCCCCGGACTGGTTGGACGAGCCACCGCCCGACCTTGAGAGCCTCCCGCCCGACGACCTCGACGAGGTGTGGGCGAGTGCGCCCGTGTCGCGTGGGCACCGGCAGCGTGACCGTGGACGCGGTGAGCCCGCCCAAGCGGTGCAACGCACCACCGTGGGTCTGCGCGACGAGGCGATCGGGATCCTGCGCGCGCTCACCGGCAATCCCGACGCAGAATTCCACCCCGGGCAGTACGAGGCCATCGAGGCACTCGTGGCCGAGCACCGACGCGCCCTTGTCGTCCAGCGCACCGGGTGGGGCAAGTCAGCGGTGTACTTCATCGCCGCGCTCCTGCAGCGCCGGGCGGGCTCGGGTCCCGCGCTCATCGTGTCGCCACTGCTGGCACTCATGCGCGACCAGGTCGCCGCTGCCGAGCGGGCCGGCGTTCGGGCCGCGGCGATCAACTCGGCCAACGTCACCGAGTGGCGAACTGTCGAAGGGCTCCTCGATGCGGACGCCGTCGACGTGCTCTTCGTATCGCCCGAACGCCTGGTCAACCCCCGGTTCCGCGCGGAGCAGCTGCCGCGACTCGTCGCGTCTTGTGGGTTGCTGGTCATCGACGAGGCCCATTGCATCAGCGACTGGGGGCACGACTTCCGGCCCGACTACCGGCGGATCCGAGACCTGATCGCAGCCCTGCCCGACCGCGTCCCGGTGCTGGCGACCACGGCCACGGCCAACGCCAGGGTCGTCGACGACGTGGCCGAGCAGATGGCGGCCGGTGGGCATGAGGTGTTCACGTTGCGAGGTGCGCTGGCGCGCGACTCGCTGCGCCTGGGCGTCCTCGAACTGGGGACGCCCTGGCGCCGCCTGGCGTGGCTCTCGGAGCATCTGGGCGACCTGCCAGGCAGCGGCATCGTCTACTGCCTGACCGTCGCTGCGGCGGAAGACACCGCGTCCCTCCTGGCCAGGGCCGGTCACCGCGTCCTCCCCTACACCGGACGCACCGACCCGGCCGAGCGCGTCGCCGCCGAAGACGCGCTCAAGCGCAACGAGGTCAAGGCGCTGATCGCCACGTCGGCCCTCGGCATGGGCTTCGACAAGCCTGACCTCGGCTTCGTTGTGCATCTGGGTGCCCCCAGTTCGCCCGTCGCGTACTACCAGCAGGTCGGACGCGCCGGCCGCGCCACCGACAGCGCCGACGTGCTCCTGCTCCCCGGCACTGAAGACCACGCCATCTGGCACTACTTCGCCACCAACGCGATGCCCACCCAGGCCAGGGCGGACGCGACACTCGCGGCCCTCGCCCATGCCGACAAGCCCCTGTCAGTGGCCGCGCTGGAAGCGCGCGTCGACATCAAGCGGGGTCCGCTCGAACTGCTCCTGAAGGTGCTGGCCGTCGATGGTGCGGTCGAGTCCGTGTCGGGTGGGTGGGTCTCGACCGGCTCGGCCTGGACCTACGACGCCGACCGCTACGGCCGCATCGCTGCCGCTCGACAGCACGAGCAGCGGGCCATGCTGGCCTACGAGCAACTCGACGACTGCCGGATGGCGTTCCTCACCGGTGAACTCGATGACCCGCACGCCGCTGCCTGTGGACGCTGCGACGTCTGCGCCGGCCCGTGGTACCCGACCGAGGTCACGCTCGAGGCGAGCCAGGGTGCCCAGTCGGCCCTCGACCGGGTCGGCGTCCCCCTCGCTCCGCGTGCGTTGTGGCCGAACGGACTTGACTCGTTGGGTGTCCGGGCTGACGGCGCTGCCGTCAGGGGCAAGATCTCGCCCGACGAACTGGTCGCCGAGGGCCGGGTGGTGGCCCGGTTGTCAGACCTGGGCTGGGGTGGTCCGCTGCGCGACCTGTTCGCTGCGGACGTCCACGGCAACCCGGTGGACGCGGACGTGCCGCCCGACCTCGCACGCGCGTGTCTGCGCGTCCTCAAGGAGTGGGACTGGACCACGCGTCCGGTTGCAGTGGTCTGGGTGCCGAGCCTTGGACGCCCGGGGCTGGTCAGTTCGCTCGCCAGCGGCATCGCGTCCGCCGGACGCCTCGAACTGCTCGGCCCACTGCAGTTGACGGGCAAGGCTGAGCGGCTGAGGGGTTCGACGAACAGCGCCTACCGCGTCCGGGACGTGTGGGATCGATTCGCGGTGCCTCCTGAGATGGCCGAACGGCTGGCTGCACTCGAGGGTCCGGTCCTCCTCGTGGACGACCTGGTCGACTCGCGCTGGACCATGACCGTCGCCGGACGCCTGCTGAGGCGTGCCGGGGCGAGCTCGGTCCTGCCGCTCGCGTTGGGCTCGGTCGGATAGGCCCTAAGCCTCTGCAGGTGTCGGGCAGAGACCCTTGCGGACGATGGCGTTCCCGAACGGACGCACCTCACCGGTGCGCACGACGACGTAGGCGGCGTGGGCCTCGTCGTAGAACTCCTGGCGTCCGAGTTCGCGCACCTGACTCCGGTCCAGACCGGCGGTCGCCACGAGGTCGGACTGCACCGAGGTCAGGTCAGGGCCCGGGGACGCCATCAGGTCGAGGGCGGGTTCGTCATCGAGGGGCAGGACGCTGCAGATGGCCTTGAGGACGCGTGGCGCACCGATCCCCGGCAGGTCGATGAACGGACGTGCGGACAGGGCGGCGGCCGGAAAGTGGGCGTCCACGACGGCGATGCCGTCGCTGTGGCCCATCTCGTCGAGGACGGCGAGCAGGTGTCCGGTCAGGAGTGGATCGAGGTTGAGCAGCATGGTGACCTCCGGTTCGGTGACATGTCCACGCTACTGGCGACGGCGCGTTGTCTGGGAGGATGGGACATGCCCAGCCTTGATCTGCTCCTTCTGATCGGGGCTGTCGTCGCGCTGGTCGCGATCTTTGCGGCACGACTGGGATCGACTTTCGGTCTGCCCTCGCTGCTGCTCTTCCTCGCGCTGGGCATGGCCATCGGCGATTCAGGGCTCGGCGTCCGATTCAGTGATGCGGAACTCGCCCATTCGCTCGGTTTTGCGGCGTTGGTCGTGATCCTGGCCGAAGGCGGCCTGACGACGAAGTGGGAGAACATCCGCGGGTCGATCAAGCCCGCCGGGGCACTGGCGACGATCGGGATCGCCGCGTCCATCGGATTGATGGCCCTGTTCGGCCATTACGTCTTGTCACTGTCGTGGTCGGTGTCCTTCCTGCTGGGCGCGATCACCGCGCCGACCGATTCGGCTGCCGTCTTCTCGGTCCTGCGAGGGCTTCCCCTGCCGGCCAGCGTGCGGGCGACACTCGAGGCGGAATCAGGCCTCAACGACGCCCCGACCGTGTTGATGGTGGCCGCGATGACCGCACTCGCCACGGGCCACGAACCCCACGGGGGACTGCTCGGGCTGGCCGCCTTGATCGTCGTCGAACTGGCGGGTGGTATTGCCCTGGGCCTGGCGACGGGATTCCTCGGTGTCTTCGTGATGCGGCGCATCGCGCTCCCGAACTCCGGTCTGTACCCGCTGGCTGCACTGGCTTGGGCCGTGGCCGCGTACGGCACCGGTGTCGCCGTGCACGTGTCGGGCTTCGCCGCCGTCTACATCTGCGCCCTCATTCTCGGTAACGGGCAGTTGCCGCACAGGCACGCCGTCCGCTCGTTCGCCGAGGGCATCGGCTGGATCGCCCAGATCGGCTTGTTCGTGATGCTCGGTTTGCTGGCGTCCCCGTCCCGACTCACGTGGGCGACGATTGCGACGGGCCTGGCGGCCGGTCTGTTCCTGACATTCGTCGTGCGTCCGCTGTCGGTCATCGCGAGTGTCTCGTGGTTCAGGGTGCCGGCGTCCGAACAAGTGTTCCTGTCGTGGGCGGGCCTGCGTGGTGCGGTCCCCATCATCCTCGCCACTGTTCCCATGGCCGCTCGGGTGCCCAACGCGGACGACCTCTTCGACGTCGTGCTCGTGTTCGTCGTGGTCTTCACCGCGGTCCAGGCGCCCACCCTGCCGTGGGTGGCCCGCAAGCTCGGGCTCAGCGACCCCAGCGCGGCGAGCGACGTCGACATCGAGGCCGCGCCCCTCGACAAGATCAACGCCGACCTGTTGCAGATCCGCGTGCCGGAAGGGTCCCGCCTCGCGGGGGTGGCGGTGAGCGAACTCCGCCTGCCCGTCAACGCTGTGGTCAGCCTGATCATCCGGGCCGGCGTGTCGTTCGCACCGAACGGACGCGACGTCCTTCGCGCCCACGACGAACTCCTCATCGTCACCCCGAAGGAAGGACGCAGGATCGTCGAGACGCGTCTGACCGAGATCGGACGCGGAGGTCGGCTGGCGCGCTGGAAGGGCGTCCGGGCCGAGTAGTTCGGAGTCCGGGCAGAAGTCAGCGGGAGGGTGTCGCGGAGGGCGTCACGGAAGCCGACGCGCTGGTTGAGACGGTGGCGCCGCCAGTGGGCGACGGAAGGCACGCCTGACCGTCCGGCACGGCAATCGAGGGCTTCGCGGACGGGTTCATGCCGCCGAACGCGTTGCCCACGAGCACGTCGACGGTGTGGTCGGCGCGTCCGTCGGGCCTGACCGTGGCCTTCTTGAAGTAGCTGAGCACGAGCTTCACTTCGGGGTTGTCGGCGGACGCGCCCACGATGACCGTGGCCTTGATCCGCTCGTCAGTGTTCCCGGTGCGGATCACGTTGAAGCCCGCAGCTTTCAGGGTCGTGCCGACCTGGCCCGCGAGACCGGTGCGGTAACCACCGTTGAGGACGCGCACCTGCACGTCCTTCGACTTCAGCGACGGACCGACGGACTTCGTCACGCAGGGGATCAGCGGACGTTCGGGAATCGGTGCCATCAGGTTCTTGTAGCCCCACCAGCCGCCCCAGAGGAGGAAGCCGAGAAGACCAAGGAGGATGACGGGCGTGGCGAAGAGCCGCACGTACCGCTGCACGTCAATCCTCCGTTCCCCCATCGATGTCTGTCGAGCCTACTTGAGAACCAGCACGCGGGCGTGCATCGTCTGGCGCTGTTGCAGCGCGGCGCGCAGGGCTCGGTGCAGCCCGTCCTCGAGGTAGAGCTCGCCGCGGTACGACACGACGTGGGCGAAAAGGTCGCCGTAGAAGGTGGAATCCTCCTCGAGCAGCGCGTCCAGGTCGAGGGTGCGCTTGGTGGTGACGAGTTCGTCGAGGCGCACCTGCTGCGGTGCGATGGCGGCCCACTGCTTCTGGACGAAGGCGTGGTCGGGGTAGGGACGGGAGTCACCGACACGCTTGAAGATCACGCCGCGAGCTTACCCGCTGCGAGGATCCCGGTCGCGGCGATCATCCTCGGCACCGGCTCGGGCCGCCACGCCTGTGCCACGCTAGGACCATGACTGAACCTGCGGCCAACCCCGTCGACCAGATCACCCGCGGCTACACCTTTGACGAGCCCGCCATCGAGCTCGGCGTCCTCATGGAGGATGACGCACCGGTGGTGGACGCGAAGATCCGCATCCCGCTGTCGATGCTCAACCGTCACGGGTTGGTGGCCGGCGCGACGGGCACCGGCAAGACGAAGACCTTGCAGTTGATGGCGGAGCAGATCTCGGCGGCCGGCGTCCCGGTCTTCGCTGCAGACATCAAGGGTGACCTGTCGGGTTTGGCGTCCCCGGGTGTGGTGAGCGAGAAGTTGACGGCGCGGACGCAGAAGATCGGCCAGGCGTGGACGCCGCTGGGGTGCCCGACCGAGTTCTTCGCCCTCGGTGCACAGGGCGTCGGCGTGCCGCTGCGGGCGACGATGTCGAGCTTCGGCCCGGTGCTCCTGAGCAAGGTGTTGGGACTCAACGACACCCAGGAGTCGTCGCTCGGCCTGGTCTTCCACTACGCCGACCAGGCCGGCCTGCCCCTGCTCGACCTCGCCGACCTGCGGGCCGTCCTGATGCATCTCACCAGCGACGAGGGAAAGGCCGAACTCAAGTCGATCGGCGGCCTGTCGTCCACGACGGTCGGGGTGATCCTGCGGGAACTCATCGGGTTGGCCGACCAGGGGGCCGACGACTTCTTCGGCGAGCCCGAGTTCGACACCCGCGATTTCCTGCGCGTCGCCCCCGATGGACGCGGGATCGTGTCGCTCCTCGAACTGCCCAACCTGATCGACCGGCCGGCGATCTTCTCGACCTTCCTGATGTGGCTGCTCGCCGACCTGTTCCACGACCTGCCCGAGGTCGGCGACATCGACAAGCCCAAGCTGGTCTTCTTCTTCGACGAGGCGCACCTGCTGTTCGCGGACGCGTCCAAGGACTTCCTGGACGCCATCGCCCAGACCGTGCGTCTCATCCGGTCGAAGGGTGTGGGTGTCTTCTTCGTCACGCAGACGCCCAAGGACGTCCCCGACGACGTGCTCGCCCAGCTCGGGTCGCGCGTCCAGCACCAGTTGCGCGCGCACACCCCGAACGACGCGAAGGCGCTCAAGCAGACCGTCAACACGTTCCCGAAGTCGCACTACGACCTGGCCGAGACCCTGCAGCAGTTGGGGATCGGCGAGGCGATCGTCACGGTGATGGACCCTGACGGCGCCCCGACCCCCGTGGCGTGGACGCGGATGCGCGCCCCCCAGTCACTCATGGCGCCGACCCCGGCGGACGAGCTGGCGAACGGCGTCCGGTACTCGTCGTTGATGACCAAGTACGGGACGCCGATCGACCGCGACTCGGCTCGCGAGGTGCTGGCCCGCAAGCTTGAGGCCGGAGCCGCCCAGGCAGAGGCCGAGGCGCAGGCCGAGCAGGCGCAGCGCGAGGCCGCGCGTCCGCCGGCGGCGCCCCGGGCGCGGACGACGCGGGTCAAGGAGGACAAGTCGGTGGTCGAGGAAGTCATCACATCGAGCGCCTTCCGGGACGTCGCCCGCACGGCGACGCGGGAGATCTTCCGGTCGATCTTCGGGACGGCCCGCAAGGGCCGCTGAGTCACGCGCCTATCCGGCGTTCTGGGGCGTGTTTCGTTGCTCGCGCAGGGATGCGTCCGTCGTGGGGGCGTTCTGCGGCGGGTTTCGTTGCTTGCGCAAGGAAACACGCGCCTTTCCGGCGTTCTGGGGCATGTTTCCTTGCTCGCGCATGGATGCGTGCGCCGTGGCGGCGTTCTGGGGCGTGTTTCGTTGCTCGCGCGTGGATGCGTCCGCCGTGGCGGCGGTGCGGCACCTTCACTGCTCGCGCAAGGAAACACGCGCCTTTCCGGCGTTCTGCGGCACCTTTCGCTGCTCGCGCAAGGAAACCCGCGTTGGCGGGGGTGCAGGGTGGCGCGCGGGGGGGTGCGGGTCGCCGGGGGGTGCAAGTGGCGCGCGGGTGCAGGTC
>CALKHV010000191.1 GCA_937988865.1 uncultured Propionibacteriaceae bacterium | reverse complement strand
TAGAAGGTGCTTGTGGCCCGGACGTGGTAGTCGATCCCCACCTCGACCCGCCCCTGCCCCGGTGTCGCGGTGACCTGGACGCCGTCGAGTTCGATCCGCGGTTCCCAGCGCACCAGGGCGGTCTCCACCCGGTGCTTGACCAGGGCCAGCAGCGCCACGGACAACGGCTCGAAGACCAGGTCACCCAGGCCCGCGCCGAAGTCGGGCCGCATCAGCCGCTCCCCGGGCGCAGTCTGCAGGATGATCAGGACCGCCTCTCGGACGTCCTGGTCGTAGGCGGCCATCGCCACGTCCCCGGCCGGCGCCGGTCGAGGCGGGAAGGCCCAGCCCACCCCCAGGAAGGCACGGTCATCGGTGATGGACATCGTCAGCCGCCGATCTGGACGGTGGGGGCACCGGCCACGATGGGTGCGCCGCAGCCGCTGAGGTCGCCCATCCGCAGGGCGGGACGGCCGCCGATCAGGACGGTCATGCTGCCCTTGGGGAACGGGCTCGGCGGGTGCGGGCCGGCGGCCGGCGGCATCGTGCAGGCGTGCATGTCGAGGGCCACTGCAGCGGGCCGCCCCATGATCAGAACGGTCGGGACGCCGGGTCCGGTGATCATGCCGGGGTGACCGGTCGGGTCGAGAACGCGCGCGGCGGCTGGCATCGGATCTCCTAGTTGATGGTGACCATGGGGGCGTTGATGGAGACCGACCCGAAGGCGGCCACCGCGGCCGTGCCGGAGACCATCGTCGACAGGCTGGCCCCGGTCTCGGTGATGGGTCCGGAACTGTTGACGGTGACACTGGGCGCTGTGATGGTGATCCCGGCCGGGGTGAGGATCAGCTGGGTGGCGCCGCACATCAGGGTGATCATCACGTTGGACGCGATGGTGATGCCGGCCGGGAACCCAGCAGCTGCCGGGGTCATGTCGGGTGTGGTCAGTGTGACCGCAGGCGGGGCCATCCGGAACCCCAACTGGTTGCCCTCCGGGGTGCGGATCACCCGCTCCCCCAGCAGCGGGGTCGGGAAGGGTGGCGGGCGGGTGGCGTTCCACAGGGAGCCGAGCACCACCGGCGCCTTGACGTCCCCACTCTCGAACGCGACGAGCACCTCGTCACCGACGACCGGTGGCATGTAGTGGCCCGAGAGGAACCCGGTCATGGGAGTGGCCAGCCGGGCCCACCCCACATCGTCCAGGGAGTCCAGTGCGGGCACCCGGACCTTCACCCGGCCCAGCATCAGCGGGTCGATGACGTCGGCCACGGTGCCGACCACAACACCGTAGATCTTCTGATCGGTTCCCGGACGGGCCTCGACCAGGTCGCGAATGGTGTCCTCGATCATGGAATCAGCTCCCTGAAGGCTTCGAAGGTGGTGCGGTACCCGGAGGTGTCGATGGAGTGGGTGGCGGTGCTGATCCGGTAGTCGCCACTGAAGTCGGGGCCCATGCCGTCCAGCCGGATCAGTTGCCCGGCCCGGATCGTGGGGTCCCCGACGCATGACCCGCTTCCGGTGAGCCGCTTGTTCAGCCGCCGGCGCAGTTCGCTGATGATCGCCAACGCGCTGCCGGCCAAATCGGCCGGCGATGAGATCGCGGAGTCCATGATCGAGAAATTCGCCCCGGAGAACGCCTTCGCGGCCTTGGCTGCGATGCCCGGCAGGACGGTGACACCCAACCGCTCATGGTCGAAGTCCCAGAACACGCTGACCACGAAATCCAGTGGGATCTCCCGCAGGGTGAACTTCATCGACACCCCTGCCACCTGACCGACGGTGGTCAGCTTCGGGGAGAAGTCGATCAGCGACCGGCCCCAGGACAGCGTCGCCGACGGTGAGTACTCCTTCAGGAAGCGGGACAGGTACAGGACGTCGCCCTCGACCCAGAACTCGGCGTCATAGGTCTTGGCGATCTCGGCCAGGAAGTCCAGGTCACTGGCGTTCTGTTTGCGTCCGGTGCCGCTGAAGATGGCCTTGACCACCGCCACCACCGAGGATGCGCCGACGATCGCGGGGTCGATCAGGCCGATGATCCGGTGTTCGGCCCCCAGCAGCATCGCGATCAGGAAGTCCGGCAACAACCCGAAGCCGCGCTGCACCCGGCCGGCGGTCAGTCGGTTCAGCTTGTCGTGGGCGACGATGGTCACGGTCGGCATGCCCGAGTTGGGGAAGGTCGCCGAGATGCCGGTCACCTCGCCGTCGAACATGTGCACCAACCCGGAGTCGGAGTAGCCCATGGACAGGCCGACCGCGTTGTCGATGTCCAGCAGCCCCGACGGCGTGACCGAGTGATCGGTGCCGACCGGGCCCGGAAGTCGGGTGGGGAACGGGGCGAACCCCATCCCCTTGATGTGCCTGCGCAACCAGAACAGGTCGGGGTTGGCCAGGGCGATCTCGACCCGGTCTGCGGCGTTGCGGCCGTCGGTGTACTTGACGCTGGTCACGGTGGCCCGCAGTTCCGCGGGAACCGGGGCGCCGTTGATCGCGAGCCGGAAATCGGGCGCGTAGGCCCGCACGGGGGCGCTCATGTCGAATACACCTTGGCCGTCGCCGGATCACGGAACGGGAGCCGCGGCACCACGAGTTCGGCACCGACCCTCAGCACCCGGGGGTCTTCGATGTCGTTGGCGATCGCCAGCGGCCGCCACATGGCTGGGTCGTCGTACAGCGCCGCCGCGATCGACGCCAGGGTCTCGCCCTGACCCACGGTGTGACGTTTGGTGTAGTCGGCCGTCTGGCGCTTGATCTCCTTCGCCTCGAGTTCCAGGTTGCGGAATTCGTGGAACGTGACGGTCATCCGGGCCCGGACGGGGATCCCGGTCGGCAGGAACATCTGGTACTTCTGGCTGGCCTTGACCAGCACGCAGGTGAACGTCAACGACCCCCAGGTGAACAGCAGCACCGGCGGGGCATGGGTGCTCGACTGGATGGCCATCAGTGCGGTGATCTCGTTGACCAGCGTCCGGACGTCCCCGCGGGCCGGATTGATCGTCGTGCCACCGCTGCGGTGGGTCTCCAGGGTGTCCAGCAGCAATTCCATGTCCAGGGTCGCCATGTTGCCGTGCACGAACTGGAGCAACGGCCCGGAGACGCCGGGGATGTTGCTCTGCGCGTAGGTGACCTCCCGGTTGACGGTGTACTCCTCCGGGTTGAACTGCACCGCGATGACCTTCCCGGTGACCGTGTTGGTGATCGTCGCCTTCTCCAGCCCCATGGCCGCTCACCCCCGCCCCAGCCGCTCGGCGTACGCCGACAGCCGTTCATCCATGGCGCCGAGCACGTGGTCGGTGATTCGGGCCAGGTCCAAGGACGCCGGCTGCGGCGGTGCCACGGCGAACTGCGGCCGGGACGCCGGTGCGCCCCGCTCGGCGTCCGGCCTCGACTCGGCGCCCTGCCGGGCCTGATCGGTGATGCCGGCGTGGGTGAGGACCCTGGTGACCTGTGGGACGCGCTCCTCGGTGCGAATTACCCGTCGTTCCACGGTGCTCACGACGCGTTCGAGTCGATGGGTGGCGCTGAGGGTGTCCAGCCGCCGGGTGAGTCTGAGCACTGCCGCGGACACCCGTCCACCCTCGGCCGACGACAACGGCACGGCCGGAACAGGCGCGGGCGCGCCCAGGGGAAGCTGAGAGAACGAACGGGTTTGCACGAAGGTGGGGTTCGCGGTGACGGTCAGGGTCGTCCGGTGGCCGTAACGCAGCATCGTCACGCCTCGGGCCGCCAGCAGGATCCGGCCGACCGGCGGCACGGCCGGGCGGGTCAGGACGAACCTGGCCCGGTGGCGGCGGGCGTCCCCCATCAGGTCGCGCATCGGGGTTCCTCTCAGACTGTCTGGTTGATCCGACTGTTGATGGCTGCTACCTGGCGCACCCACTCGCGCCGGTCGCGGTGTTCGAGTTCCAGCAGGTCGCCGTGCGACCAGTGCAGGTAGTAGCTGAGGTAGGCCACCTCCTCGGTCAGCTGGCCGATGGGGTAGCCGCGGATCCCCCCAGGCGCTCGACCTCCAGTTCGACGCTCTGGCGGCAGTTGGGGCACAGCACCGAACGGCCCACGTCGTCGACCCGGTTGATCTCGTTGTACAGGTCCTGCAGGTAGGCCAGGTCGGCGACGAACAGGTCCTCGATCACCTTCGGGGTGACCTGGTCGACCCCCTCGATGCGGGTGACCACCCGGGACAGCAGGATGACGATCAGATAGGCGCTGTTCTGGGCCACTCTCGAATCGCGCAGCGGCTGGATCTCGTCCGCGGCGGTCGCCAGTCGCATGGTGCCGTTACGGCGAAGGGTGCCGTCGGCGTCCAGATAACCGAACGGGAGGGTGAAGTCGTACTCGGTGCGCAGCATCATGACACCCGCTCGATTCCCTCGTGGGCCAGGTTGATCTCCTCGATGGCGTACTCGTTGCTCTTGGCGGCCAGCGTCGGACCCTTCCAGGTGGTCGGCCAGGCCTCCTTGAAGTTCCACCGCACGCGCTCGTTGCCCTGCAGGTCGAGGATGACGATCGAGCCGCTCTTGCGGACCACGTTCCCGCGGGCCGCCTCCAGCATCCAGTCGTACAGGAAGCGGTCGTCTGTGAGCCCGTACTTCAGCGTGATGTTGGAGTACTTCACCTTGCCCGGCAGCTTGCGGCTGTGGCGGTCGCCGCCCTCGGTGTACTCGGTGACCTCGATGGTGGTGTCGATTCCGCCGACGTCGGTGAAGGCGCCACGGAACATGCCGTCCACCTCCACCCGGAAGGCGAACCCTGCGTACGGATCGACCCGCTGTCCTGTTGCCATTGCCGTCTTCCTCTCAGCTCGTCGTCACTTCGGAGCCGCCGTTCCAGATGCCGATGCGCAGCACGATGAACTCGGCGGGATAGGTGGGCACCATGCCGACCTCGATGTACAGCCGGCCCAGGGCCCGGGTCGAGGGCGGGTTCAGTTCCTCGTCGATGCGCACGTAGAACGCGTCGGAGGCCTTGGCGCCGAAGAGGGCACCGTCCCGCCACAGCCCGGTCAGGAAGTCACCGATACTGCGCTTCAGCTTCTGCCACAGGGCCAGGTCGTTGGGTTCGAACACCGCCCAGCGGATCCCCCGCTCGATGGACTGCTCGGCGTAGATGAACAACCGGCGGATGTTCACGTACTGCCAGTTGCGGTTCAGGTCCCCGGCGGTGGTGCGGGCCCCCCAGACGGTCGGCTGGGACTGTCCGGGAAAGACCCGCAGAACGTTCAGCCCCATCAGGTTGAGTGGACCCTGCTCGGAGTCACTGAGAGCGGTCTCGATGCCGAGCGCGCCACGCAGCGTCGTGTTCGCCGGGGCCTTGTGGACGCCCCTGGTGGAGTCCGTTCGCGCGTAGACGCCGGTCAGATGGCCAGAGGGCGGCCACAGCGCCATCGCGCCGGTGCCCGGATCGCGGACCTGGATCCACGGGTAGTAGAGGGCGGCATAACCGCGCTCGGACCTGACGGTGGCGAAGTGGTTGGCCGCCCCGGTCTGATCGAGACCCTGGGCACAGTCCAGGATGGCGAAGCGGTCCATCAGTGATTCGCAGTGCGCGACCACAGCCTGCTGGACGCCGGCGTCCACCCCCCCGGGCACCGCAACGAGGGACACGTCGCGCAGTCTGGCCAGTGGCGCCAGGTACGTGCCGGGGCTGGCCGTCAGGCTCGCCCAGGACGCCGCACGGTCATCGGCCACTCCCCCGGCGGTCTTCTTCAGGGCCACCTCCGGACGGTCGTCGCCGGCCGCGGTCGGCTCACCCACGTCATCGGGCAGGGCGACGGTGAAGGCAGCCGACCTGATCTGACCCCAATAGCCGGGGCTGCGAGGATCCATCGACAGTTGACCGAAGACCTCGGTGGTGCCCGAGATCGGCGAGTGGACGGCCAGATCGAAGTCTGCGGTCGCTACCTGGACGGCGTTGGCCTGGGTGTCCAGGGCGGTGGCCGGAACCCCAGGAGCGTCCAGTTGCAGGGTGTCGCCGCCGGACGCCGCCACCCGGACGAAGACCGTGTCGCCCCCGCTGCCGAACGCCAGCAGGGAACCGCGCGGGAACGCTGCGGAGATGCTGAGCCCGGCAGGAAGGTTCAGCCGGAGTGCCCGGGTGCCCGCGGGCAGGTCCGCGCTGCGCACCGTCCCCCCGGCGAAGTTGACGTTGCCGGGTAGCGCCGGGGCCAGGGTGAGGGTGGCTCCGTTGACGCCGGACACGGTGGCGGGCTCGGTGTCGGCGTCCTTGGTGAACAACACCCGGTCGCCGGGGCCGAAGCGGTGGGTGGCGGACCCCAGCGTCACCGCCTTGCGGTCGCCGGCCACCGCGGACACACCGCCTGTCGCGACCAGTACCCGGGCATCGAAGGTGCCCTCGACGCGGCCGCCCGCGAAGTCCGGCGCGGCCGCCAGCGCCTTGGTCAGCACGAGGGTGTCCGGTGCCGTGACCGTCTCCAGGGTGGCCGGGGCCGAATCGGTGCCACGCCGCAGGGTGATGGTGTCACCCGGGTTCAGGTCAGCGACCCCGCCCGCCACCGTGAGCGTTGTGAGATCCGCGGAGATCCTGGTGATCGGCCGGGTCAGGGCCACAGTCACCGCGGCCTTGGAGCGGCTGGCATCGCTGGTGGTCACCTCGATGCCGTTGCCGTCGGGCCCCTCCGCGAGCGCGGTGAGCACCAGCGCATCGCCGGTGTTGCGGGTCTTGAGGGCTACCGAGGCGGTCCGGGCGCTCGACACCCGCACGACATAGCAGCGAGTGCCGCCGTTGAGGAAGAATCCGTGCACGCCCTGGGCGAGCCAGGCACCCGGATCGGCCAGGAAGCCGCCGAAGGTTTGCTTGAAGCGGTCCCAGCCGGTGATCAGGGTCGGGGTGTTGATCGGTCCGGTCTCGGCGATCCCCAGGAACACCGCGGTGTTGGTCCCGACACCCTCGATGGGGGCGCCCGGTTCGAACTCGTCGATGTAGACGCCGGGATAGCTCACCTGTACGGCCATCGTGTGCGCTCCTTCGTTGTCAGTGGGGTCAGGTCAAAGTGATGTCGTAGTCGCCGGCGGGACTGGGCACCGCCACCGTGCCGCTGCCGCGTCCCGTCCCGGGTTTGGCTGCGGTGATCCGGTAGCCGTCCCCGGCGAGCCGGCCGATGGTGAACCGTCCGTCGGCCTCGGTGACGGCAGTTCCGACCAGGACGCCACCGGCGCCCTCCAGCCGCACGGACGCACCGCCGACCACGGCTCCGGAGCCGTCGGTCACGGTGCCGCCGATCTGCAGCCAGTGTTCGGCGGTCTCCGGGTCGCCGGCCTGTCGGAACTCGATGATTCGTGTCGTGACCAGCGGCCCTGCCACCTGGCGTGGGAGGGCGACCGGAATGGTGACGGTGAACCAGATGCAGGGCCGCCACCGCTCGCCGGACCCCATCGCCGACCAGAACTCGCCCAGCTTCGGCCAGCCCTCGGCCGGGACCACCCGGGTGGGCAGGTCCTCGCCCCGAATCAGCGGGTCCACCGCCGCGAGGGCTCCCGAGCCGGGCGGGAACACCTGGGAGGGATTGAGCGGGTCCACCCGGAACAAGGCCGCCATCGCCTGGTACAGCAGGGCATGCTCGTCCAGGGTGGGTTCGATGGCAGGGGTCAGCGTCGCCGGACTCCAGGCGCTGATCAGGTAATGGCACTCGACCCGGGCCGGGCTGACCTCGCGATGCGGCCCGGAGGCGTCGAAGGTCAGTCGCCATTCGGGTTGCCGCAGCGACCGGTTCTCCCGGATGTCGACCAGGTAGACGCTCAGGGTGTTGCGGCCCAGATTCGCGACGGCGGTGCGCAGGTCGTCATCGGGGGGCTGGAATCGCACCTGTTCGGCCGATGTCAGGGACGCCACATCGCGCAGCAGAACGGCGCGGATGAGTTCGTCCACCTGGTCCAGCATCAACGGCCTCCAACGGGTAGAACCCCATTGCACCCGGGTGCCCATCACCGGGCCATCATCGAGCCATCACCAGCGCGTGATCGGGGCGTGATCGGTGTTGCCCAGGCCGCCCGCGGGCGTCAGGGTTGGCGCATGGCAGAGGACGGCGAGCGGGTCAGGACCGATGCCGGCAGCACACCACCGGCCCACAAGCCCGCAGTCACGGCGCCGGTGCTCGATGCCCAGCCCATCCCGATGCCGCCGATGGGTCCGGCCACCATGCCCGGACGCTCGGCCGTCGCCATGATGCAGGGACGGATCGAACAGGAGCGCCACGGCGCGATGGTGTGGCGGGACTTCAACCTGGACGTGGTCGCGATGCTGGACGCCCGCGAGCGCACCGACAATCCGGCCGGCGGCCTGAGCCAGCCGGACGCCGCCATCCGCGACAATGCCCGCGCCGAGGCCGCGAAGGCCGGCGCGGTGTTCGCGATTGCCACCAAGGACCTGCGGACGCTCGCGAACCCGTCCGCCGGCGGATCCGAGTTCAACGAGATCATCGCCCGGCGTGGCATCTGGGTGCAGACCGGGTACCAGTTCACGACATCGGGCAGCCGGCTGCTCGCCGAGGAACGCGTCGACGATCCGCGGCTACCGCGGGGCTGGACCTATGCGAAGAATCGGCTCACCAAGGCCGGCGTCGAGACCGAACTCTCGCTGGAGATCGACCCCTCGGGGCGTCCGAAGGCGATCACCAGGGACGTGACGACGGCGTCCTCGGTGGGTTTCGACGCGACCGGGGCGAACCTGACGGTGACCTCGGGCACGACGACCAAGAAGAGCACGGTCCAGGGGGACCGCAAGGAGGAGCACGAACAGGGCACCACCCACACCGTCAGCGTGCTGGGCGCCACCCCCGGCTACACCCGCGACGAGGTGCGTGACAAGCTCACCGTGGCCCCCGGTGGGGACGGCAAGAAGCAGGTGACGACCGACTCCTCCAAGGTGACCATCGACTCGTCCGGGGCCTCCCGCGGCACCACCAAGTCCTCCCAGGACGGCGATCAGCTCACCTCCAAGACCCAGGCGGTGGCGTTGAAACGCGGGGACGGTGTGGCGACAGTGGGCCTCAGCGCGTCGCGCAAGAAGGGGACGGTCGACGAGGAGGGGACGCTGACCAAGGGCACCACGCGGTCGGTGAGCGGCGGCGCGGGCTTGTACAACGACAAGGAATTGGGCACCGGTCTCGGCGGCGATTTCGCCGCCGACAACACCTACACCCGCAAGGGGCTGGACCTGGGGATGAAGTCGGGTGGCGGCGGCCGCTGGTTCGTCAACGTGAAGAAGATCGACGCCAACCCCGAGCAGGTGCTGCTGATCACCAGCATCGTGTTGTCAGGCAGCGTGGGGGTCAGCGTCGGAACGGCCGGCGCGATGACCCCGGGTGCCGACCCCAGCAGCGGCGCTCTGAGCCCCGGGGCCGCGGATGCGGCCACCAAGGACAAGGTCGGCGTCAGCGTCACCGGAGGGATCGCCGCCAGCGAGCGGGCCACCTTCGCCCACAAGGTGAGCATCGAGAAGGCCAAGGAGTATCTGGCGATCATGGCCCAGAACGGCGAGGGCGGTTCGCTGCCCGAACACCGGATGCTCCAGGCCGGGTTCCGGGACGGTTGGGGCAACGTCGGCAGGGCCTGGCAGTCCCGCACTCCCGACCAGGTCGCGGCGGACGCCGCAAAACTGGGCAAGGACGAGTACCAGGAGCACAGCAGCGACCGGACGCTGAGTGGCGGGATTGCGGTCAAGGCGACGGCAGGGGACGTCGAACTAGGAGGCTCCTACGGGCGCACGTCCAAGAGCCAGGTGACCTCGCGGGTGACCGGCTCCGACGAGGAGTCGGTCGACGTGTCGATGACGGTGAATCAGGTGGACACCGACTCCTACGGCGCCAACCTCAAACTGGGCCTGGCCGGCGGCAGCTATGGCCGGGACCTGGGGATCAGTGCGGGCAAGGTCTACCTCTTCCACGTGCCCAGCGGCAACAAGGCGGTGATTGCCGAACTTCTCGGTGCCACGACCGTGAGCGACCTGGTGCGGCTGTGGAACAAGTACCCGACGTTCATGAAGGGTCGCTCCGAGTTGGCCGGCAAGACCGACACCGAAAAGCTCGGCCTCAGCGTCGGCCCGGTGAACCTCAAGCTGGCCGGCACCGGGACGTATGCCGAGAAGGTCGATTACGACGAGTCGGGTTCCCGGACGGGGGCGACCTACTCGGGGGCCAGTGACACCGGCGGATCGGTCGGGGTCGGCACCGTCGACATCTCGGCGACCGACCAGCGCACCTTCACCGGGTCGGTCGAGGACAAGGCCGGCGCCAACGACGAGGCCCGGTCGTCCGGCAAGTCGGAGCGGGGGTCGACGACCTTCAGCGCCGCCAAGACCTGGCAGGCCGTGAAGAACCTGCAGGACCCCCTCAAGGTGGTCACCGACGGTCCGGGTTCACTCATCAAGACCGACAAGACCGTCGACCGGGGCCTGCACTACGGCAATGAGGACTACGACTGGATCGTCTGGCAGGCCCACGACGAGCGCGCCTGGATGGCGAAGGTGTCCTCGCCGGCACGGATGCCCGACTGGCGCGCGGCGATGTTTGCCATCCAGCGGGCGAGCCGCTGGAAGGTGGACGCCGATGGCCGCAACGGGCACTACGAATACGACGCCCACAAGGTACAACAGGCCCTGGCGACGTGGAACGCGAAGGCCGACCCCGACCGGCTGGACGCCACCGACTCGCTCGTTCGCGGCACGGGCGGCCAGGGCGGGGTGATGGCGGCCTTCCCAGGCCCGCTGGCCGGGTTCGAGGCCGACTTCAGGCGGTACGTGGTACAGGACCAGATCCGCGACTCCAAGTCCCTGAAGGCCGCGGACGCCGCGCTGACCGCCGGCCCCGCCGGAGGGTTCGACCCGGCGAGCGTCGCCGAGCTGTACGGCAAGGCGCTGACCGACCTCCAGGCGATCCAGGGCAAGCTGCAGGCGCTGCATGACGGGCTGAAGGACCAGGCCGCCCAGTTCACCACCGCTGGGATGCACGCCGAGATGATGGGGCGGATCGTCACCCGGCTCACCGCGGTGCGCAACGAGATCTCGGCCACCCAGGAGCGGATAGCGGAGTCGACCATCGCCACCCGCGCCTCGGCGCCGTTGCCGGTCAAGGGCGGCAAGGTCGACCCGGCCGCCGCCGCCCAGCGGGACGCCGACCTGGCAGCGGCCACCAGAGCAGCCGAGGACGACAAGCGCACCCGCGACGCTCAGCTGGGCCAGACCGAGGCCCGGACGAACTTCGACCAGATGTGGCGGCACAACGCAGACATCCACCGCCTGGTGGAGAAGGCCCACCACCTGTACGCCAAGAGCGTGTACAACGCGAGCGAGGCGAACACGGCCCTCAGCGACGCCAAGGGGTTGCTCAGCGCCTGGGACAAGCTGCGGGAACGCAATGAGGTACTGGTCACCAGGCACGCCCTGGGCGATTGGCTGCGCGGACCCGACCCGGCCATCCTGCGGGCGCGATATTCGACGGTCTGGGACCAGACCCATCAGGGGTACTGACCGGCCCCGGTCACTGTTCGTCCCGGTCCTCACGGGGCGCGGTAGGCGGCCGCGCCGTCGGCGGCTCGTCGGGCGGCAGGTTGCGGACCAGCGACTTGGCCACGTCCTCCAGCTGCGCCGTGGTGTAGTCGAACGGTTCGCTGAACCCGGCCCGGTCGGCCGGACCGAAGGTGGTGGTGGCCGGCTTTGCCCCGCTGACGTCGAGCTGGCTGGTCAGGTCGGTACCCAACTGCCTGGGGCCGGTCTGCTCGAACACCCGCAGGTCCTGCTCGGCCGGCAGCTTCTCCAGCAGCCCCACGGCCTTGGCCAACTGCTGGGCGCCGAAGGTGGCACCCTTGGAGGATTTCGTCTCGGCCAGTTCCAGCGGACGCAGGCCGGTCTTGGTCTGCTCCAGGGCGGCCACGTCGATCTCACCCTCGGTGTAATAGAGCTGTCCGTCCTTCTCCAGCAGCTTGGGACGCTCGGCGTCCAGGTACTTCTGGATCTCCGGTTCGCTCTTACCCAGCTTCTTCAGTTCGGCTGCCTTGGCCCTGACCCAGTCCCCGATGGTGAGCCGGCCCAGGTGCCGGACGATGACCAGGTTGGAGACGATCCGCACGGCCGCATTGCTCATGTGCTTGGCACGCAACCGGATCCGGCCCAGCGCCTCGGCCAGTCCCGACTGAGCCGCTGTCGAGTCCACCTTCGCGTCCAGCGTCCGCAGTGCGGCCCTCAGGGCCCGCAGGACGGCGGGCACGTCCTTGGCGGCGATGGCCTCCTTCAAGGCGGTTCCGTCGAGGGCACCCA
Organism: uncultured Propionibacteriaceae bacterium; assembly: GCA_937988865.1. Lineage (GTDB taxonomy): Bacteria > Actinomycetota > Actinomycetes > Propionibacteriales > Propionibacteriaceae > CALKHV01. The sequence goes on along the minus strand of CALKHV010000191.1, from coordinate 2,181 downwards.
CCTCTTTGAGGACCTTGCGGATCGCCTGATACTGCTCGCGACGGATCTGCTCGCGCAACTGCGGTTCCTTGATGATCTCGGCCTGCACGAGCTTGGCCCGGGCGGCCCGCATCCGGGCCGCGGCGAGTTCGGCGGTGACAGCGGCCTTCTCCACCGGGGTCAGTGCCTTCTCCTGCAGCATCCGGACCGGGTCCTTGGCCGCCTCCAGAATCTCCAACGCCTTGGCGTCGCCTGTGCTGCGGCGCAGGGCGTCCAGGCCCCGCTTTGCGTCGGGTTCCAGTCCGTTGGCCAATTGGTCCAGCACCGACTTCGGTGCAGGATCGGCCGCCGCGGCCTTGGCCCTGGTGACCACGTCGCTCCCGGTGGGACTGGACCTGGTGGCGCCGCTGCCGGGCTTGGCCTCGACCGCCTTCACGGTGGCCTCGGCGCGCACCACGGCCCGTTCGGCGCCGATCTTGTTGAGCTTGGGACCCACCCGCTTGCCGACCCGCCAGAACACCAGGGCCATCATGATGTCCAACCCGACCGGCCCGATCGCGCGCAGGAACTGCTCGCCCGCGGCCTTCAGCTCCGGGACGGTGGTCGCCTTCTCACACGCGTCCGAGAAGGCGCTGAAGGATTTCGCGAAGCCGTAAAGGTCGCTGTAGGCGAACTGGGCGAGCATCACCAGGGTAAGCGCCCCCGCGGCGATCTTGGTGATCAGGCTGGGATCGGGGGTGAGCCACAGGCCGACGTAGACGGCCATCACCACCACCATCGTGATGAGGAACGTGGGATCGGTGAAGGCGGCCTTCGCGGCTGCCCGGGCCTCGCCCAGGAAAGTGGTGTCTGCCACCTTCAGCGCCATGATCATCTTCATGGTGGGGGTCAGCCGCGGGAAGTCGACCTTGCCCTCTGCGACGCTCTCCGGGCTCGCCTTGGCGAACGCGATGATCAGGTCCCGGTCGGCCTTGGACAGCCGCGCCCAGCCGGGATCGTAGGCGAACTCCTTGTTGAAGTCCTGCACCGAGCGCAGTTCCCCCTCGCCGGGTGTCGGCTCGGCGGCAACGAAGACCCCGTACTCGGCCAGAATGCGTTCCAGCTTGTCCTGGGTGAGCTTGCCCTTGTCACCGGAGCGAAGCCGGCCCTGGATCCGGTCGCGGTTCTTCTCCAGGAATCGCGCGAACCGGACCCACGATTCACCCTCGTCGCCGAACTTCGGATCGATGACGACCGCTCGCAGGATGCGGAACAGCCGGGCCTGTTCTGCGGGGTCCTCCATGCTGGCCGGATCGGCACCCATCAGCCGCACGAGGTCACGCCAGGCCTGTTCCTCCGCCGGAGTCAGCCGAGGCTGTTCGGTTCCCTTGTCGCCGCCGCCCTGGACGCCGGTGCGCTCGGTCGGCTCACCGCCGGTGCCGGGCTGGTCCGCCTTGCCGCCTCCCCCTGAGCCGGTCCCGGCCCCGCTCTTTTCGTCCTTGGTGCCGCCCTGGCCTGCTCCGGTGCCCCCCTGCTCGCCCTGCTTGTCCTTCTCTGCCTGCTTGTCCTTCTCGCCCGGCGTGTCCTGCTTGCCGGCCGGGCCCTCACCGGATCCGGACTGGCCGGCGGCCTGGGCACCCGACCCACCACCGGCGCCGACACCCGAGGAGCCGCCAGCGGCCTGCTTGCCCGCGATCACGTACATCGTGTAATGGGTGGCAAGGACATACATGGCATCGGGTGGGTAGGTCCACGAGACAACCCATCCCTGTGCGTCGGCACGACCGCTGAGCGGTGGGTCGGAGACCTTGCCGGTGATCCGGTAGGTCCCGGGGGGCGGCTGACCGTTGTGATTGGTGGGAAGGGTCAGCGTGGCGCCCCTGCCGATCTCCAGGACGACCAGGTTACGGTCGACGTAGCAGGTGACCGACGTGACCGTGCGTTTCGGCTTGCGCTTCTTCTTCTTTCCACCCCGATTCAGGTCGGCGGGACCCCCGTGCCGGCGAGTCAGCACGTGGGCAAGTTCGTGGGCCAGCAGGTGATTCCCCCAAGACGTGCCCGGCGCGAACTGACCCCGCGCGAAGACGATGTGGCTGCCCCACGTGTACGCGTCGGCGTCGAGTTGGCCGGCCGCGACGTCGGCCTGCTCGTCGTCGTGGACCCGGACATCACCCAGATCCTCGCCGAGGACCGTCTCGAAGTCGGTCCGGACCCCGACCGGCA
>CALKHV010000190.1 GCA_937988865.1 uncultured Propionibacteriaceae bacterium | reverse complement strand
TCAGCTCTTGCGGCGCTCCTGGATCCGCTCGTACATGTCGTCGATCACGTTCGAGAAGCGCTTCTCGACCTCACGCCGCTTGACCTTCAGCGTCGGGGTGAGCAGCCCGTTCTCCATCGTGAAGTCCTCCAGGAGCACGCGCAGGTCGCGGATCTGCTCGTGCGAGGGCAGCTTGGCCGTCAGCGCGTGGGTGCGGCGACGGACCTCTTCGACGACCTCGGGATGGTTCATCAGGTCGTTCGGGTTCGCGTAGCTGATGTGCAGCTTCTCGGCGATTTCGGCGAGGTGGGGCATCGACGGCTTCACCAGCAGAGTCAGGCAGGGGCGGTTGTCGCCCAGCAGCACCGCGTGCTCGAACAGGGGGTCGGCCAGCAGCAGTCCCTCGATCGGCTGGGGGGCCACGTTCTTGCCACCGAGGGTGACGATGATGTCCTTCAACCGGTCGGTGATGACGAGGAAGCCGTCGGTGTCGACGTAACCGACGTCACCGGTGTGCAGCCAACCCTCGTCGTCGATCGCCGCAGCGGTCGCCTCGGGGGCGTTCCAGTAGCCGTCCATCAGGTTCGGGCCCTTGTAGAGGATCTCGCCCTCGGCCCCGATGCGCAGCTGTCCACCGGGCATCACGCGTCCCGCCGTGCCGAACTTGAAGGCGTCCGGGGCGTTGAAGGTGATCAGCGGGGCCGTCTCAGTGAGGCCGTACCCCTGGCAGACGAGGATGCCGCAGGCCGAGAAGAACTCCTCGACCTCGCGTCGCAGCGGCGCGCCACCCGCCGCGAGGACCTTCTTGGGACCGCCCATCGCATCCCGGACGTTCGACAGCACCAGCTTGTCGGCCAACGGCAGTTGGGCCCGCCAGTAGGCGTTCGGAACCTTGCCCTTGCGGTAGGCCCGCTGCATCTGGCCGCCGACGCGCAGGGCCCAGTCGAAGATGCGCTGCTTCGTGGCGTCCCCGGCGACCTTGCCGCGCGCGGTCGAGTACACGGTCTCGAACAGCTTGGGGACGCTGACCATCATCGTGGGCTGCGCGAGCACCATCATGTCGGCGACCTGCTTGGCGTTCGGCACGTAGGTGTTCATGCAGCCGTGGGAAAGCACGACCAGCGTCCAGGCGCGTTCGAACGCGTGTGACAAGGGCAGGAAGCTGAGCGAGTGGTCGTCGGGCGTGATGTCGAAGAAGAGGTCGAGGGCCGCGAGCTCGGCCACGAAAGCACGGTGGCTGAGCATGACCCCCTTGGGTGCACCGGTCGTGCCGGACGTGTAGATGATGCTGGCCAGGTCGTCCCCGCTCACCTCGGCGAGTCGCATCTCGAGCGCGCGGGCCTGTTCGTCGGTCACCGGGGCAGGTGAGATGAAGTCGGGGAGCGTGACCACGGCGTCCGTGAACTCGGGGACTGCGGCGATGCTCACGATCCCCTCGAGAAGGGGACAGTGGCTCTTGGCCTCGACCACGCGGGCCGCCTCGGCCGGGCCCCCGATGACGATCATCCGCGACCCGGAGTCGCCGACGATGTGGGCCACCTGCTCGGCCGTCGAGGTCGCATAGATGGGCACCGGGATCGCCCCGATGCTGAGCAGGGCGAAGTCAGCCTGGGACCACTCTGGCAGGTTGTTGGCGAACATCGCCACCCGGTCCCCGCGGACGATACCCGCGTCCATGAACGCCAGCGCCAACCGGTGGACGCCGTCGAGCAGCTCGTCATACGTCTGCGTCACCCACGCGCCGTTGACGCGGAGCCGCGTGGCGACGCGATGCCCGTGCTGGGCGCACGAGGCCTCGAACATGCGGGCCAGATGGTCGGTACCTGAACGATGCCTCAGGACCTGGGTGGTTGCGGGCTGCGTCATGGCACTCCTTGTGGGACGGGCGGCGTGCCTCGCCGATGGGGCCATTGTTGCGCACGGCTCCGCAGGATCGGGCTCGCAGGACGAAGCTCGGGCCGCCGAGGCCTTCACACGACAGCGCGTCAGCGCACGTCGGTGGTGATCACAGGGACTCCCTCAGCCAGAGGAGGTCGGCGAGGTGACCGGTCAATCCCCCGGGCGTCTCGAGGACGACCGGAACGGCTGCCTCACGGACGACGTCGACCAGGCCGTTGGGGTCGCACTGACCGGATCCGAGGTTCGCGTGCCGGTCGGCGCCGGAGTCGAACGCGTCCCGGGAATCGTTGGCGTGCACGAGGTCGATGCGTCCGGTGATGGCGAGGATCCTGTCGACGAGGCCGGCCAGTTCCTGGCCGCCCGCGTGGGCGTGGCAGGTGTCGAGGCAGAAGCCCACCAGTTCAGAATCGGACGCGGGCGCGATCGCGGTCCAGAGTTGGTCGATGCGCTCCAGTTGGCGGGCCATCGCATTGGCGCCGCCGGCGGTGTTCTCGATGAAGATCGGGCAGTCGAGGTGCAGTCCGTCGATCGCCTTGCGCCAGTTCTCGAAGCCGACCTGGGGATCCTCGCCCGCGCCCACGTGCCCACCGTGCACGATCACCCCGGCCGCCCCGATCGATGCCGCCGCAGTCACCGTCTGTTGGAGCAGCTTGCGGCTGGGGATGCGGATGCGGTTGTTGGTGGACGCGACATTGATCACGTACGGCGCATGGACGTACAGCGCGATGCCCGCAGCCTCGGCGTCCGCCTTGAGGTGGGCGGCACCACCCTCATAGGCGATGACCGGACCCTTCCAGCCCTGCGGATCGCCGAGGAAGAACTGGCTCAGTTGGGCCTGGCGGGCGACGGCCTCGGCGAGTGGGTCGCGCTGGTCGACGTGGGCACCCATCGCGAGGAGTTCACTGGTCATGGGATGACCCTAGTTCTCGGGGCTGACACGATGTCCCCATGGCCCCTCACTCCAGTCCCGACCCGATGGCCGATCGCGCCTCCGTCGTCGCGCTCGCCCGCAAGCAGGGACGCGCCTTCGCGATGTACTACGTGCTGTTGGGCGTCGCCAGTTTCGTGCTGGGCATGCTGCTGGCGCTGCTCCCCTTCGGCATCGGTGTCGCGCTGGGTCTTGCCATCTTCCTCGCCTGCATGGTCGGGCTCGGCGTCTTCATCAACACCCACCGTTCGACCGCACGCGCCTTCATGAAGCTGGCACGCCTGTTCTGGGTGATGTGGGGAGTCACGATGATCCTCACGATCGTGGGCGTCGGCCTGTGGGACGACCACGCCTGGCTCGGCTGGCTCGGTGGCGTCCTCGGCCTGCTGCAGGGCCTCGCGGTGGGCCACCTGATCGACCGTGAGGCGGCGCGGCGTGCCTCGGACGCATCCGAGGGCGGCATCAACTGACCCTCGGCGCCGCGGATGCGAGATCCCCCGGAGACCTGGTTGCCACCCACGGTCGGACGGACCGCACTACGCTCGGAACGTGAGCAAAAGCGTCTACATCGCGTCCCCCGAAGGACTGACCGGCAAGGCCATCATCGCGTTGGGCATCATCGAAGCCCTTCGGCGCGAGAATCGGACGATCGGCGTCTTCCGCCCCCTGGTGAACTCCAGCGTCGAGCGTGACCGGGTCATCGAGCTGCTCATCAGCCAGCCCGGAGTCGACGTCGCCTACGACGAAGCCGCCGGTGTCACCTACGAGGCAGCGCGCGCCAATCCCGACGACGCCCTCGCGCAGATCATCGACCGGTACGGCGCCCTCGCGAGCCGCAAGGATGTCGTCGTCATCGTGGGGTCCGACTACCAGGACGTGGCTGCGCCCACGGAGTTCGCCTTCAACGCCTCCATCGCCGCCAACCTCAACGCACCGGTCGCCCTCGTCATCGGTGGTCAGAACCGGACGCCCAAGCGGGTGCGGATGGCCGCGGAACACGCCCTCGTGATGTTCCGTTCCAAGGGCCTCGTGCCAGTGGCGGTCTTCGCCAACCGCGTGGATCCCCATCTGGTGGAAGCCACCGACGCGCTCCTGCGCGAGATCCCCGGAGTCGTGGTCGCCGCTCTCCCGGACGATCCGGACCTGTCCTCCCCCACCTTCCGGCAGCAGGTCGAAGCAGTCGGCGGCACATTCACGGGGGGCTCGCCGGAGTCGTTCAACCGCGAGAGCCGCGAGGTCCTCATCACGTCGATGACCCTTCCGAACGTCCTGGCCCGGCTCGTCCCCCGGGCCACGCTCATCACGCCGAGTGACCGCACCGACCTCATCCCCGGCCTGATCCTCGCCCACAAGTCGCCTGACTTCCCCCAGCTGACCGGCATGATCCTCGTCGGTGGCTACGAGATGCCTGCCACGGTCCAGCGCCTCGTCGCGTCCGTCGATGCCGACCTGCCCATCGCGACGGCCCCGTTGGGGGCTTACCACACCGCACAGCAGCTCTTCAATGTGCGTGGCGCGATGAGCAAGGACGCCCCCGAGAAGGTGGCCGCGGCCAAGCGCATCTTCGACGAACGGATCGACGTCCCGGCCCTCATGACGGCCATCGACTCCGTCTCGAGCAAACTCCGGACCCCCCTGATGTTCCAGTACCAACTCCAGGAGTTGGCCCAGGCGGGCATCCGGACGATCGTGCTCCCCGAAGCCAGCGACGACCGCATCCTCACGTCAGCCGCGATCCTGCTGCGTCGGGGGATCGCCGACATCATCCTGCTCGGGGACGCCGCCGAGATCGGCGCCCGGGCGTCCGCACTGGGACTCGACCTGAACGCAGCCAGGATCGTCTCACCCCGGAACCCCGTACTGGTCGAGAAGTTCGCTGCCGAGTACACGAAGCTGAGGTCCCACAAGGGCATGACGGTGGAGAAGGCGCGCGAGACACTCAAGGACCTGTCCTACTTCGCCACGATGATGGTGCACTTCGGGATGGCCGACGGCATGGTGTCGGGCGCTGTGAACACCACCGCCAACACCATCCGGCCCAGCCTGGAGTTCATCAAGACGCGCCCCGGGACGTCGATCGTGTCGAGCTCGTTCCTCATGTGCCTGCCGGATCGGGTCGTCGTCTACGCCGACTGCGCCGTCAACCCTGACCCGACGGCCGAGCAGCTGGCCGACATCGCGATCAGTTCGGTCGACACGGCCGTGAAGTTCGGGATCGAGCCGAGGGTCGCGATGCTGTCGTACTCGACCGGGGACTCCGGATCAGGTGAGGATGTCGACAAGGTGCGCGCGGCGACCGAGATCGTCAAGGCGCGGATGCCGGAGCTGAAGGTCGACGGTCCGATCCAGTTCGACGCCGCCGTCGACCTGACGGTCGGCAGCAAGAAGATGCCGGGTTCCGAGGTGGCCGGGCAGGCGACGGTGTTCATCTTCCCCGACCTCAACACGGGGAACAACACCTACAAGGCCGTGCAGCGGACCTCCGGCGCGGTCGCCGTCGGACCCGTGCTGCAGGGGCTGAACAAGCCAGTCAACGACCTGTCGCGCGGCGCCCTGGTCGAGGACATCGTCAACACGGTGGCCATCACGGCCATTCAGGCCCAGGCCGAACCCTCGGGGACCTCGCGGGCGTAGCGGGCGCCTCCCGGACCCGCCTTTCGTCCCCGGAGCTGACGCTAGCCTTGACCCGTCACCGACTCGACGAGGAGCTTCCATGAAAACGCCCATCCTCCTGCTCAACTGCGGTTCGAGCTCGATCAAGTACCAGATGATCGACGCCACCACCGAACAGGTGTGTGCGGTCGGCCTCGTCCAGAAGATCGGGGACGCCGGCACAGGCACGATCGAGCACGAGACCCAGGGTGAGAAGTTCTCGGGGGAACAGCACTTCGCCGACCACGAGGAGGCGATCGCCGCGGTCGTGGCGATGTTCTCCGAGCACGGTCCCGACCTCTCGCAGGCGATCGCCGTCGGTCACCGTATCGTCCACGGTGGTGAGACTTTCCACCGTCCGACGCTGATCGACGACGTGGTCATCGACAAGATCAAGGACGTCTCGGGCCTCGCCCCGCTGCACAACCCCCCGGCCATCTCGGGCATCCGCGCGGCCCGGCACATCCTCCCCGACGTGCCCCACGTGGCCATCTTCGACACCGCCTTCTTCTCCGACCTGCCGGAGGCCGCGCGCACCTACGCCATCGACACCGACCTGGCCCGCGCGCACCACATCCGCAAGTACGGCTTCCACGGCACCTCCCACGCCTACGTGTCGCAGAAGGCCGCCGAGGTGCTGGGACGCGACGTCGCCGACCTGCGCACGATCACCTGCCACCTCGGCAACGGTGCGTCCATCTCTGCGGTCCAGGGCGGACGTCCGATCGACACGTCCATGGGCCTCACGCCCCTCCAGGGCCTCGTGATGGGGACGCGCTCCGGCGACATCGACCCCGGCATCCACGCCTACCTGGCGCGGGAAATGGGAATGGGTCTGGATGACGTCGACACCCTGCTCAACAAGCGGTCGGGGATGCTCGGGCTGACCGGCTACACCGACATGCGCGACATCGAAGCCCGCATGAACGAGGGCGACGAGCGGGCCAGACTGGGGATGGCCGTGTACGTCCACCGGCTCGTCGGCTACATCGGCAGCTACATCGCACACCTCGGGGGCGTGGACGCACTGGTCTTCACCGCGGGTGTCGGCGAGAACGCGTCCATCGTGCGTCGCCTGGTGTGCGAGAAACTGGCGCCGCTGGGGTTCGTGCTCGACGAGGAGGCCAACAGCGTCCGGTCGCGCGAACCCCGCGTGATCTCGACGCCCGACTCCCCCGTGACGGTGCTCGTGGTGCCCACGAACGAGGAATTGGCCATGGCCCGCCAGACCCTCGCGACCATCTCCTGACCCTGGCCCTGCCGAGCCCTTCGCCTCCCGGCACGACAAAGTGCCGCGGGGGCCTTTGTAGGGACCCCACAAGGGGGTCGGACGCATCCCCCGCTCGCATCGTCCGGTGTGCCAAGGCGCGCGATCTGCCGTAAGTTTGGACGTATGGCAACTGCGTTGGTGACGGGCGGAACCGCTGGAATCGGAAACGCCTTCGCCAGGGCCCTCGCCGCGAGAGGCGACGATCTCGTGATCGTCGCGCGCGACACGGCACGCATGGACGCCCTCGCCGCCGACCTGCACGCCCGCTACGGGGTGGAGGTGGAGTGCCTCACCGCCGACCTCGCGATCCGCGCCGACGTCGACCGCGTGGCCGGACGCATCGAGGACCCTGCGCGTCCGATCGACACCGTGATCAACAACGCGGGCTTCGCACTGCACGCGAAACTCCTGGACGCCGAGACGCTGGAGCTGCAGGAACGCGCCATGGATGTCATGTGCTGGGCGGTGCTGCAACTCTCCGCTGCCGCTGGACGAGCCATGAAGGCCCGCGGACACGGCGCGATCATCAACGTGTCGTCGACCAGCGCCTGGATCAACTCGGGCAACTACTCGGCCATCAAGGCGTGGGTGCTGAGCTTCACCGAGGCCCTCGCCCTCGAACTCGCCGGCACCGGCGTGACCGCCACGGCGCTCTGCCCCGGATGGGTGAAGACCGAGTTCCACACGCGCGCCGGCATCTCGAACAAGAACCTCCCCGGCTTCGTCTGGGTCGACCCCGACCAACTCGTCCGGGAATGCCTCGTGGACGCAGCGAAGGGCAAGCCCGTCTCCATTCCCACCGTCCGCTGGAAGGTGGCGATCTTCGTGGCCCAACATGGTCCGCAGAGCCTCATGTTCACGATCTCGAAGCGCCTGATGGCGTCGCGCCATCGCCAGAAGGGTTCCGCGAAGGCGAACCGGAAGCGGGAGTCGGTGTCGTGAGCCGGTCGCCGATGAAGGACCGTGGCCGCTACACCTCGCGCACCACCTCGCTGGCCCGCACAGCGGCGCAGGCGCTGGTCATGAAGCCGTTCGTGTGGCGGACGCTCAGCGTCCAGGTGCACGGCGAGGAACTCCTCGACGACCTTGACGGCGCCTTCGTGGCGATCGCGAACCACTCGTCGCACTTCGACACCCCCCTCATCTACGGTGCGATGCCGCGTCGACTGGCCCAGTTCATGGCGGCCGGCGCCGCCGCGGACTACTTCTTCGACAAGTGGTGGAAGGCCGCGCCGACAGCGCTGTTGTTCAACGCCTTTCCCGTCGACCGCAAGGGGACGCGCGCCCGCAAGGGCATGGCGGGTCAGCTGCTGACCGACGGCGTCCCGTTGCTGTTGTTCCCCGAGGGGACGCGCTCCAGGACCGGTGCCATGGGTCCGTTCAAGCCCGGCACGGCGGCGTTGTGCATCTCGCGCAACGTGCCCGTCGTCCCGATCGCCATCGTCGGCGCCTACGCCGCGTGGCCGCACAACCGTGCGCGTCCGGTCGACGGGCGTCCGCCGGTGCACGTGGTCATCGGGCGTCCGATGATGCCGACCCCCGGCGAGATCGCCCACCAGTTCAACGAGCGCATCCGCCGGCAGCTCATCGAGTTGCATGACTCGACCGCCCGCGCCTACGGCATGAAGACCCTCGCGGAGTACGCCGTCACCGTCGCGATCGACAAGGCCCGCAAGTCTGAGGTGGCGCTCGACCAGGCGCGGGACGCCGAGGACTCCACCCCGGAAGCACCCACTCACGACACGTCGAAGCAGACCACGGACGACACGTCGTC
>CALKHV010000189.1 GCA_937988865.1 uncultured Propionibacteriaceae bacterium | reverse complement strand
CAGCAGGTCGGCCAGGTAGTTGCCGTGGGGGTCCCACCTGTCTCGCATGCTGGCGATGCTTCCCTGCCGCGGGACGTTCGGGTCGGGCTCGTTGCTCACCTCGTCGACCACGGCCCGGCGCGAGATCCACGTCAGGAACGGGTGCGCGCCACCCTCGTCGGGATCGTCGGGCTCCTGGCCGTCGACGGCGTTCGCCAGCAATCGCAGCCCCGCCTGAAGGTAGGCGCGCGTCACCGGATCGTTGGCGGCACGTCGCATCCCACTACGGGTCTTGCGATCGAGATGGCGAAGGAGGGCTGCCAGCTCGAGATCGCCGACGTCCGTCAGATTGGGCACCTCCCATTCGCTCACGGCGACATCATGGCAGACCAATGCCGAGTCGCACGGGAATCACAAACGCATCCACACGCATTCCAAGACACTGAAGAATGCCATGAGAAAAGCTTGGGAAATTCCTGAGAGAAGGGACACGTGTGTGCGCTTGTGGCCTTTTGGGGGTGCGCTGCGGACGCTCACCATGCACGCTTGTATCACTTGCACTTGGCGAGCGGCCGCGAGGACCGGATGGGGCCTCGCTGTGTTGCCTCGTCTCGATGAGGCGGTCATCGACGCGACGGCGGAGCGGCAAGGCCTGATGGCGCCTCACGGGGGTGGGGCGCCATCGTCATGTCCGCGTCCGGTGACCGCACGATGACTCCGCGCCTGCGACCAGGCACGGAGTCAGTAGACCTCGATCTGAGACACCCTCGCGTCCGCCGTTGCCGTGAACCGCACCCCGTCGATCTCGCCGTCCAGCGCGTACGCGGTGGTCTGGTCCGGCTGTGCGGACGCCCGCGTCCGGAGCCCGGAGTCCTCCCAGGCTCCCTCGCGTCGCACCTCGACCTGCAGCGGAGGAGCGGCGGCGTCCGGGCTCGTCAGCGTCAGGAAGCTGACGCTGAAGGGCGCGTCCCAGCTGAGTTCGACCGATTCACCGGCCGCGAGTCGGGTCACCGTGCGTCCACGATCGTCGATGAGGGACGCAGACCCGGCCAACTGCGCGTCACGCGTCCGGTCGGGTTGCCACGCCCGGGCGCCTCCACCCATCGACATGGGACGCGAACCCGCCCCCCACGACGACGGTTCCGGGCCCAACTCGAACTCGAGCAGCACGTTCTCGTGCAGCACCGACACCGGGATCGTCACCTCGTGCCACGGCTCGCCGTTCACCCGCAGCGACTGGATGTAGCGGTGCTCCACCCCGGACGCGCGCACCTCGATCGCGTTGCCCGCCCCGCGATGCCAGACCAGACGCTCGAACAGTGGCGCCGTCACCACCAGCTCGCCCGACCCCACGAACAGCGGATAGAGCCCCATCGACGTCAGCAGCCACCACGCACTCATCTGACCGTTGTCCTCGTCGCCCGGATAACCCTGGCCGATCTCTGACCCCGTGAACAGCGTGTCGAGGATCTCGCGCGTCAGCCACTGCGTCTTCCACGGCTGCCCCGCGAACAGGTACATGTACGGAATGTGATGCGCCGGCTGGTTCGACATCGCCAGCATCCCCAGGCCGGCAGCCTGCGCCTCGTTCATCTCCTGCGTGTTGTAGGCGTGCATCCCGTACATCGAGGGACGCGTCACCGCCTGGACGGTCAGCATCTCGTCGAGCTTCGCGGCCAGCGCGTCCTCACCGCCCAGGAGGGACGCCAGGCCTGCCCCGTCGTGCGGTGCATGGAAGGCCTGCCCCCAGGCGTTGGTCTCGGTGTAGTCGGGGCCCCACACGGTCGGGTCGAAGTCGGCCGGGGACGCACGGAAGCTGCCGTCGGGCTTGCGTCCCTGGTAGAAGCCGACCGTGGGATCGAACATCAGCGCGTGCGAGAGCGATCGGTTGGCGAACCACCGCGCATTGGCCTCGAACTCGTCGAGTCTGGAGGCCAGTGCGTCCACGGCCTCCGAATCGGACGCCGCCCGGGCGGCCAGCCTGGACGACCACAACGCGATCGCTCCGTCGCAGGAGGCGTTGTCCATCGTCCAGCTCAGGCCCTCGGGTTCGTGTGTGTCGACGTAACCCATGAAGCGTGCGCGTCCGATCGACTTGCGTCCCGTCAACGGGTCGTCGGACGGCCCGAGCGCGTTGCGCAGCACCGAGTCGTAGGCTTCCAGCTCCGTTCCGAGGTCTGCGAACGTCTGCTGGGCGGACGCGTCGGCGAAGATCGCGTCCGAACTCGTGCCGACCATGCAGTCGACGTAGCCAGGGGCCGACCAGCGGGCCATCCACCCCCCGTCCCGGTACTGCTGCAGGATCCCGTCGAGCAGTTCAGGTGCCTTCTCGGGCGTCAGCAGGCTGTAGGCGGGCCAGCAGGTGCGGAACGTGTCCCAGTAGCCGTTGTTGACGAACAACTGACCGTCGACGACCTGACAACCCGTCGTGTGCAGGCCGTGCCGCCCCGCCTTCCGGAACGGGGACGCGTACGCCCAGCGGGGTGACTCGGGCGTCCCGACGTTCTCGTGGTGGGCGTTCGGCCAGGAGTAGAGCGCGGCGAGGTTCGACCAGGCCGTGACGCGCTGGTCGAGGGTGCCTCCGTCGATCTCCAGGCGTCCGAGCAGGTCACCCCATTCAGCCTTGGCGCGGTTGGCGACCTCGTCGAAACCGGCGCTCCCGACCTCGTCGCGCAGACTGCGACGCGCCTGGTCGACGCTGATGAAGCTCATGGCCATCTCGACCTCGAGGACGTCGGCGCCCGTCTCGAGCACTGACGCCTGCGGACGCGGCAGTGGTACGGCGAACTTGCCGAACCACGACATGTGGAGGCGACGTCCGCGGACCATCAGGCCTTCCAGGGGGCTGCGACGCTCCCAGGCCGGGTGGATCGTCGCCGGCTGGCGGGTCTCCCCGTAGACATAGGCGGGCGGTTGGGGGCTGCGCAGGCCGGACGTCCAGCCCGACTGGGGGGCGATCGCGGCGTGGAAGGCCACGCGTCCGTCGTCGAGGGTCTCGCACCGGGTGAGGCCGAGATAGGGCTGGTCGAGGATGACGCCGTGACGTCCGGGGTTGCGCCAGGTGAAGCGGAAGACGCCTCCGTGAGAGGTGGGCGTCATCTCGGCGGTGATGCCGCCGTCGAGGACGACCGAGTAGTGGTGCGGGTGGTCGACCTCGTCGTCGTGCGTGAACGCAAGGGCGCGGCGCTCGGGCGCGACCACGGCGCGTCCCTGCCACGGCATGATCTGGAAGGCTGACCGGTCGGCGATCCACGGGCTGGGCTGGTGGCTGAACGCCAGGGCCTGCAGGCTTGGACGCGGGCCCCCGTCGCGGTGATAGCCGTAGAGCCAGTTGCGGTTGCGCGACTCGGTGAGCGGCACGAGGAAGTTGAAACCGTGGGGCACGCACGTGAGGGGCAGGGCGTTGCCGCGGCTGTAGAGGAAGGCCGAGTGGGTGCCGCGGGTGGTGCGGACGCGATCGACGACGTCCGGGGCCTCAGTCGGTCGGGGGACGGAACCGAAGACCTGCAGCCAGCCGGAGCCCGTGCGTCCGGGGGCGGACGCGAGGTCGACCCGCTCGACGCGGCGTCCGACGAGGGGTGACAGGTCGAGTTGCCACAGATTCCAGTTGTCGGCGACGAGGCACCCGCGGGAGCCGTCGACCGGGTGGTCGTGCTGGTCGACCAGTCGAACCGTGCCCTCGGCGGTGACGAAGTCGAACCAGGCGAAGCAGCCGTCGAAGTTCGGGGGCGGGGACGCGTTGCTCGTCGGGTCGTGCTCGAGGTCGGGGAAGACGGCGACCTCGAAGACCGTGTCGGACGTCACGTCGAACGCCCCGGACGCCGGCGTCGAACCGCCGCCGACGAGTTGCCGGTAGTGCCACACCGGACCCTCGCGCAGTCCGCACAGCTTCTGGGACGCCATGGGCCGCGTCGGGCCGGCGTCCGGGGTGACGACGGGTCCGTGCGTGATGTCCATGCGGCCTCCGAAGGTGGGTGGTGGTCGGTGCCAATCTACGTCCGGGGAGCAGTCGGACGCCGGGGAGCAGTCGGACGCCGGGGAGCAGTCGGACGCCGGGCCTAGACTGGCGGGGTTCCCGGCCCCGCGAGAGAGACCCGATGCCCACGAAGCGACTGAGCGTCCCGGCGCGGTTGGCGTGGGGAACCGCGTGGCTGACGGGGTGCGCCCTCTATGTGGCGTTGGCGATGGGACGCTGGCGTCGCTGGGACACGTCCGGTTACGACCTCGGCATCTTCGACCAGGCGATCCGGTCGTACTCGCGCTTCCAGCCGCCCATCTCGTCGATCAAGGGCGTCGATTACAACCTGTTCGGCGACCACTTCCACCCGATCATCGCGCTGGCCGCGCCGCTGTACTGGATCTGGGACGACCCGCGGGTGCTGCAACTCGCGCAGGTGGTGTTGGTGCTTGTCGCAGGCCTGCTCGCGGCCCGAATCGCCGGCCGGCGGATGGGCCCGCACTGGGCCCAACTGTTCGGGCTGGCGTTCATGATGGCGTCCCCGATGCAATGGCTCATCAGTTTCGACTTCCACGAGATCGCCTTCGGGCTGCCGATCATCATGGCGATGTTCGACGCCATCGATCGACGCGCACCCGGGCAGGTGCTGGGGTTCGCGACGCTGCTGTTGTGCGTCCGGGAAGACATGGGACTGGTGTTGTTCGGGGTCGGCCTGGCGATGGTGCTGTCGCGGACGATGCGTTCGCTGGGTGCCGCTCTGATGGTGCAGGGGGTCGTCGGGCTGGTCGTGGTGACGAGGTTCGTGATCCCGCACTTCAACACGTCCGGGGGGTTCGACTACTGGCAGTACCCGTCCCTCGGGCCCGATCTCGGGTCGGCCCTGCGGACGATCGTCACCCACCCCCTCTACACGGCCGAGCAGTTCGTGACGCCCGACATCAAGCTCGTCACCCTGGCAGCGCTCGTCCTGCCGCTGCTGGCCTTCCCGCTGTTCTCCTGGTACGTCATCCCGGCGTTGCTGCTGCTCGGGTCGCGGTTCTACGCGTCCCGGGTCGAGCTCTGGTACCCGTGGTTCCACTACGACGCGATCGTGTGGTGCATCCTCGCGTGGTCGGCGCTCGACGTGGTGGGTCGACTGAAGGGACGCGGACGCAGCTTCCTCGCACCTGTCCTCGCGCTGGCCGTGTGCGCGTCCATCGTGGTGTCGCACCAGGAACTGCAGCACCCGAGCCCGGTGTCGATGGTGTTCGACGCGCAGTGGTGGGAGGTGTCGCAGCGTGACCGGAATCGCGAGTTGGCGGTCGCGCTGGTGCCCCCGGACGTGTGCGTCGTCGCTGACATGTACATGATGCCGAGGTTCACGAAGACGAATTCGGTGAGCCGTAACTTCGACCAGATGCCCGACCCTGACTACCTTCTGGTCGACCACGCCAACGACGGACGGTTCCCGCTGAACGACGGGGCGAAGCTGGTCGAGGAGGCGAAGCGGCGCAACTTCACCAACATCGCCACCTACGGGACGATCGAGGTGTGGCAGTCGCCGCCGCAGGCGAAGCGCGAGATGTGCGTCCCGTACTACCGGCGCTGACGTCGGGCCGCACGCGAGAACCCTGCGCCCTCGGGTGAGGGGGCGCCGGGCCTGAGGGGGAAGCTCACGTCAGCGGTTGCCGCGGACGCTCTCGTCGATGGTCTTCAGGTCGGCGCTCACCTCCAGCATCACCGTGGTGCCGTCGGCCTTCGTGGCCATGACGTCGTAGGAGCCGTCAGGATCCTTGCGGACGCTGGTGACCGTGACGGTCGAGTCGTCCGCCTTGACCGCGTCCGTCACCAAGGTGGCCTCGTCACCGGTGACAACCGCGTCCTGCGAGGCGCCCATCCGGCCGCCGCCACGTCCGCCCTCGTGGGTGCCGTCATCGGTGGTGGAAGTGGAGCCGCCGGTGGTGACGGTGCCCCCGCTGGTCGATGCGGACGAGGAAGCGCTGGGTGATGCCGTGGGATCGGCTGCACTGGCGGCGACCGCGAGGCCACCGACTGCCAGCAGGCCTCCGGCCGCGATGGCGGCCACCTTCGTGAGTTTGGGTGTCATATGTGTCCTCCTGGACTGAGTCTCTGGTTCGGCCGGGCTGGGTTGCCCGGTACAACCAAGAGTCGACCCCGTGGCTGTCACGAACCTGTGGTCAGGTGAGGAGGTGGCTATGACGTGCTCAGCCCCACTCCAGGACCTTGGCGAGGAACCTTCGCAGTTCGGGCGAGGCCGGCGCGTCCAGGACCTTGGCCGACAGTCCCGTCTCGACGAGGGTCCCCGAGGTGAGGAAGGCGATGTGGTCGCAGGCGGTGCGCGCGAAGCCGATGTGGTGCGTGACGATGATGGTGCGCATGCCTTCTGCCCTCACCTCGGCCAGCATGTCGAGCACCTCGGCCGTGTATTCCGGGTCGAGCGCCGACGTCGGCTCGTCGAGGAACAACCACTCGGGTTCTGGCCCGAGCGCGCGGGCGATGGACATGCGTTGTTGCTGGCCCCCGGACATCTGGTGGGGGTACTTGTCTGCCTCCGCCGACAGGTTGAACCGAGCCAGCAGGGCGGATGCACGGTCGCGGGCCTCGGCGTCCGAGCGTCCGTGGACGTGGACCAGCGGCAGGATCAGGTTCTCCATGCCCGTGAGGTGCCCGAACAGGCCGTTGGTCTGGAAGACGAAGCCGTTGCGGCGACGGTACGTCCGCAGGGACGCCTCGTCGTGAGGCACTTCGACGTCGCCGAGGCGGATCGTGCCCGCATCGGCCGGGATGAGCCCGGCGATCAGGCGCAACAGGGTTGACTTGCCGCCGCCGGACGGGCCGATGATGGCGAGGGCCTGGACGTCGGTGTCGTAACTGACGTCGTCGAGGACGAGTTGACGTCCGAACGACTTACGCAGGTTGCTGATCTGCAAACGCACGTCCGAGCCTCCTCTCGAGCCAGGTCGACACCAGCGACACCGAGAAGGTCAGGACGAAGTACAGGGCGGCGAGGAGCAGGTAGTTCGCGAACATCTGGAAGTTCTCGGCCGAGATCTCCTGGGTGGTCTGGGTGAGCTCGATCACGGCGATCACCGACAGCAGCGACGAGTCCTTGATGATGGACGCGAACTGGCCCGCCAGCGCGGGGACCGTCCGCGACAGGAGGATCGGCAGTGTGACGAGCCGGAACGTCTGTGTCGGGGTCAGCGCGATGGCACGGGCGATCTCGTAGGTCTGCGCCTCGATGCTCTGCCAGCCGCCCCGAATGATCTCGGCGATGTAGGCGCCCTCGAAGACCGACAGGATCAGGATGCCCATGACGTAGCGGTTGTCGAGGCCCCAGGCGGTGCCGATGACGTAGAAGAAGACGTAGATCTGCACCAGGAGCGGGGTCGATCGGATGAGCTGGACGTAGAACCTCGCGAAGTACCGGATCACAAGGATCGACGACCTGGACGCTGCCGCCGTGAGGGCACCCAGCGCCAGGCTCAGCACCAGCGCGCCGAGGGAGATGACGACGGTGCCGATGAAGCCGTCGACCCAGCGTGAGCGGTACTCCCACACCGTCTCGATGTTGACCTCGACACCGGCGCGCCGGAACGACCACCAAATGAACCCGATCACCACCGCCGCGACCACGAGTCCGCTCAGTGCCTTGTCGACAGGGGAATGACGCCCCACCGACGAGCGACTGGCCGACGTGGTCCCTGTCACTCGAAGAACCACCTGAAGCCCATCGAGTCGAAGGTCGCCTTCTCGGCTGCCAAGTGCTTCTGCGTGAGTCGCTCGAACCCACCGTCGGCGCGGTACTGCGTGAAGAAGGCGTTGATCTGTTCGACGAGGGCCGTGTTGTCCTGGTTGACCGCTGCACCCCACGACTCCGGTTCCTGGTCGGGGATCGCGAGCAGTCTTGTGGTCTCGGCATTGGCCTGGTTCTGGCGGTAGATGGTCAGCTGGTCGTAGATGAACGCGTCCGCCTTGCCCTGCGCGACCTCGGTGACGCAGGCGTTCTCCGACGACAGGGCGGTCACTTCGGCGTTCGGCAGGTTCGCGCGGACGAACGTCTCGCCCGTCGTGCCCTTCTTCACCGCGATCGTGCGGTCGACGTTGTTGAGGTCATCGACGGTGGCCGCGGGGGACGACGAGTTCACCAGGAACGCCAGATAGGCCTTGGCGTAGGGATCCGAGAAGGTGACGACCTCGGACCGCTTCTCGGTGATGGTCATGGACGAGATGACGACGTCAACCTTGTTCGACTGCAGCGAGGGGATCAGCCCGTCCCAGGCGATGTTCTGGATCTCGACGGGACGCCCGAGGTGCGCGGCCAGATCGGTCGCGAGGTCGACGCTGATGCCGCTGGGGTTGCCGGATGCGTCTTTCGTCTCGAATGGAGGGTAGGCCAGTTCCATGCCGACCTTGAGCGGTGCCGAGGTCGTGGCCGCGTCTGTCGGGACGGATGTGGCGTCGCCGGTGTCGCTGCAGGCCGTCAGGCCCAGGCAGCCCAGCATCAGGGCGATCACCAGTGTCAGGTGCTTCTTCATGGGGGCTCCTCGTCGTTGGTCACAGGTTAGTGGCGGACGCGGACACCTCCGGAGGAACCCGGGGTGTGTGGCTACGCCAGGGCCTTGATCAACAACGCCCTCAGCTGGGCCTGCTCGTCGCCCGTGAGGTGACTGAACGTGTCGGTGTGGACGCTTCCACGAATCTCATGGGCGGACGCATGGACCTCGCGTCCGGCCTCGGTCAGCCCCACGAGGGTGGCGCGACGGTCGGCGGGGTCGGGCGTCCGGGCGACGAGGCCCTTGGCCTCGAGGGCGTCGACCACTTCGGTGGCGGAGCGGGGGGCGACGTGGAGTCGGTCGGCCAGGACGTTCAGGCGGGCTCCGTCGCCCGTGGCCACCACGTGCAGGGCCCGCACCTGGTGAGGGCTGAGGCCGAGGGGTTCGCAGGCCTCGGCGAAGCGGAACCGCAACGTCCGGGAAAGCCTGGTGACGAGGTCGGCGAGGTTGGCGTCCTCGTTGGGGCGGTCCGGTCGGGGCATGGGGTCGAGCGTAACAGAATTGCGCGTCAGCCTCATAGTGAGGTAACCTCAGCATTAACAACGAAAGAGCGACAGAAGAGTCCATCGAGGAGACTGACCATGGCAAACCCCTACCGCGTCGAGCGGGCGGACCCGAAGGATCGGGCCCGACTCGCCGAGAAACCCGTCAAACTCAGCCGAGTGCTGGGCCTGTTCCGCGGCCACGAAACCGCGACGGCCCTCGTCACCGGCATCATCATCGCGTCCTCCCTCGTCGGGATCGGTCAACCGTTCCTGGTGAGGCGCATCGTCGACGTCGCGATCCCCGACGCCGACGTGACCCTGCTCATCTGGTGCGTCGCCCTCATGGTCGCCCTCGCGGTGATCAGCCAGGTGCTCGGCGTCGTCCAGACCTGGGTCTCGGCGACCATCGGGCAGAAGGTCATGCACCGCCTGCGCACCGACGTCTTCACCCACCTGCAGCGCCAGTCGCTGAGCTTCTTCATCCGCAGTCGGGCCGGCGAGGTGCAGTCGCGCATCGTCAACGACATCAACGGCCTCAAGGACGTCGTGACGAGCACCGCGACGTCCATCGCGTCCAATCTCACGACGACCATCGCGACCGCCGTGGCCATGCTGGCGCTGAGCTGGCGGCTGTCGCTGCTGACGCTCATCGTGCTGCCGCCGGCGATCTGGCTGACGCGGCGCGTGGCCATGGTGCGACGCACCGTCACGCGTGAACAGCAACAACTGCTCGCCGACATGAACACCCAGGTCGAGGAGGGGCTGTCGGTCAGCGGCATCAGGCTCGCCAAGACGATCGGTGCGTCCGGTCACAACGCCGCGCGCTTCGCCGAGACGTCCGAGCGCCTGATCGGGCTGGAGTTGCGCTCGCAGCTCGCCGGACGCTGGCAGATGGCGACCATGCAGATCGTCTTCGCGGCGATCCCCGCGATGATCTACCTGGTCGCAGGCCTGCCGGCCACGTCCGGACCCATGACCATCGGGACGCTGGTGGCGTTCACGACGCTCCAGGCGTCCATCTTCAGGCCCCTCATGGGGCTGCTCAATGTCGGCGCGCAGGCCATCTCGTCGATGGCCCTGTTCTCGCGGGTCTTCGAATACCTCGACCTCGTGCCTGACGTCCCGGCGCCGTCGACTCCCGTGATCCTGGACGCCCCGCGCGGCGAGGTGGCCCTGCACGACGTCACCTTCCGGTACCCGGGCGCCGACCGTGACGCGCTGAGTCACATCAGCGCGACCGTGCGTCCGGGGGAGTCGCTGGCCCTCGTCGGGCACACCGGTTCGGGCAAGTCGACGCTGGCCACTCTCGTGTCGCGCCTCTACGACCCGACCTCCGGGTCGATCACCATCGACGGGGTCGACCTGCGCGAGATCGATCCCGACCAGCTCACCGGCCTGATCGGCGTGGTGTCGCAGGAGACCTACCTGCTGCACACGACGATCCGCGAGAACCTGCTGCTGGCACGGCGGGACGCCGAGGAACTGGAGCTGTGGCAGGCGCTGGAGGCGGCGCAGATCGCCGGACTTGTGGCGTCCCTGCCTGAGGGTCTTGACACCATGGTCGGCGCGCGTGGCTACCGCTTCTCGGGTGGCGAGCAGCAACGCCTGGCCGTGGCTCGGACGATCCTGCGCAACCCGCCGATCCTCGTGCTTGACGAGGCCACGAGCGCGCTCGACAACGTGACCGAGGCGGCGCTGCAGGCCGCCCTCGACCAGCTCGTCGTCGGACGCACGACGATCACGATCGCGCACCGGCTGTCGACGATTTCGGACGCCGACGAGGTGCTCGTGCTCGACCAGGGACGCGTGATCGAGCGGGGGCGTCCGGACGATCTGCTTGAAGCCGAAGGTGCCTACGCGAGCCTGGCGAACGTCCGCGAGGCGGCGTAGCTCGGCTCGACCCTAGAGGTTCGTCAACTTGTCGAGGGCCTCGGGGAAGCGGGCGCCGACGATCTGGACCGAGTCGGCGGCCTGCTGGATCTCGGCGAGTTCCCCGGACGTCAGCACGATGTCAACCGCGGCCACGTTCTCTTCCAGACGGTGGATGCGCTTGGTGCCCGGGATCGGGACGATGTCGGGGGCCTGCGCCAGCAGCCAGGCGATGGCGATCTGGGCCGAGGTCGCGCCACGACGGGACGCGATGTCGGTCAACAGGTTGACCAGGGCCAGGTTGGCCTGGAGCGCCTCTCCCTGGAAGCGGGGGATGTTCGCCCGCATGTCGTTCGGGGCGAGGGACGCGGAGTCGGTCACGGTGCCGGTGAGGAAGCCGCGTCCGAGGGGGCTGAAGGGGACGTACCCGATACCCAGTTCGCGCGTGACGGGCAGGACGTCGGCCTCGCGGTCGCGCCACCACAGCGAGTATTCGCTCTGCACCGCAGTGACGGTCTGCACGGCGTGGGCCCTGCGGACCGTTCCCGCAGCCGCCTCGCAGAGGCCGAAGTGCTTGACCTTGCCCTCGTCGATGAGCTCCTTGATGGTGCCGGCCACGTCCTCGATCGGGGTGTGGGGATCGACGCGGTGCTGGAAGTAGAGGTCGATCCGGTCGGTGCGAAGACGCTTCAATGAACCCTCCACGGCGCGGCGGATGTTCGCCGGGCTGCTGTCGACGTCCATCGAGCGCCGGGTGGTCTCGTCGAAGGCGAAGCCGAACTTGGTCGAGATCGCCACCTCGTCACGGAAGGGCTCGAGCGCCTCGCCGACGATGTCCTCGTTGAGGAACGGTCCGTAGACCTCGGCGGTGTCGAAGAAGTCGACGCCCAGCTCGAAAGCCCGCCGGATGACCGCGATCGCGTCCGCCCGATCAGGGGACGCGACGTCATACGCGCCCGTCATGCTCATGCATCCGAGCCCCACCGCTGAGACCTCGAGACTGCCACCCAGGGTCCGGCGTTCCATGTCGTCCTCCATTGCGTCCGCGTCGAGTCGGCCCTGAGCGGCCGACTTCTCGATCACACCACACTCGCGGACGCTGGAGGAGGCACCAACAGTGCCACCCTGGCGGGTGTGCGTCCGACTCGCCCGCAGGTGACAACCCCACGCCGGGCACAGGAGTTGTCAAGGTAGAGAAAGGGGGCATCATGAACAAACTCGTTCGCCCCATGCGTGCGGCACTGGTCACCCTGATCGGTGTCTTGACGCTCATCGCCTCTCTGTTGGTGGCCGCTCCACAGGCTGAAGCCTCGTACTGCGGCCTGCACTGGGGCTCGCTGCCCAAGTCGGGCGGTACAACCATGACCAGCGCGCAGATCACCAATGTCCGCGCCGGCCGCCACACCTGCTACGACCGCCTCGTCATCGACCTCAACGGGAAGGTGAAGGGGTATGACGTCCGCTATGCCACGGTCTACGGCAACGCGAGCGGCATCAGGATTCCGCTGCTCGGGGCAGGCGACCTCCGCATCACCGTGCAGGCCCCGGCTTACAACCTCGCCGGCAAGCCGACCTACGTGCCGGTGTCGCGCAAGAACATGATCAACGTGACCGGCTACAAGACCTTCCGTCAGGTTGCGTGGGCTGACTCGTTCGAGGGCAACACCATCATCGGACTGGGCGTGCGGGCACGCCTGCCCTTCCGGGTGTTCGTGCTGGCCGGGCCCGGAACCGGGTCGCGCCTGGTGATTGACGTGGCCCACTACTGGTGAGTCACGAGCTCGGGTGTGTCACAGGGCTGACTGAAGACTGAAGGTGCTGGGGGTCGCCGAGAGGTGGCCCCCAGCAGCATGCGTGGATGAAGCAGCGTGTTTGGATGAGGGGTGAGCAGGATGAGGCAGAGCCAGACCGCTGTGGGTGCGGCGTTGTGTCGGCTGGTTGAGCAGTCGCAACCCCCCGCGACGCGGATGTTCGACGATCCCCTGGTCGGACGCCTGGTCGACCCGGTCGTCGCCATGATGGCGAGTTCGGGGGCGATGCGCGATGGTCTCGTCGAGTCCATCGGACGCGGGGTTGTCGGCGGCATCATCATGCGGACGCGCTACATCGACGACGTGGTCGCCGAGGGTGCGCGGGGTGGGATCGCCCAGTTGGTGATCCTCGGAGCCGGTCTCGACACCCGGGCCTTCCGGCTGGCCTGTCTGGCCGAGAGCACGGTGTTCGAGGTCGACCTGCCCGAAACCCAGGACGCCAAGCGTCGCAAGCTGAAGGGCGTCCGGTCTGCTGCTCGCGACGTACGGTTCGTGCCCCTCGACGTCACCACTGACTCCCTGGCTGCGGCGCTCGCCGGGGCCGGGTGGGACTCGGGGCGTCCGAGTGTGTTCGTCGCGGAAGGCGTCACCCAGTACCTGCCGGAGTCGGCGGTGCGGGCGATGTTCCAGCTGATCGGACGCGCGGCGGCGGGCAGCGTCCTCGTCTTCACGTATGTGCCGCTCGCGGTGCTGGCGCAGGCGTCCGGGGGGACGTGGGCCCGAGGGGTCCTCGAAGGGGTCGAGACCCACGAGCCGTGGATCTTCGGGATCGACCCTGCTGCCCTCGCCGGGTTCCTCGCGGGGTTCGGGCTCGACCTCGTGGACGAGGTGGGTGCGGACGACTACCGGGCGCGGTACCTGACGCCTCGTGGACGCGACCTCGCCGTGGGAGACCTCGAGCGCGCGGCGCTGGCGGTGGTCGTGCACGC
>CALKHV010000188.1 GCA_937988865.1 uncultured Propionibacteriaceae bacterium | reverse complement strand
GGGGGGGTCGCGGTGGGGAGGCCCGTCAGGGACGCCGAGCCGCCGCGGGAGCCACGTGGTAGACGGCGCGGATGTCTTCCTGCGCACCCAGACGCATCTGCCCCACGATGCCGGCGATGAAGAGGCCGACGTAGACCAGGTTCCACCACCAGTGCTCGCTGATCAGGGTCCGCAGCGAGTCGTTCGTGAGTCGGTCGAGCTCGAGGTCATTCACCAGGAACATCGCTCCTCCGACGACCGCCGCCGCCCCGGCACCGGCGCTGAGCACGATCAGCACCAGTCTCGGCAGGTTCGACAGCAGCGCGAACAGTGCCAGCACCGCAGCCCCGGCCAGACCGAACAGGAGGGTGATGAGTGAGGGCAGGTTGGCGAGGGACGCCAGCCCCGCACCGAGGCCGTAGCCGATCGATCCCATCGCCAGCACCACGCCGACCGCGTAGTACAGGTACGCGAGGGCGCCGAAGACGAGCGCGAAGATGAAGGCGACGAACCACGCGAGGGCCGTGCCGAGGAAGAAG
This sequence comes from uncultured Propionibacteriaceae bacterium, assembly GCA_937988865.1. Classification (GTDB taxonomy): domain Bacteria; phylum Actinomycetota; class Actinomycetes; order Propionibacteriales; family Propionibacteriaceae; genus CALKHV01. The sequence continues at coordinate 6,510 of CALKHV010000188.1, read as the reverse complement.
CCGGTCGCCCACCGCATGACGGCCATGCCGATGGCGAAGCCGACGAAGGCGCCCCAGATGCCGATGACAGCGCGGAGCGCGAGGAAGCCGCGGAACAGGAACATCAGGCCGATGGCCACCGCGATGACGCCAAGGATGAGATCGCTCATGCAGCCGAGGGTACCGGTCACTCCGTCGAATGCCCGGGCGTCTTGCAGCCGGGGGCACAGCATCGGGCGTCCCGGCCGGGCAGAATGGTCGCGTGGCCACCTCCCCGTTCTCGTTGAAGACCCTCGTCAGCGAGTCTGCCGTGCACGGGGTCGTCATGGTGTCCGGCCTGATCGTCATCGTCAACGAGACCTCGGACGCAGCCGGCGAGGTGCTCGTCAAGATCGTCGCCACCGTCCTCGTGCTGTGGGCGGCCCACGTCTACGCCGGGACCCTCGCCCACATGGCCGGCGGTGAGGGCGAGGACGCCCACACCCGCGAATACCTGCCGCAGGCGTTCCGTTACGCCCTCAACCACTCCTGGGGTCTGCTGCTGGTCGCCGTCGTCCCGGCCCTCGTGCTGCTCTTCGGGGTCGTCGGCCTCGTCACCCACCACGACGCGATCTGGGGTGCCCTCTGGGCAGACGTCCTGCTCCTCGGCGTGATGGGTTTCATCGGCGTCTCACGCTGGACGAAACGCCTCGAGATCCGCGCGCTCGCCGGGTTGAGCACCGCCCTGCTCGGCGTCCTGCTGATCGCGCTCAAGGCGTTCGTCCACTGACCCGGACGGCGAGACCACGAGCGGTCAGCTGGTGATGTCCTTGCGCCGGAACCTCAGCCACGCCGCCAGCCAGAACACCACTCCGTACGCGAGGTCAACGGCGAGCCCGGGCCAGAGGCGTCCGGTGTAGATCGGGTCGCGCAGCAGGTCGAGGAACGACTGCCAACGGTCGACCAGCAGCCACGGGTGCAACCAGTCGAGTTGGGGCACCTGGTCGAGCACCCAGAACACCATGGCCAGCGTCATCACCGCCACGGTGGCGGCGATCGGCTGCTCGGTGAGCGTCGACACGAACAGTCCCAGCATCGCCAGTGCAGACATGCCGACGCCGAGATAGACCACGGCCAGGGTCAGGCGTCCGAGAGCCGCCCAGAGCGAGATCTGGTTGCCCGACATGGTCGTCAGCGGGCCCGTCCCGAAGAGGCCCACACCGGCGACGATCCCGGTCAGCGCGACCAGCGCCGTCCCCGTGAACGCACCGATGACGAGCGAGGCCGCCTTCACGGCCAGCAGCCGCGTCCGATTCACAGGGACGGTGAGGATGTACCGCAGGGTGCCGATGTTCGCCTCGCCGGCGATGGCGTCCCCGGCGAGCATCGCGATCGCGAGCGGCAGGAACAGGGTGATCTCGATGCCCAGGGCGCCGAACGCGAGGAAGAGCCCGTTCGAGGTGACCGACGACAGGGGGTCGCCGCCGCCCGTCCCATTGCTCGAGTCGGAGAGCTTGATCGCGACCGCCATCACCACGACGAGCCCGGCCAGGACGAGCAGGCCCATCTGGTTGCGTCGGCGTCCGAAGATCAGTCGAAGTTCCGAGCGCAGCAGACGCCACCAGGCCCTGCGATGGGGGGTCCGGACTCTCGCCACCTCAGCCGCTGACATCGAAACCCTCCCCCGTCAGCTGGACGAACAGGTCCTCCAGCGTGGGCTTCACCTCGGCGAAACCCCTCACCCGGACGCCCGCGCCCACCAACTCGGCCACGATCCGGTCGGGCTCCACGTCGGTCGCCGCGCCACTCACACCGTCGGTCGTCGCGAGCACATCACTCACGCCCACGCGCTCGAGCACCTCGGTGGCCAGGGTGGCGTCCGGGGTCGAGAGGTGGACGCGGGGGGCGGCGAGGCGTCCGATCTCTGCGACCGGACCCTGGGCGACCAACGCGCCCGTCCGCATGACGCCGAGATGACTGCACATCTGCTCCACCTCGCTCAGCAGGTGGCTCGAGACGAAGACGGTGTGACCGTCGGACGCCAGCTCACCGATCAGGTGGCGGACCTCGCGCGTCCCCTGGGGGTCGAGGCCGTTGGTGGGCTCGTCGAGCACCAGCAATTCGCGGGGCTGCAGGAGGGCCCCGGCGATCGCCAACCGCTGGCGCATGCCCAGTGAGTAGGCGCGATACCGCTTGCGCGCCGCCGCGAGCAGGCCCACGCGGTCGAGCGCGGCGTCCACGCGTGCCCTCGCGCTGTGCGCGTCGGCGTACCGGTCGGCAGCGTCGAGGCGAATGAGGTTCGCGCGTCCGGAGAGGTAGGGGTGGAAGGCCGGGCCCTCGACGAGGACGCCCACGTCGGGCAGCACCAGATCGGACGCCCGGGGCATCGCCCGACCCAGCATGGTGCAGCTGCCGGAGTCCTTCGAGATCAACCCCAGGAGCATCCGGATCGTCGTGGTCTTGCCCGACCCGTTGGGTCCGATGAAGCCGTACACGGCCCCGCGAGGGACGGCGAGGTCGATCGCGTCCACGACCAACTGGGCGCCGAAGCTCTTCGTGAGCCCCGCCGAGGCGATGGCGAGGTCGTCGATGAGGTCAGCGTCCAGCCTGGTCGTGGTGACCGGGCCGGTCACCGTCAGCTCAGGGCCTGGTAGAGCACCGGGAGCTCGACCGAGCCGACGGCCACGCGTCCGTCGGTGGTGATGATGATGTTGAGCAGGGTGGTCTTCAGGAGGTGCCCCGTGCCCCACTCGCCCGTGACGGTCGGGAGGGACTTGAGGAGCATGCCGATCTGGCCGGCCGACGCGGGGGTCTGGTCGGTGGTCTTGCCGTCGGTCACGTCACCGGTCTGGGTCGGCAGCTTGGCGACGACGACCGTCGTCCAGCCCTCGCCGACGACCTTGGGACGCTCGCTCGCGGCGACCGGCTTGGTCTCGGGGACTGTTGCGTCCTTCGTCGCCTCGGTCACCTTTGCGCCGGGGGGCGGGGTGAACGAGAAGAGGGACGCGTCCGGGACGGCGAAGCTGACGTCGGTGAAGGCGACGCTGATCGCGGGATCGGGTGAGGTGCCCGTGATCGAAACTGCCAGCGGGACGAAGGTTTCGGAGTCGACCGAGACCCGGACGTCCCTGACCAGGGTGGCTGCGTCCTTCGGGGTGATGACGAGCTGGTAGACCGAGCGTCCGGCGACGGTCCCGGTGCCCGACGTGGTGACGTCGGTGGTCGGGCCGACCTTGGCGAGGACTTCCTTCACCATCGCGGCGGGGGTCTGCGGGACGTCCGCGGGGAGCGGCGTGGCGGACGGCTTGGCGTCCGCATCGAGGACGCGGTGGACGGCCTTCTGGTCAGCGCTCGACCACATCCAGACCGAGGTGCCGTTGACGATCAGGTCGGTCTCGGTCGTGCCGTCGACCAGTGCGAGGCGGGCCTTGTCGGTGCCCGACGTCCACACGCGGAAGGTGTGCGTCCCGGTGAGCAGGGCCAGCGCGGAGCTCAGGTCCTGCCCACCGCCCATGCCGGCCAGGTTGGGCAGGGCGGGAAGGCCGAGGTTCGAGGTCTGCTCCACGGTGCCCGACATGCCGTCGACCTTGGCGGAGGCGACCTTGGTCAGCAACTCCTGCGCCGTCAGCGTCGGGAGCGGTGTGTCGGCGACCGCGTTGGTGGTGACCGCGATGGTTCCGCCGATCAGTGCGACAGCTGCGACGATTGCGGTGCCCCAGCGCAGGCGGATCTTGCTCGACATCTCACTCATACGTCCATTGTGCGCGCCCTCCGAAGGCCACACCATCGGACCCTGGTCTCGACTTCGGGGGTGCCGGCAGCGACCACGGCTCCCCCGCTCAGGCGACTGTTGCCTCGATCCTCACCACGGTGCCCGCCGGTGCGTACGGCACCCGATTGCCCTCGATCGCCACGCCGTCGACGATCAGCGACGCGCGGGCGCCGCGCGTCCCCGCGTTGTGGACGCTGACCTCGTAGGTGGCTCCATGGAGGTGACGCGTGACGGTGAACGTCGAGACATCGGGCCCGATCTGGGGATCGACAACCAGGGCGTCGAAGTCGGGACGCACACCCAGCAGGAATTGCGAGACCGCGACGAAGTTCCACGCCGCAGTGCCCGTCAACCACGAGTTCTTCGCCTCGCCCGCGCGGACGGCCTGCTTGCCGGCGATCATCTGGGCGTAGACGTAGGGCTCGAGCCTGTGGACGTCGCTGATGGCCTCGCGGTAGGCCGGGGTGATCTGCCGGTAGTAGTCGAAGGCCTTGTCACCGCGTCCGATGATGGTCTCGGCGATGATCACCCACGGATTGTTGTGGCAGAAGACACCGCCGTTCTCCTTGTAACCGGGCGGATAGGTCGAGACCTCGCCGAGTTCGACCTGATAGGTCGTGTAGGCGGGGTACTGCAGGACGAGCCCGTGCGGGGTTCCGAGCATCTCGCTCACCGAGTCGAGGGCCTTGACGGCCGGGGCGTCCGTATCGTCAGGACCGTCCCCGACGCCGACGCCCGCCATGACCGCGAAACCCTGCGGCTCGATCCAGATCTTCCCTTCGGGGGTGGCATGGGTGCCCACGGGATTGCCGTGGAAGTCGTAGGCGCGCAGGAACCAGTCACCGTCCCAGCCGTGCTCGAGGAGTGCGGCGCGCATCGTGGCGACCGCGTCCAGGGCTTCGGACGCGACGTCGGGCAGTCCGCGACGCGACGCGAGGGCCGCGAACTCGGTGCCGTAGAGCACGAACTGGGCTGCGATGAAGGTCGACTCGGCGACCCCGCCCGACATGTTCTCGGTGGTCTGGAACGACTCGCCGGGCTCGCGCGAGAAGCAGTTGAGGTTGAGGCAGTCGTTCCAGTCGGCGCGTCCGATGAGGGGGAGGCCGTGCGGGCCGCGATGGGTGACGGTGAACTCGAACGAGCGGACGAGGTGCTCCCACAAGGAGATTTCGGTGCCCGGGGCGTTGTCGAACGGTACCGGTTCGTCGAGGATGGCGTCGTCGCCGGTCTCCTTGATGTAGGCCGCGACGCCGGCGATCAGCCACAGCGGGTCGTCGTTGAAGCCCGAGCCGACGTCGTTGTTCCCGCGCTTCGTGAGCGGCTGGTACTGGTGGTAGGCGCTGCCGTCGGCGAACTGCGTGGACGCGATGTCGATGATCCGCTCGCGGGCCCGCCCGGGCACGAGGTGGACGAAGCCCAGCAGGTCCTGGTTGGAGTCGCGGAAGCCCATGCCGCGTCCGATGCCGGTCTCGAAATAGGACGCCGACCTCGACATGTTGAAGGTCACCATGCACTGGTACGGGTTCCAGATGTTGACCATCCGGTCGAGCTTGTCGTCGGTCGAGGTGACCGAGTAGATGGCCAGGAGCGACGTCCAGTAGTCGCGCAGGGCGGCGAGGGCGGCGTCCACCTGGGTGGGGGTGGCGAAGCGGGCGAGCAGCGCATGCGCAGCTTCCTTGTTGATGACCTGGTGCGCGTCGTCGGCCCACTTGGCGTCCTCGTCGTTCTCGAGGTACCCGAGCACGTAGACGAGGTCGCGACTCTCGCCCGGGGCGAGGTCGAGCACGACCGAGTGCGATCCGATCGGGTACCACCCGGACGCGACGGAGTTCGCCGACTCACCCCGCGTCGGAACGGCGGCCTCGGAGAAGGACGCGTAGGGCCCGCCGAGGAAGGTCTCGCGATCGGTGTCGAAGCCGGCGGCGGGCTCGTTGACGGCGAAGACGGCGTAGTGGTTGCGGCGTTCGCGGTACTCGGTGCGGTGGTAGATCGCCGACCCGCCGGACGGTGTCGCGGGCTCGACCTCGACCTCGCCGATGGAGAGGTTGCGCTGGTAGTTCGTCTGGTCGTCCTGCGCGTTCCAGAGGGCGAACTCGACGAACGAGAAGAGGGTGACGTGCTTGGCGTCCGGGCTCGTGTTGGTGACGGTGACGCGCTGGACCTCGGCGTTCTCACCGAGCGGGACGAGGTAGGTCGTCGAGACCGTGAGACCGTTCCGTCGGCCCGTGATGGTGCTGTACCCGAGGCCGTGGCGGGCTTCGAAGTGGTCGAGGTCGGCCTTGACGGGCATCCAGGTGGGCGTCCAGACGTCGCCGTCGTCGTTGACGTAGAGGTAACGTCCGCCGGCGTCCGTGGGGACGTTGTTGTAGCGGTAGCGGGTGAGGCGACGCATGCGTGCGTCCCGGTAGAAGGAGTAGCCGCCGCCCAGGTGCGAGAGCAGGGAGAAGAACTGCTCGTTGCCGAGGTAGTTGATCCACGGGTACGGCGTGTGCGGGGTGGTGATCACGTATTCGCGCGCGTCGTCGTCGAAGTGCCCGAACTGCATGGGAGTGCCTCTCGTCGTTGAGAGCCGGACGCGTGGCCCGGCCTTCCCATTGTGCTCACGGCCGAAGCTTGGGGGCGGGCCAGGGGGGAGTTTCCTTGCGCGGTCAGGGAAACCCCCCTGCCGACGGGGCCCGGGGAGGGGTGTTTCCTTGCGTGGGCACGGAAACCCCCTGCCGACGCCCCCGGAGAGGGGTGTTTCCTTGCGTGGGCAGGGAAACCCCCGGCCGACGGGGCCC
>CALKHV010000187.1 GCA_937988865.1 uncultured Propionibacteriaceae bacterium | reverse complement strand
CGCCTTGCCCTGGGTGCCGATGATCTGGCCGGAGTTGACGTAGGGCATCCAGCCCTTGGTCTGGACGTTGCCACGCGAGCGCACGATCGGCACGTCGCCGTAGAGCTTGCGCATCATGGTCTCGCGCTGGCTGATCCATGACTTGAGGTAGGAGACCTCACCGGCGAACGTCGTCTTGTAGGTGTGTCCCTCGGGCGGGTTCTGACCAAACAGGGTCGGCTTGCCGAGGACCTTCCACAAGGCGAAGTTGTTCGCCGCCGACTTGGTGACCTGGGCCTGGTAGCCGTCGATCTTGCTCAACGTCTTGTTGGACTGGTAGGCGATGCCGTCGTCCCACATCTGGTTCGCACGGTTCACGAACTGGGTGTTGCGGAAGAGCTCCATCATCCAGCCGTTGCCCTTCTGGCGCAGGATCTGGGCGTTCTTCACGTAGTCGGAACGGTAGTCCGCACCGTAGGGCTCGCTCTTGTCGTACTGCGCGAAGGCACTGTCGAAGTCCCAGATCGGCCCGGCGTAGAGCTTGCTGTCGGGCCCGTCCTTGTAGAAGTAGACGCTGGACTGGGTGATCTCGGGATTCTCTCCGAGCTCGAAGACGAAGTAGTACTTCACGAAGGAGTCGACGTCGATGATCGCACTGATCTTGGCCCAGTCGGGGTTCGTCGCATAGAGCAACGCGTCGAGCTTGTTCACGGTCGTCTTCATGTCGGCCCAGCCGGCCGCGACCTCGGGCGTCAGGGGCCCGTCGACCTTGTCCGGGTAGTCGGTGGCGGCGTCCTTCAGGACGAAGGTGGAGTTGCTGGTGGCGGAGTGGAACCAGTAGTCCTCGGCCGGGTAGCCGGGCTGGGTGCCGTCACCACGGTGGTCGAGCTCGGTGATGATGCCTTGGGGGTGCTTGAGCTCGACACGGTTGGTGCCGGTCTGCACCTTCTCGGAGAGCAGGTAGTTGCCGCGGTAGACACCGTTGATGCGAAGGTCGACCCAGCGGGTCTCGGAGGAGTACTGCAGACCGATGGAGTTCGCGAGGTCGTAGGCGACCTTGTTGCGCATGAGGGAGGGGTCGGCGTGGTTGGCCAGCAGCACCCAGGTCTTGGCGGCCGGCATACCGAAAAGCGGTCGCTTCTTGTCGAGCTTGATCTGGTAGGGCTTCTTGGCCAGCGTGTAGGTGTAGTTGCCGCGGGGCTTGACCTCGCCGACCACGCCGTCCGGGGGAAGGCCGACCTCGCCGATCACGGGGGGCAGGTCGGGGCCGCTGGGGTCTTCGGTCGAGATCTTGGTCCCGGTCCGGACCGTGTCCTTGGAGCCATCGAGCGCACTCTGGCTGACGCCGGCGGGAAGGGTGAGGTTGATGGTCGGCAGGTCCGGAGAGACCGAGGTGGCCGAGGCGCGCTGCGCCTGAGCCGAGACGATGAGCACCAGGCTGACGAAGAGGGCAATAGTCGCCAATATCGCAACGAGCCTTCCTCGCTGGTGCTTCAATGGTGCGGTGTTCATGCTTCCTCCTGCGTCGACCTGCGTGATGTGAGTCGCAAGTCGTGACACTTGCACCCCTCGGCTGTCGGCCAGTTTGGCGACAGGACCCGATAGTAGGGTATTGGCTCCGCGGCCCTGTGGCGACCATTTCCGGGTAATACCGGCGAGCGGTGCCTCACACTTGCCCGGATTCCCCGCGCACCGGCACGCAGGCTGCGCGGTTCGCTGGCCTGGTTCTGCGCCCCGGCTCGATTTCGCGACCTGCTCGTGGCGCTGGTAATCTCGGTGACTGCCGTGAACTCGGCCGCGGACCCACAGTGCCCCGGTGAACCAGCCCGGGAGCGCCGCGCAGCGAAACCACAGGAAGAGAGTCGTCGCCCCATGCCCCTGAGCACGGACGTCAAGAAGCAGATCATGACCGAGTACGCCACCACCGAGGGCGACACCGGCTCCCCCGAGGTGCAGATCGCGCTGCTCACGCAGCGGATCAAGGACCTCACCGAGCACTCGCGCCAGCACAAGCACGACCACCACAGCCGGCGTGGCCTGCTGCTGCTGGTCGGCCAGCGCCGCCGGCTCCTGCGCTACCTGGAGAGCGTCGACGTCGAGCGTTACCGCTCGCTGATCAAGCGCCTCGGCCTGCGCCGATAACGACTTCCGCGAGGGCGGCCTTCACACCGTGAGGGCCGCCTCTTCGCGTGAGAGGCGGATGCCGTTCGCGGCACCCTCGCCTGTTGGACAAGCCCGTGCACAACGACGATGCACGCCGGCTTTCAGTACAAGAGAAAAGGAGGACCCATGGAGGGTCCTGAGATCACAGTCGCCGAAGCCGTCATCGACAACGGCAAGTTCGGCACCCGCACCGTCCGGTTCGAGACCGGCCGGCTCGCGAAGCAGGCCGGCGGCTCCGTGGCCGCCTACCTGGACGAGGACACGATGCTGTTGTCCACGACGACCGCGGGCCGCAACCCGCGCGAGGGGTTCGACTTCTTCCCCCTGACCGTCGACGTCGAGGAGCGCATGTACGCCGCGGGCAAGATCCCCGGCTCGTTCTTCCGCCGTGAGGGTCGCCCGTCGACCGACGCCATCCTCACCTGCCGCCTCATCGACCGCCCG
>CALKHV010000186.1 GCA_937988865.1 uncultured Propionibacteriaceae bacterium | reverse complement strand
ACTTGGTGCTCCCCGCGCCGGTCATCGTCACGATCCGGTCGCCCAGCTGAAGTTCCACACCCACCGGGCCACGCACCGCGACCTGCCAGCGGTCCCCGTCCGAGACGGCGATCGCGAAAGGTGGCAGGTCGAGAAACCCCGCGTCCGACCCCTCCGCGAGTGACTTGAGGAAGATGCCCAGCTGGGACTCCCTGCGCAGTCGGGACCAGATCCGCTCCGCGGCGGGTAGTCCGACTGTCGCTGACACCAGGGCGATCCCACCAGGCCAGGCGATGGCCAGCATCGGTCCGGCGGTCCAGCGCGGCACCTCACTCGCGGTCATCAGCCCTCCTCTGTCGCATCGTGGACTGTGTCGTCGGCTGGGACCTCCGTGGAGTCATCAATGCCCAGCCCCGTCGGCGCGGTGGAGACGACCCGATCGCAGTCGACGACGACGACGGTGACGTTGTCGTGGCCCCCCGCGTTCAGTGCGGCCTGGACGAGCGACGCGGCGGCTTCGCGTGGCTCGGCGACCGCCAGAAGAGTGGCCGTGATGAGCTCTGCGGTCACGTCATTGCTCAAGCCGTCCGAGCACACGAGCACCCTGTCCCCGGCGACCGCCGGGATCAGCCATTGGTCGGCCACCGGCTTCCTGAGTCCTGCCCCGAGGGCCCGCGTGATCACGTTGCGAGGGACGGGAGCGTTGCCCGCCGCTGCGGCCACCGCCGCAGCGGAGTGATCGATGCTGACCTGGGTCAGCTCACCGTCGCGGAGGAGATGGGTGCGGGAGTCCCCGATGTTGAACACCAACCAGCACGGCATTCCGCTGTGCTGCGAGAGTCCGACCCCCGACAGCGTGGAGCCCGGGGGGCGGCCCGGGGACGTCAGCCCCATCACTTGGGTGGCCGCACGCTCCACGGCGCTCGTCAGTTCCTCAGAGGTGAGCCACTGGCTCTCGGACACGTCAAGAAACGCATCCGTGACCGCCCGGGAGGCGAGTTCGCCCTGGGCGTGGCCTCCCATACCGTCAGCCACGACGAACACGGGAGGAACCGTCAGATAGGAGTCCTCGTTGCTCGCGCGGACGAGGCCCTGATGGGTCGCAGCACCGAAGCGAACCACCATTTCCGGGGATGTCACCGCAAGACCTGAAGTGACCGGCCGCCGAAGTGCAGGACGGCGTCGTCCGTCAGCGGGTACACCTCACCAGTGGGGATCCTCGCCTTGAGGCCGTCGCGTTCGATGTGGACGCCGTTGGTGGCACCCACGTCGAAGACTCCGACACCCTCCTCGCCGGGAACCAGGACCAGGTGCGTCTTGGACAAGCGCATCGACTCGTCCGCGACCTGGACGCATCTCGCGAGCGGGTAGCTGCTCGGAGATGACGGGTTTCGACCCAGCACCACGGGAGCGTCCAGGACGATTCGCTGCCCGTCGTCGAGGAGCACGACAGGAGCGGCCTCGGCTGCGACAGAAGGGTCCACCACGGTCTCGTCGCTGAGGAGGAGCGCAGGCGGGGCCTGATGCGTCCCTCCCCCATGGTTCGCCCCGAACTGCGCACCTGGGCTGGGGGGGATCAACGGCTGCCCTGTGGGTGCGAATGACGCGTAGGAGGGCAACGGAGGGGGCGCTGCGTAGATGGGACCTGACTCGGCTTCGCGCTCACCGAGCGGGGCCGGTTCGGCGGGCATCGCCCACGGGTTGGCGGGGGCATGAGGCTGCGGCGACAGCACGGGGTCGGGCGCGGCGGGCTGAACCCCCGGCGCGGGGACGGATGCTTGCTCGGGAGCAGGGGGGAGGGTCTGCGTGGCGCTGGGAAAGGAGGCTGAACCGGCGGGGGGTTGCTGCGGGGCAGCCGGACCGGTCGGGTCAAAGGCCGGCGCTGATGGTGAAACGTCGAACCGAACCTGCTTCTGGGGCATCTGGACGGGCATCACCCGCGGCTGGGCCTTCTGCGGCTCGAGCTGACGACCAGCCAGGTGACCTGCGCTCTGCACGGAGTCGTTGCGCACCGCGACCATCTTGAATGCCCGATCCAGCCAGTGTTGCCCGTCGCGGTAGGTCACCAGGTACGAAATCGCACCCAGACCCACGGTCACGCTTTCGAACACCCCCTGCACGAGGTACTTGAGCAGCAACTGCGCCTTGGCGTCCTCGCCTGTGTCTGCGTTCAGGAAACGAAACTTGAGAAGTTTCCCACCCACGGTGGTGGAATCCTTCAACATCAGGACCAACTGCCACACCGTGAGTCCCACTGCGCAGACCAGCATCACCACGCTGAGGCCCAGCAGCAGTCCGGCTGACGAGTTGGCCATCGCCGAGGCGACGCCGATGGTGTAGACGAGGTAGACGGCGACGCCCAGGGCGCCGAGGATGAGGCGAGCGATGACCCGCTGCCCCATGGCGACAGTGACGGCGGTCGAGTTCCCGAATGGTTGGCTCATCAGGATTCCTTCTCTTGGGCTGCTGCCGCGACGGCGCGTTTGGGGGGTGCGGACTTGGAATGTGAGGATTCGGGGGGAGTGATCGGGCGACGGGTGAGGAACGTGGGCATGGCCGAAGGGCCGCCGCGTCTGCGGCCGCCTGACTCGGTCGTGCGACGCCTCAACGAGCGCGTGGAGAAGAGGGCCGCGGGCCTGACGTACCACGGTTTCGTGGCGAGCAGCGCTCCACGCAATGCGTCGGCCTCGCCCCACACGACGTCTCGTGCCTCAGGTCCGGGCATCCCGGCACTGAAGACAGAGGCGTCGATCTGGTGCGCAAGAGGCTCCACCAGGACCGCTGGGTAGGCGCCCTGGAGATCGGCGGCAGCCTCGCGCCGGGTCCAGTTCGTCGGGGCAGGATGTCCGAGATCCCTCGCCCTGTCGACGACCTCGTCCCAGGCGCCGGCCAGCTGGTCTGCCACCCCACCACGGGTACGACGGCGTGTGGCACGGCGGGCTTTCATCGCACCGATGATCAACAGAGGGCTGGCTGCGAGCAGCAAGCCTCCCGCGGAGGCACCGACGATCATCAGGATCAGCCTCCAGTTGGACGCCGAGTCATCCTCTTCGTCGACATTGACGGCTTCCTCATCGGCCACAATCGGTTCGTCAGGCAGCTTCTCCGGCGGGTTGGGTGGTGGGTCCACCTGCGGCTTGGGCTTGGGCTTGGGGCGGGGCACGTCAGTCTGGGGAAGCTTGTCGCGGTCGGGGGTCGGGTCGAACGTCACCCAGCCGGCGCCGTCGAGATCAGCCTCCACCCACACGTGCGCCTCGGTTCCCGTGACCTCCCAGACGTCGGTGGGCGCATTGCCCTCGAGAGGGTGGAATCCCAGGACCACGCGGACGGGGATGCCCAACTGGGTGGCCATGAGCGCCATCGCGGTCGCGTACTGCTCGTCGTCACCCACCCACTGGGGCTGCCCGAACATCGTGGCGAGGCGTTCAGCCGTGTGCCCCGATCGGGACTTCCCATCGGTTCCGTCCGAGTAGAAGCCCTCGGTCCGCATTCGCTCGGCGATGATGGAGAGTTGTTCGTAGGCGCTCGTCGCTTCAGTGGTCCAGTCGGTGGACGCTTTGACCAGCACGTCAGGCACCCTCGTGACGTGGGCCAACGTGGCGCTGCCAAGGCCCGCGCCGGAGATGGTCTCCCGCACCTGCTTGCTCTGCGGTACGACCGGTACGGCGTCGATGGTGACGGTTGATCCCTTGCCGAACCTCGCCGTGGTCAGTGCCTGGTGGGTGGTGCGGTTGTAGTAGAGACCCCGGCGTTGCCCAGAGGCGGCCAACCCCCCGAAGTCGATGACGCTGGACTCGCCGAAGGTGGGCAGCCACACGGCGTCGTAGGTCACGGCCGTGATCTGTGCCGTGGCCGGCTCGGTGGGCGGGGCCCAGGGCAGTTCGCGGCCGGCCCGCAGGTAGTGGCTGCTGGCCTGCGAAACGTTGAACACGTTGCCGTCCCAGCTGTCGAGCACTGCAAGCCGCAAGCGTGAGCCTTCGGGCATGCCGGTGACGCGGAACAACACCTCGTCCTTGAGGCCGCGTTCGTAAAGTCGGTACTTCGTCAACGGGCTGGCGTACTCCTGCAAGGTCAGGGGCGGGGCGACGTCGTCGCGGAGCACCTGCCGGTTGGCGCGCTCTCCGGTCAGGAGATTGACACCGACTGCTGCCAGGGCGGCCAACCCGATGACCAGACCGGCCGACACGGCCCTGGCTGTGGCACGGGACATCCCGGCATCGCGGCGCACCAGGATCTCGGCGTTCACAGCACTGGTGCGTCCCAGTCTGTGGGCGGTCAACCACACCAGGATCCCAGCGCCAAGAGCTGCCCCCAGCCACATGGCGGTGGGCGCTGTGCGCACTCCGAAGGCGATGCCGAACGCGAGCCACCCCAGCGGCGCGAGCAGCGGCCAGTGCACAGCCTTGGTCATCCTGGCGACCCCGACGAAGGACGCCCCCACGAGCAGCCCTCCCAGGAGCGGCACCGCAGCCGGGCCCGAGAGGTCCCCGGCGGGTGTGGCCACGGTGAGCAGATCCATCCAGCCCTGGAAGATGAGCAGGACCAGGCGGCGCAGTGTCTCGAGGGACGGAAGGAACCCGGCGATGGTGGTGTCAGGCACCGCCAGAGGGCCACCGAGCAGCAGATAGGAGCTCAGCAGGGCTGCGAACCACAGGGCGACAGACCAGCGGAACCGAGCCGCGACCAGCGCGATCCCTGCCCCGACGGTGATCCCGACGAACGCAGCAAGATAGCCCCGGAAGCCACCGAATGCCGGTTGGAACGCGATGACACCGGGGAGCAGCATGGCCCAGGCGCCCACCGCGCGAGGCAGGGAGAGGGCGGGGACGCGCTTCATGCCAGGCTCCCGACTGCCGGTCGAAGGTCGCCCAGACCCGCGATGTCGAGAATGACGAGGTCGCCGACCCTGCGGCGTGTGAGCCCGGCCGACGCTGCGCAGCGGACCGCGAACGGATAGATGCCGGGCGCCAGGGCGAGTTGGGCGGCGCGCAGCTCCATGGGCTCCGAGGAGCCCGTGATGAAGCCCGCCACCGACAGCCCGGGGATGGAGCCGTGCTTGGCGGCCATCTGACGAAGGCTGAGACCTCTGTCGCTCATCTCGACACCTGACAGCCGGTCGAGCATGCCCAAGGTGTTCGGAAACCGAAGCTCACCTGTGGAGGTGTGGACGCTGACCTGTCGGTCCTCACGCAACGCCGACGCCGCGAGCGAGCCCACGACCGACACGGCGAGTTCGAAGTCGTCCTCGGTGGCGTAGTCGGCGCGGACGGTCGACAGGAGGACGAGCAGGTGCGCGCGCATGGTCTCTTCGAACTGGCGGACCATGAGCTTGCCCGTGCGGGCCGTGGTGCGCCAGTGGATCGAGCGACGGTCATCGCCGGGGACGTACTCACGAAGGGCATGGAACGAGACGTCGGAGGAAGAGAGGTTGGAGGTGGTGATGCCCTCGACGTCCCTCAGCGCACCCACCGCGCCTGCCTCGACGTGGGTGATGCGGGGATGGATGTAGAGCTCCGTGGCCGGCGCCAGCACCTTCTGCCGGCTCATGGCGCCGATGGGATCCACCTGCACCGATCGCACCGGGCCGAGCGTGATCAGGCCGCGTCGTCGGGTCGGAATGGTGAACATCTCCTCGTGCTCATCGTCGGCCCCGAGCGGGCCCACCCGGAAGGAGGCCACTGCCTTGCCGACAGGGAACTCCATGGTGGTGGCCCCGGACGCCTTGCCGCCCGCCGCAGTCACGAGCACCCGCCCGAGGGCCTCGTCGCCGGCCTGCACCCGGGGCTTGTGCAGCTCGAGCAGCACCTCGTGTTCGCGTCGACCCAGGACCGTGAGCGCCGCCACGAGCAGAACCACGGCAGCCATGGTCGCCAGCGCCCGGAACTCCAGCCATCCCTCAGCCCACCCGATCCAGGCCGCGAAGCCGCCGCCGACCAGCAGTGTCCAGCCGATGGGCGTGATGCTGGCCAGCACAGGATGCCGGGCCACGCGGCGTGCCACCGAGCGGATGCGCTGCGACAACTCAGCAGGGAGGAGTCTGGATGGTCGGAACACGGGTCAGCCGGCCAACCGGTTCATGGGTGCCTCGACGGCGGCGAGCACGCGAGCGATGACGTCGGTGGCCGAGGTGCCCGCGAACTCGGCTTCGGGCGACATGATGAGGCGATGCGTCCACACGGGTGCAGCCAGGACCTTGACGTCGTCGGGCAGAACATAGTTGCGTCCGTGGGCCGCAGCCCAGACCCTCGCGGCGCGCACCATGGCGATGGCTCCGCGGGTCGAGACGCCCATGTCGGTCGAATGGTCGGCGCGCGTGGCCTCGACCAGGCGCTGCACGTAGTCGAGCACCGCCGTGTCGACGTAGTTGTCGCGCACGGAGTCGATCATGTCTGCGACTGCCTGTTGCGCGATGACGGGGGTGAGGTTCTTCGAACGGTCCGGCTGGGCTGATCCGGCCAGAACCTGGAACGCGGCCTCGCCCTCGGGGTAACCCACCGAGGTCTTCATCAGGAATCGGTCGAGCTGGGCCTCGGGGAGCTTGTAGGTACCTGCCTGTTCGACGGGGTTCTGGGTGGCGATCACCATGAACGGACGCTCGGTGGCGTGGCGCTGGCCGTCGACGGTCACGTGGGACTCCTCCATCACCTCGAGCAGGGCCGATTGTGTCTTCGGCGACGCACGGTTGATCTCGTCGGCCAACACGATCGAGCTGAAAATGGGTCCGCGGTGGAAGTTCCAGCGGCCCGTCGACTGGTCGAACATGGTGATGCCGGTGATGTCGGAGGGGAGTAGGTCAGGGGTGAACTGGATGCGATTGTGGCTGCCGTGCACCGACGCTGCGATGGCGCGGGCCAGAGCGGTCTTGCCCGTGCCCGGGGTGTCCTCCAGGAGCAGGTGGCCCTCGGCGAGCATGCAGGTGAGCGCCAGCCGGATCACTGGCGCCTTCCCCAGCAGGGCCTGCCCGACGTTGTCGGTGAGGCGCTGGAACATGTCGGCGAAGAAGGCCGCGTTCTCGGGTGTCATGGTGCTCATCAGGTCTCGTCTCGCTTCATAGATGGTCAGGAGTAGTGACAGTCGCCGGTGGCGTCCTGGGGAGCGGGCAGGAAGCTCCGTCCTATCACCAGGTTCAAGAATCGTGCCGGGCCCCAATCCCCGCTGACGTCGACCTGCACGCGCTGACTGTAGGTACCGGAGCCGCCCAAGCCCGAGCCGGCGGCGGTGCCGGTGCAGGTGACCCACGAGCCCGGATACCAAGTCCTCACGGTGAGCATGAGGTAATCGCATTGTTCGCCACCCCACGGGCATGTTCCGGCGGCTCCGCCGTGGCTGAAGGTGGCGGTGCCCTTCCCCCGGGTCGTCGCGCACTGCTGCACCGAACTGCTGTGCTGGCCCTCGCTGTTGACGGCGTACGCCGTGATGCAGATGGTCTGGTC
>CALKHV010000185.1 GCA_937988865.1 uncultured Propionibacteriaceae bacterium | reverse complement strand
GCTGCGTGTCGGGTTGTGCGCGTGTCGGGTTGTGCGCGTGTCGGGTTGTGCGCGTGGAGCGGGGTCAGGCCTTGATGGCGGCCAGCAACCCGTCGCCCACCGGCAGGAGGACGCTGACGAACTCCTCGGTCTGTTGCACCGCTTCGAGCGCCTCGCGGATGATGACGGTCTCGTCGTCCTCGTTGTCAGGATCGGCGACGAGGCCACCCCAGAGGGCGGAGTTCAGGACGACGATGCCGCCGTGCCGCAGCAGGCGCAGGGCCTGGGCGATGTATTCGACGTATTCCAGCTTGTCACCATCGATGAACACGAGGTCGTAGGCACCGTCGCGCAGTTTGGGAAGCACGTCGAGGGGAACGCCCGCGATCAGGCGGAAGCGCTGGGTGGCCACGCCGGCCGCGATGAACGAGCGACGTGCCTCGGCCTGCCGCTCGGGCTCGGTGTCGATGCTCGTCAGGATGCCGTCAGCGGTCATGCCCGAGAACAGCGCCAACCCGGACGCGCCGCTCCCGGTGCCGACCTCGACCACCGCGTGGGCGTTGATCGCCTTCGCGAGGAACGTGAGGACCGTCGCCGCGCCGTGGGACAGCGGGGGAACGCCCAGTTCGGCGGCCGCGTCGCTGGCGTGGCGGCCGGCGTCCGTGGCCGGGACGAAGTCCTCGGCGAATCCCCAGGAACGGGAGTCGATGATCGAGTGGGGAGCTTTGGGCGTGCGTGCAGGTGTCACGCCGCCAGCGTAGCGAACTCAGGAGGCGTCCCACCCCCTACCATGAAGGCATGAGTCACGTCGTGCATGCCGAGATCGTCGCCAACGTCTTGTCCATCGAGGTCCAGGTGGGCGACAAGGTGGGCGCCACCGACCCCGTCATCATCCTCGAGTCGATGAAGATGGAGATCCCCGTTCTCGCCGAAGTCGACGGCAGCGTCACCGAAGTGATCGTGAAGCCCGGTGACGTGGTGCACGACGGCGATCCGCTGTTGATCGTCCAGGAGGCCTGACGGTGGCCGCCGAGCCCGTCTTCGGACGTCTGGCCACGGCGATGGTCACACCGTTCGCCGCCGACGGCTCCGTCGACCTCCCGACTGCCCGGCGGTTGGCGTCCCATCTGGTCGACGAGATGCGCAACGACACCCTCGTGATCAACGGCACGACGGGTGAGTCGCCCACGACCACCGACGACGAGAAGGTCGCGCTCATCGCGGCCGTCGTCGACGAGGTCGGCGACCGCGCGCAGGTGCTGGCCGGGGTCGGCACCTTCGACACGCACCACACGATCAGCCTCGCCGTGCGATGCGAGGACGCGGGTGCCGACGGCCTGCTCGTGGTCACCCCGTACTACTCGCGTCCGCCGCAGGACGCGCTGCTCGCGCACTTCGTCAGCGTCGCCGAGGCGACGACGACCCCGATCATGCTGTACGACATCCCGCACCGCGCCGGGGTGCCCATCGAGTCGGCGACGCTCGTCAAGCTCGCCGAGCATCCCCGGATCGTGGCCGTCAAGGACGCCAAGGGGGCGCCGGCAGCGTCCGCCCAGGTGCTGGCGCAGACCAACCTCGTCTACTACGCGGGCGACGACGCGATGGTCCTCCCCCTGATGGCGATCGGGGCGGCGGGCGTGGTGGGGACGTCCACCCACTTCACCGGGCGCAGGACTCGCGCCCTCATCGACGACTTCGTGGCCGGCCGGCTCGACCGTGCGCTTGCTGCCTACCGTGCCCTGCTTCCGGTCTACAGCGGCGTGTTCGCCACCCAGGGCTGCATGCTCGTGAAGTCAGGCCTCGCGCACCGGGGGATGCCGGTCGGGGGCCTGCGTCCGCCCCTGCTGGACGCGAGCCCCGCCGAAGCCGCCGCTTTCAACGCACTTCTGGACGCCGCCGACCTCTGACACGGTCGAAACATGGGGGCGCTGGAACTAAAACGCAACCCCAACGCGTTGTACAGGGTGAGCGGCAGCACAGCCGCGACTCGGCGCTGCCCGACAGGGTCGAGGTGACGTCAGGAGCCGACCTTGGAGCGCACGGACTGGACCCCTCCCACCTGGGAGCAGTTGGTCCGCGAGCACTCCGCCCAGGTGTTTCGTCTGGCCTTCCGCCTGACGGGCAATCGCCACGACGCCGAAGACCTCACCCAGGACGTCTTCGTGCGGGTGTTCAAGTCGATCCACACCTTCACCCCGGGCACGCTCGAGGGCTGGCTGCACCGGATCACCACCAATCTGTTCCTCGACGGCGCCCGTCGCAAGCAACGCATCCGCATGGATCCTGTGGCCGACGCACCTGAACGCCGGCTGCCCGATGCGTCCCCCGATGACCTCGTCGATGACGCGCTCTTCGACCACGACGTGGCCCGGGCGCTGGCGGCTCTCGCGCCGGAGTTCCGCGTCGCGGTCGTCCTCTGCGACATCGAAGGCCTGAGCTACGACGAGATCGCCGCTGTGCTCGACGTCAAGGTCGGCACCGTGCGCAGCCGCATCCACCGCGGACGCTCCCAGCTCCGCGAGGCACTCGCCCACAGGCGTCCCACCCAGGACCATCAGCGGTACCTCGGTGTCGCCGTCGAGGAGTCGGCCGCGGTCACCACCGGGTCGCCGCGGTGAGTCACCCGTCCGCCGAGTTGCTCTCGGCGTTCGTCGACCAGGCCCTGCCGCAGGCGCGCCAGGAGAAGGTCGCGACGCACCTCGTCGGGTGCCGGACGTGCCGTGACGAGGTGGTCGAGCTCCGTGAGCTTCGTGCCTGCCTGGGCGGGTCATCTGCCGGGGCCACTGCACCCGGCCGCCTGGCCGACTCGCTGGTCGCCCTCGCCGGACGCAATGGCGATGCCCCCCTCTGGCTGTGCGCCGAGGCGCCGGGTACCAGACTCCCGAGTCAACGGCTCGCGCTCCGCCGGCGCGTGGCCGCGACGTCGGTGGTCGCGGCGGGTGCGATGTTGTGCCTGCTCGCGCTCGGCCTTGCGATGGCACCGAACCTGCCCTCCGTCATCGATCCGGTTCGCCTCGCCAGCGACGACCTGACGGCAGCTGGGCAGTGGGGGGGCGCAGGACGGGCCGAGAATCTGGTCGCATCCGATGCGGCCCGCCTGGCCACGCACGTCACCTCGGCGACGCCCTTGCCGGTCATCGAGGAGGGGGTGTCGATCGACACCGACACCGCGCTCGAACTGCTGTCCACGGGACTCAGCGCCCGGACGTCGTACGCGGGCACGGTTGACGTCGTCCTCGCAGACCGGGAGCCGTGCGTCCACGGCACGGTCGAGGTCAGCGAATCCCCGGGCACCGGACTGAAACTCGTCGCCCACGAAGGCGGGCGTGCGGTGACTGCCCGCGTGGCCGACACCGGTCGACTCGCCCTCACCTCGGACGCCGGGGGCGACATGGAGTTCCGGCTCCTCACGGGTGCGGTCGTCGCCGACACCCCCGCCCTGGTCATTGAGGGACGACGGGCCGACGACAGCCTCGCCGAGCGGTGGTGGGTCAATCCTCAACTCGGCGTCCTGCTCGCCCGGGAGTCGTGGTCGGCGTCCGGGCAACTCCTGCGCAGCGCCCGTTTCACCGAGATCACCTACGACGCCGTGGTCCAGGCCGCGCCGACCCCGGCGCCCGCCGAGGCGAAGGCGGCGTGGTGTCTCGACGAGTTCGTCTGCCCTGACACGCTGGCCGGTCTACCGCGACTGTCGATCGATGCCGACTCCGACTACGAACCCACCGTCGTGCGGGCCACGTACGGCGATGGACGCTCGACCCTCACGCTGGTGCAGCAGCGCGGCTCCCTCGCGTCAGGGATCATGGCGAACCGCGGCGCGGCCTGGCAGTCCGGGACGATCGTGCTGGCCGTGATGGGTACGAAGGACGGCCTCGTCGCGGCCGCGTACGGCGAGCTGCCCCACCTCGCCCCCGTCGACTCGACTTTCGGGCGCGCCAAGGTTGGCCTGCAGCAACTCGCTGACCGCAATCGGTGAGTTCGGTGTCGTGGGCTAGGGTTTGACCGTGTTCGGCATCGGTTTCACGGAGCTCGTCTTCCTCATCGCGATCGCCGTCGTCATGTTCGGACCCGAGAAGATCCCCGAGTTCGCGAAGAAGGCGGCGCGCATCGTCCACTTCCTGCGCGGCATCGCGAACACGGCGCAGGACCAGTTGCGGGCCGAGTTGGGTCCTGAATACTCCGATCTGCACCTCACCGACCTGCACCCGAAGCTGCTGATCCAGAAGCACATCCTGAACGACATCCAGGCTGACCTGGACGACATCCGCGATGACCTGAAGGCCGTCCAGACCGACCTCGAGGTGGCGTCGGAAGACATCTCGGCCACTGGTCGCGATGTGGCGAACGAACTGAGCGGGGCCATGTCGTCGGCCAGCACGGGCCCGGGCTTCGGCGTCCCGTTCGACACCGAAGCCACCTGACAGCTCAGGCTCCCGCCCGGTGAGCCCGCTCAGCCGATCGGGCTGATCCCCAGCGGCATCCCCGAGAGGCCGCGCTTGCGCTCGGCGAGCCGACGCGCCAGACCGATCAGTGCGGCCGCCGCGGGTGATTCAGGATGGGTCTCGACGATCGGGGTGCCCAGGTCACCGGACGCACGCAACTCCTCCTCCATCGGCACCTGCGCCAGCAGGGGCACCTCGTGCCCGAGCCGCGCCGAGAGGGCGTCCGCGACCTTCTGACCGCCGTTGCGTCCATAGAGTTCGATGCGGTGCGTCTGCGTGCAGTGCGGGCAGGTCGTCTCGAGCCACGACATGTTCTCGACGACGCCGATCACCGACTGGTGCATGATCGAGGCCATCGTCCCGGCCCGCTCGGCCACCTCGGACGCCGCCAGTTGCGGCGTGGTCACCACGATCACCTCGGAGTTGGGCACCTTCTGGCCGAGCGACATCGCGACGTCGCCCGTGCCGGGGGGCAGGTCGATCAGCAGGAAGTCCAGGTCGCCCCAGTAGACGTCGGCCAGCAACTGCGTCAACGCCTTGTCGAGGATGGGCCCGCGCCACGCGATGACGGCGTCCCGCGAGGGCTTGAGCATGCCTACGCTGATGACCTTCACCCCGTTGTAGGGCACGGGCATGATCATGTCGTCGACCCCGGTGGGGGTCGCATCGCCCAGGCCGAGCATGTCGGGGACGGAGTGGCCGTAGATGTCGGCGTCCAGGATGCCGACGGAACGTCCGAGGGCGGCGAGCGCGAGAGCCAGGTTCACCGTCACGCTCGACTTGCCGACGCCACCCTTGCCGGACGCGACCGCGATGACCTTGGTCAGGTTGCCGGGCTGGGCGAAGGGGATCACGCGCTCGGCCTGACCCCCGCGCAGCATCTGGCGGAGCGCGGAACGCTGCTCGTCGTCCATGACACCCAGGTCGACCTTGACGCCGTTGACCCCGTCGACGGCCGACACCGCGGCCGTCACATCGGTCACGAGCTTCTGCTTCAGCGGGCACCCGGCCACGGTCAGCAGAACGCGCACCATCGCGTTCCCGCCCTCGTCGAGTGCGACCTCGTCGACCATGCCCAGGTCGGTGATCGGACGGTGGATCTCGGGGTCGTTGACGGAGTGCAGCGCGGCGCGGATCTGTCCCAGGAGCGGGTTCTCGGTGGTCATGGACAAGGGTCTATGCCCCGGTGAGTGTGAAATGCAAGTCGGACGCCTCAGGCCTGCGGCGTCGGTTTCCGCGATCGGGCGTCGTCGCCGCGCTTCTGCTTGCCGCCCGACTTGGCCGGGCGACCGTCCTCGCGGTCGAGGTCGGCCAGCAACTCGCGGAGCTCGGCACGAAGTTCGGAGCGGATGTAGTCGCGGGTGGCGAGGTCGCCGATGCCCAACCTGATGGACGCGATCTCGCGAGCGAGGAAGTCCATGTCGGCGCGTGACTGCGCAGCGACCCGGCGGTCCTCCTCGATGCTCAAGCGGTCGCGCGCCTCCTGGCGACTCTGCGCCAGCAGGATCAGCGGCGCCGCATAGGAGGCCTGGGTCGAGAAGAAGAGGTTCAGGAGGATGAAGGGGTAGGGGTCCCACCTCAGGCCCCAGAGGCCGATGACGTTGAGTGAGATCCAGATGATCACGAACACCGTCATCCAGCCGAGGAAGCGGGCTGTCCCCATGAAGCGGGCGAAGCCCTCGGCGAAGCGTCCGAAGGTGTCGGGATCGAGGTCGAGGCGCGGCATGCGCCAACGGCTGCGGCGTCCGGGGGTGTTGAGGCGGTCGACGGTCCTGCGCTCAGCCACGGGTCACCTCGGCGGGGTCGAGGTCGTCCATCTGCTCGCCGCGCCAGTCCTCGGGCAGCATGTGGTCGAGGACGTCGTCGACGGTCACCGCGCCGACGAGCTGGTGGTCGGAGTTCACCACCGCCGCGACGACGAGGTTGTAGGTCGCGAAGTAGCGGCTGACGTCCGGGAGGGCGGCCGATGGCGTCAGCGGTGCCACGGCCTGGTCGATCAGGGTCGAGACCATCGCACTCGGGGCTTCGCGCAGCAGCCGCTGGAAGTGGACGGCGCCCAGATAGCGTCCCGACGGTGTGTCGAGTGGTGGGCGGCAGATGAAGACCATGGACGCCAGGGCGGGCGTGAGCTCCTCGCTGCGGATGCGGGCCAGCGCGTCTGCCACCGTGGAGTCGGCAGCCATGACCACGGGTTCCGGGGTCATCATGCCGCCGGCGGTCGACTCCTCGTAGAGCAGAAGGTTGCGGACGTCCTTGGCCTCGTCGGGCTCCATGCGTCCGAGGAGGTCCTCGGCGACGTCGGCCGGGAGGTCCTTGATCAGGTCGGCGGCGTCGTCGGGATCCATCTCCTCCAGGACGTCCGCGGCGCGCTCGGTGTCGAGGCTGCTGATCAGCTCGACCTGCTCGTCCTCGGGCATCTCTTCCAGGGCGTCCGCGAGCTGGTTGTTGTCGAGGGCGTTCGCGACCTCGGCGCGCCGTTCGGCTGTCATGTCGTGCAGTTCGCGCGCCACGTCGGCGGGGAGCATGTCGCTCATCTTCGCCACGACATGTTCGGTGGTCTGGGCGCTCGAGAGGGCGAGTTGCGGCACCTCCGACCAGTCGACGATGACGACCTGGCCGCGCTGGCCGATCCTGAACCGGCTCGTCTGGGTCACCTCGCGGAGGGCGACGTCGGCCAACTCCCACTCCCGCGATCGGGCCGGCCGCATGGCGACGTCGAAGATGGCGACCTTGCGTCCGTCACCGAGGGTGACCTGCCGGTCGAACAGGTCGTCGATGACGAGGATCTCGGCCTCGCGGCGGGCGAAGCGGCGGGTGTCGACCGTGCCCGTGATGGCCACCTGGGCTGCGTCCACGGCGTGGACGCGCGCCATCGGTACGAAGATCCGGCGCCGGGCGAACAGCTCGACGACAAGGCCCTTCACCCGGGGCGGGCGGTTGAACGCGCGCAACTGGATGACGGCGTCGCGCACCTTGCCGACCTGGTCGCCGGCGGCGTCGAGAACGGGGAGTCCGAGCACGCGGGAGATGAACACCGCCGTCGACGAAGTGGCCACAGGGAGAATCTAGCGCCTCCCCCTCACTAGGCTGGCTCCCATGAGCGCACCGCGGCCGTACCGTTCCCGTCGGACCATTCTCGCCGTGCCGGGGTCGAGTGACCGGTTCATCGCCAAGAGCCAGGGCCTGGCCGTGGACGCGGTCTTCCTCGACCTCGAAGACGCCGTCGCGCCACCGGTCAAGGAGGAGTCCCGGCGCCGCCTGATCGCGGCACTGAACTCGGGAACCTGGGCCGCGCCGACGGTCACCGTGCGCGTCAACGACTGGACCACCCCGTGGACCACCATGGACGTCGTGGAGGTCGTCGGCGAGGCCGGCGCCCACATCGACTGCCTCGTGCTGCCCAAGGCTGCGTCCGCCGACCACGTCAAGGCACTCGACCTGGTGCTGACCCAGGTGGAGGCCGGGGCGGGCCTGCCCATCGGACGCATCGGCCTCGAGGTGCAGATCGAGGACGCGCCGGGCCTGCTCCACGCGGCCGAGATCGCGGCTGCGAGTCCACGGCTCGAAAGCCTTGTCTTCGGGCCCGGCGACTTCATGGCGTCCATGGGCATGGCGTCGACCAACGTCGGTGCGCTGCTGCCCGGGTATCCCGGGGACCATTTCCACCACGCCCTCATGACCGTGCTGGTCGCCGCGCGCGCCCACGGGCTGCAGGCCATCGACGGCCCCTTCGTGGCCATCCGCGACATCGAGGGGTTCCGCGCCAACGCGACCCGGGCGGCGGCACTCGGCTTTGACGGCAAGTGGGTGCTGCACCCCGACCAGGTGACCGCCGGCAACGAGATCTTCACGCCCGGCCAGGCGCAGTTCGACCGCGCGTCCCGCATGGTCGCGGCGTATGCGCAGGCGACCTCGGACGCCGGGGGAGCGGTCGGGGCCATCGTCGTCGACGACGAGATGGTCGACGAGGCGGGCATGAAGGTGGCCCAGGCCATCGTCGCCAAGGGCCTTGCGGCCGGGTTGAGGGCTGGCGCGGGCGGCTAGGCTTGAGACTGACAGGAGGTGCCCATGCCGGTTCCCATCGTCCCGCCGCAGGCGGGAGCACAATCCCAGAAGGTCTTCACCCTCGAGTACCCGCAGTCCATCGCGATCTACTCGACCTATCTCGAGGCCCAGCGTGTCGTCGACTTCCTCGCCGACCAGAAGTTCGCCGTGGAACACCTGGCCATCGTCGGGACCGGCCTGACCAGTGTCGAGCGCGTCCTCGGACGCAAGACGTGGGGACGCGTCCTCACGAACGGCGCGATCTCCGGCATCGGGACCGGCCTTCTCGTGGCCCTCATGCTGATGCTGTTCACCACACCCACGTCGTTCGCGGCCGTGCTGGTGACGGGCCTGTTCATCGGCGTCCTCATGGGCATGGTGACCGCGGCGCTGGGGTACTCGGCGTCCCGCGGCGAGCGTGACTTCACGTCCGTCCAGCAGACGACCGCGTCCCGCTACGAGATCTTCTGCGAGCACTCGGTGGCGCAGCAGGCCCGCGAGCTGGTGGCGAAACTCGCGACCCAGTGAGGGCGGACGCCGGGCCATCGACCGTGCTGAGCCCCGCCGAGCAGTGGGACGCGCGCTACTCCCACCCCAACCACGTCTACGGCTACCGCCCCAATGACTTCCTGGTCGAGGCGTCGGTGATGCTGCCCAGCCCCACTCGACGGGGTGGATCACGCGTACTGGTGCTCGGTGACGGCGAGGGACGCAACGGCGTCTGGCTGGCCCAGCAGGGCCACCGTGTCACGACCGTCGACCTGTCCGGTGTCGCCGTCGCGAAGGCCAGGGCCTGGGCCTCGGTGAAGGGCGTCGAGCTGGACGCCCACGTGGGTGACCTGGCCACCTGGCTCGACACCGACGCCGCCCAGGGCCCGTGGGACGGGATCGTGATCATCTTCTGCCATCTCCCTGCCGGGCTTCGCGCGTCCATCGGCGAGGCGTTGACCCCGCGACTCAGCCCGCGCGGCGTCCTCGTCATGGAGCTGTTCACGCCGGCCCAACTGTCCATGGGCACCGGGGGACCGACTGACGAATCGCTGCTGTCGACCCGCGAGCGGGTGCTGGCCGAGTGGCCGAACCTCAGGCTCGACCTGCGGATGCTCGACCGACGGGTCTTCGAGGGGATGGGCCACCAGGGGTTGTCGAGCGTGATCCAGGTCCTGGGTCACGTCTGACCGTCAGAGCCAGCGGTTCTTCCGGAAGAACGCGTAGGTGGCGACCATCGCGGCGAGCATGACCGACAGCACGATGAAGTAGCCGTACCGGCTGCCCAACTCGGGCATGTTCGTGAAGTTCATCCCGTAGACCGCGCCGATGGTGGTGGGCACGGCGAGGATCGCCACGGCCGCCGAGATCTTGCGCATGTCCTGGTTGTCCTCGACCGATGCCCGTGCGAGTCCTGCCTGCAAGAGCGAGGTCAGCACCTCGTCGAACGATGCGATCGCCTCCCGCGCCTCCGTGTGGTGGTCGGCGACCTCACGGAAGTAGGCCTTGGCGTCCTCGGGGATGTTCGGGAGTGTGCGCGTCGACAGGGCGGCGAGCGGGGTCGTCAACGGGACGACCGACCGCTTGAATTCGATGAGTTCGCGCTTGAGTTGGTAGACGCGGTCGACCTCGCGGGTGCCCTGGCGCGAGAAGACGACTTCTTCGACAGCGTCCACGTCGTTCTCGAACTGGCGCACGACCCGGTTGTAGTCGTCGACCACCAGGTCGAGGACGCCGTAGAGAACGGACGCAGGCCCGAGCGCGAGGCGTTCGGGGTCGGCCTCCAGACGTGCTCGCAGTCCGCTGAGGGCGGTGTGCTCGCCCCGACGCACCGTCAGTGCGTAGTTGGGGCAGACGAAGACCATGATCTGGCCGGTGGCGACGATCTCGGACGACGCGGTGACCGACTCGTGCTCGACGTAGGCCACCGTCGAGACCACGGCGAACACGTCGTCGTCGAAAACTTCGAGCTTCGACCGGGTGTGTCCCTCGATTGCGTCCTCGATCGCGAGTTCATGCAGATCGAACTGCTTGGCGAACTTGCTCATGTCCTCATCGGTCGGGTCCTTGAGACCAAGCCAGACGAAGCCCTCGCCCACCTTCGCCCGGTCGGACGCGAATCCGAGGTCGCTGCACTCCCGCTTCACCCCGTCGACGTACCAGCCCCACGCGACGACCGAGTCGGAGTGGGTGGGCCAGTGCGTCCGGCCGCCTGTCGGCAGCGCGGGTGCGGTGGGCCGACCGCCCAGGCGCGGCACGTACCGTCGGGTGTCGACCATGGCTAGTCGCGCCCGCCCCGGATGCCGGCCATCCAGGCCTCGACGTCGTCGGCGGTGCGGGGGAGCATCCCGGAGAGGTTCTCGTTGCCGTCGGCCGTGATGAGGATGTCGTCCTCGATCCGGACGCCGATGCCACGCAACTCCTCGGGCACCAGGAGGTCCGTCGACCTGAGGTAGATGCCGGGCTCGACCGTGACGACCATGCCTGGCTCGAGCACGCCTTCGCGGTAGTTCTCGGTGCGGGCCTGGGCGCAGTCGTGCACGTCGAGGCCGAGGTGGTGGCTGGTGCCGTGCACCATCCAGCGGCGGTGGTGACCACCCTGGTCGGGGTCGAGGGACTCCTCGGGGGTCACGGGCAGGAGCCCCCACTCGTGCAGGTGGCGGGCAACGACGGCGATCGCGGCCTGATGGATGTCGGAGAAGCGTGCCCCGGGCTGGGCGGCGGCGATGCCGGCTTCCTGCGCCTCGAACACCGCGTCGTACACCTGGCGCTGGGCGGGGGTGAAGCGTCCGTTCACGGGCAGCGTGCGCGTGACGTCGGCGGTGTAGAGGGTGTCGAGTTCGACGCCGGCGTCGAGGAGCAGCAGGTCACCGTCGTGCAGGTCGGCATCGTTGCGGATCCAGTGGAGGGTGTTGGCGTGGTCACCGGACGCAGCGATGGTGTCGTAGCCGATGGCGTTGCCGTGGTGGCGGGCGTGCAGGCCGAAGACCCCTTCCACCCAGCGCTCGCCACGTCCGCGACGGACGGCCTCGGGGAGGTCGGCGACCACGGCCTCGAACCCGAGGGCGGTGGCGGCACAGGCCTCGCGCATCTGCTCTGCCTCGAAGTCGTCCTTGACAAGTCGAAGTTCCGACAACCGGACGGCGAACTCGTCGTCGTTCTCGCGGGCGGCGAATTCGCCCCGGATCTCGTCGACGAGGTTGGTGACGGCGGCGTCCGATTCGCGCAGGACGCGCAGTTGCGTGACGTCCGCGTTCTTCGCGAGGGCATCGGAAAGCAGGCTGATCGGCGCGCAGGCGAACCCGACCCGGGCCGACATCTCGTCGAGCGAGTCTCGCTGGCCGACCCACATCTCGCCGTAGCGGGCGTCCGCGTAGAACTCGGGGTCGGTGCGGGGCGCGCGGGGCTTGAAGTAGAGGGTGGCCTCATGGCCGGCGTCCGTGGGTTCGATGACCAGCACGGCGTCCGGCTCGCGGTCGGTGCCAAGGCCGGTCAGGTGGGCGAAGGCCGAGTGCGGACGGAAGCGGAAGTCGGTGTCGTTCGCGCGGACCTTCAGACCGCCCGCCGGGATCACGAGACGCTCGCCGGGGAACAGCCCGGCGACGGCGCGGCGACGCGCGGACGCAGCGACGGCTGCGGGGAGTTGGTCGGGCAGTTCCTCGGGGTACGGGTGCCAGCCCACAGGGATGAAGGCTTTGAAGGCCTCCGAGAACGGGGTCTGCCGGTTGGGAAGTTTCGCCTGCTGTTCACTCATCTCGACCCTCCACCTTGCCTTCTCGGCGGCTCGCCCGCCACAGGGCATCATAGGCTTCCCCCATGGATGTCACGGAGCGTTTGACACGTGGGGACTGGGCGGAGCGGCTCGGACTGCTGGGATTCCGGGACGAGGACAGGGCCCCGGCCCAACGCATGATCGAGGGGGTGCTCGCCGATGAGGACGACCTGGCCCGCGTCCGCCTCCTCGCTGCCCGCCTGCAGGCCAGGATCGGGGACTACTTCGACCCCTGGGAGGGCGAGATGTTCTCCGACGGGGACGCCCACCACCGACTGGGACGCGGCGTCGTGCCGATGTGCGCGTTGCTGGCGACGGCCGACGACGTGCACGAGCACCACCTCTCGCGAGGGATCGCCCCCGAGGATTCGTGGCGTGCGCTCTCGGACCTCGGCCAGCAGGTCTACAAGGACCGCCTGGTCAACGGGTCGACCGGCCTGCACAACCACGGTTGGCTGAGAGGGAACTGGGCGGGCGGCCACGCCTGGATCGGGCGCCTGCAGTTCGAACTCACCCGCTCGACCCTGGGACGCGACGACGCGTCCGAGGAGTACGTCCTGTCGGTGCACATCCCCGAGACCGGACCCCTGCGTCCGGCCGACTGCGACGAGGCCTTCGAGCGCGCGGTGGAGTACTTCGCGTCCCACTACCCCGAATACGGGCCCATCCGGCACCTCGTGTGCCACTCGTGGTTGCTCGACCCCGTGTTGTGTGACCTGGTCCCCGGGTCGAACGTCGACCACTTCCAGCGCCGCTGGACCAACTGGGCCTGCGAGACCGCCGACCGCGACGGGTACTACTTCGGGTTCGGCATCGAACCGGCCCCGGGAGTGGACCTGCCCGACGGACTGGACGCACTGCCCTCCGACACGCGCCTGCACACGGCGATGATCGGGCACTGGGCGTCCGGTGGGCACTTCTCGAGCTGCTCGGGCTGGATCATGGTCGGTGCAGCCGATGACTGAGGCCGTGGGGTCGACCAGCGCCTGAGCGACTAGGCTGCCAATGGCCGCTCGACCACCGATGAAGGGGAATCCATGCAGGCTGATCCCGCCGCGCAACTCCGACTGCTCGACCTCGCAGCCCTCGACACCCAGGTGGCTCAACTGCAGCACCGCAAGAAGAGCCTGCCCGAGCACGCCACGATCGCCGAGTTGATGGGGCAGCGGGGGAAGCTGAGCGCTGCGCTGGTGGGGGCCACAACGGAGTTGGGTGACGCGGAGGGTGCACTGACCCGCATCGAGGCCGACCTCGCGCCGGCGCGCGAGCGACTGGTCCGCAACGAGACCCGCACCAACAACGGATCGGTGACCGACGCGAGGTCGCTGCGCGGCCTCCTTGAAGAGATCGAGCACCTCAAGGGACGCATCGGCATCTGGGAGGACCAGGAACTCGAGATCATGCAGACCGTCGAGGACGCGACGAACGCGCGCGCGAAGGTCGCGTCCACCCGCGATGAACTCGATGGACGCATCCGCGCGTTGATGGCCAAGCGCGACTCCCAACTCGCCGACCTGGACGCCGAACTCGCCGAACGCGCGACCCAACGATCGGCGCTGATCGCCCTGATGCCGGCAGACCTGGTCGCGCTCTACGAGAAGATCTCGTCCCGCAACGGAGCCCGAGGGGCAGCGCCGATCACGGCGCGCCGTTGTTCCGGGTGCCAGCTCGACATCACGCCCAGCGACCTGTCGCGGTTCGCGGCCGCCGGAGCGTCCGAGGTGCTGCGCTGCGAACAGTGCGATCGAATCCTGGTGAGGACGCCGGAATCCGGCCTGCCCGCCTGACCTGAGGAGACGCCATGCCCGCTCGTCAGATCGACATCTCCGACGTCGTGCCACCCCAGCTGGTGGAGGGCTTCACCAGGCTGCAGGACAGCCTGTCGGTGAGCATCGACTTCCCCGACGAGGTGGTCGAGGCTGCCCAGGCATCCGTCGCGGCAGGGCCACGTCCCGACGACACCCGCGTCGACCACACGGGGGTCGAGTTCGTCACCATCGACCCGCCCGGTTCCCTGGACCTCGACCAGGCGCTCTTCCTCGAGCGCACCGGCGTCCCCGTGCATCCCGACGCGGGCTATCGAGTCTGGTACGCGATCGCCGATGTGGCAGCCTGGGTTGAGCCCGGGGGAGTGATCGACGCCGAGTGCCATCGACGCGGCCAGACGATCTACGCGCCCGGCGCCAAGGCCCCTCTGCATCCGGCCGTGTTGTCGGAGCAGGCTGCCAGTCTGCTCGCGGACGGGAAGCGGCGTCCGGCTCTGGTCTGGCAGGTCGAGTTGGACGCACGGGGCGAGCAGGTCTCGGCCACGGTCGAGCGAGGGTGGGTGACGTCGCGCGCCAAGCTCGACTATGCCGGGGTGCAGGCCCAACTGGACGCGGGGACTGCGTCCGAGTCGTTGACCCTGCTCCGGACGGTCGGCGAGTTGCGGGAGGCGCGTGAGATCGAGCGTGGTGGCGTCAGCCTGAACATCCCGGAGCAGGAGATCGAGGCGTCCGGGAACCACTGGACGCTGGCTTTCCGCTCGCAGTTGCCCGTCGAGGGGTGGAACGCGCAGATCTCGTTGCTGACGGGGATGGCGGCGGCGTCCATGATGCTGGGGGCCGGCGTGGGCATCCTGCGCACCTTGCCTCCGGCGGAGCAATGGGCGATCGACAAGCTGCGACACGAGGCGAAGGCTCTGAAGATCGCCTGGCCCGGGTCACTGGGCTACCCCGAGTTCGTCCGCTCGCTCGACCCGTCGGTGCCCGACCACCAGGCGATGCTCAACTTCTCGACGTCGCTCTTCAGGGGCGCCGGCTACACCGTCATCGAGCCGGGGATGACCGGGAGGACCACCGTCCACGGGGCGCTGGCAGCCCACTACTCGCACACGACAGCGCCCCTGCGTCGGCTCGTCGACCGGTACGTCGGTGAGACCTGCCTCGCGATCTCGGCCGGCCGTCCCGTGCCGCCGTGGGTGCTCGAGGCGCTGCCGAGGCTGCCGTCCGAGATGGCTGAGTCGGACGCCCGGGCGAAGAAGTTCGAGCGTGGCATCGTGGGTCTGGTCGAGGCACTGGTGCTGCAGCACCGGGTGGGTGAGATCTTCGACGGCGTGGTCGTCGACGTGGACGCCAAGCGGGGCGCGACCATCTCGATCGCCCACCCGGCGGTGGAGGCGCCGCTGAAGGGCACGGCAGAGCTGGGACGCGAAGTCCGCGCCCGCCTCGACAGGGTCGACCTGGGAAGCGGGCAGGTGTCGTTCAGCGTCGTCTGAGGCGTCCGGCGTCGGGATGCGGATGGGACGAGTCGGCCTGTAAGCCGGATTCTGTACCCCTTTCGGGGCGGTGATCATCCATCTGCGGACGCCGTTGCCGGCGTCCTTCTGCGTTGCCGCAGTGCGACCTACCTGGACGCTCGGGCGGGCAGCCCTCGGACGCGTCCTGCTTGGTCTTGCTCCGGGTGGGGTTTGCCTGGCCGTCCCAGTCACCTGGGACGCCGGTGGTCTCTTGCACCGCCGTTTCACCCTTACCGCACCGGTTGCCCGGTGAGGCGGTTTGTTTTCTGTGGCACTGTCCCGCGGGTCACCCCGGGTGGGCGTTACCCACCACCCTGCCCTTCGGAGTCCGGACTTTCCTCGACACCCTTGCGGGCGCCGCGATCACCCGGCCGACTCGTCCGTCCCAGTGTAGGGGGAGTGGACGCGGCGCCCGAACCTCAGGGCAGCGTCAGGATGTCCGCCCCGTCGGGGGTCACGGCGAGGGAGTGCTCGAACTGCGCGCACCACGAGCCGTCGTTCGTGACGACCGTCCAGCCGTCGTCCCACTGGTGTGACCGGTAGTCGCCCAGCGTCAGCATGGGCTCGATCGTGAAGGTCATGCCGACCTCCATCGGGGTGTCGAGGCGCGGCTCGTCGTAGTGCAGGATCACCAGGCCCGAATGGAACGCCGAGTGCACCCCGTGGCCCGTGTAGTCACGCACCACCCCATAGCCGAAGCGCTTCGCGTACGACTCGATCACGCGTCCGATGACCGAGATCGGTCGCCCCGGACGCACGGCCTTGATCGCACGATCGAGCGCCTCCTTGGTCCTCTGGCTGAGCAGCCGGGCCTCCTCGGAGACGTCGCCGCAGAAGAAGGTGCCGCAGTTGTCACCGTGGACGCCGTCCTTGAACGCGGTGACGTCGATCTTCACGAGGTCGCCGTCCTCGAGCGGACGCGCGTCCGGGATGCCGTGGCAGATGACCTCGTTGACCGACGTGCAGATCGCCTTGGGGAAGCCCCGGTACCGCAGTGCCGACGGGTAGGCGCCGTGGTCGCACATGTACTCGTGGGCGATGCGGTCGAGTTCATCGGTCGTCACCCCCGGGGCGATGGCCTTCGCGGCCTCGTGCATCGCCCGGGAGGCGATGCCCCCGGCCACGCGCATCTTCTCGATCACCTCAGGGGTCTGCACGTGCGAGCCCATGTACGGTTGAGGAGCAGGTCGACCCACATAGGCCGGACGCTGGATCGCTGCTGGAACCGGACGCAACGGCCCGACCGGGTAGGGCTTGACGGGACTCACAAGGGCGAGTGTATCCACGCTCCGTGGTGCACCCGGACGCAAGGAGGCGCGATGCAGGAGATCATGGAGACCGGCTGGTACTGGTGCCTGGAACACCACGCCGTCGAGCCGTACGACGGCTGCAGGAGCGCAGACCGGCTCGGCCCCTACCCCACCAAGGGAGAGGCCGCCGAGGCGATCCACAAGGTGCACACCCGCAACGACCAGTGGGACCACGACCCCGTGTTCAACGACGAGGATCCCGACGAGGTCGAGGACGACTCCGAGGGTTGGGGCCCCTTCAAGCACTGAAGGCCTCGCTGTAACGCGACTGTTACACAACCACGGGCAGACTGGTCGCATGGACAGGCAGACAGAGTTCGTCTTGCGGGCGATGGAAGAACGAGACGTCAGGTTCGTCCGTCTCTGGTTCACCGATGTGCTGGGGACGCTGAAGTCCGTCGCCATCGCACCGGCCGAACTCGAGGGTGCCTTCGCCGAGGGGATCGGCTTCGACGGGTCGTCCATCGAGGGTTTCGCACGCGTCTTCGAGTCCGACATGGTGGCCCACCCCGACCCGTCGACCTTCCAGTTGCTGCCGTGGCGCCAGCAGCAGCGCGGCACTGCCCGCATGTTCTGCGACATCCGGCTTCCTGACGGGTCGCCCAGCTACTCCGACCCCCGCTATGTGCTGAAGCGGGCGCTGAAACAGGCGTCCGACATGGGTTTCACTTTCTACACCCATCCCGAGATCGAGTTCTTCCTGCTGCAGGGCGCAGCCGGTGGCGACGGCGCTCCACTGCCTCTCGACAAGGGCGGTTACTTCGACCACACGACCCTCGGGGCGGGCACCGATTTCCGTCGGGACGCCATCGAGATGCTGGAACAGATGGGGATCTCGGTCGAGTTCAGCCACCACGAGGGGGCGCCCGGCCAGCACGAGATCGACCTCCGCTACGCGGATGCCCTCACCATGGCCGACAACATCATGACCTTCCGGGTCGTGATCCGCGAGGTGGCCGTCAGCCAGGGCATCCAGGCCACCTTCATGCCGAAGCCCTTCACCGAGTACGCCGGCTCGGGCATGCACACCCACGTCTCCCTCTTCGAGGGCGACAACAACGCGTTCTACGACGCGTCCGACGAATTCCACCTGTCGAAGGTCGGACGCCAGTTCGTCGCGGGCCTGCTGCGCCACTCGGCCGAGATCACGGCCGTGACCAACCAGTGGGTGAACTCGTACAAGCGGCTCGCGGGCGGTGGCGAGGCGCCCAGTTACGTCTGCTGGGGTCGCAACAACCGGTCCGCGCTGGTGCGCGTCCCCCTGCTCAAGCCCGACAAGCCGTCGAGCGCCCGGGTGGAGTTCCGGTCCATCGATTCGGCCGCCAACCCCTATCTGGCCTACGCGCTCATGCTGAACGCAGGGCTGGCCGGGATCAAGGGCGAGTACGAGCTCCCGGACGAGGCCGCCGACGACGTCTGGAGCCTGAGCGACCGCGAACGCAGGGCGCTCGGCATCACGCAGCTGCCCCGCAACCTCGACGAGGCCATTCGCGTGATGGAGCAGTCCGAACTCGCTGCCGAGACGCTCGGCGAGAGCGTCTTCGACTACTTCCTGCGCAACAAGCGCGCCGAATTCGCCGACTACGCCCGCCAGGTGACCCCGTACGAGGTCGCCAAGATGCTGCCTGTCGTCTGACCCTGCGTCCCGAGGGTCACCACTCCACGACCGGGAGCATGCGCGCCAGGTCGTCGGCATGAGATCCGGACGACCGGACGCGATCCCGGGCGTCGACGAGCGCCACGCGTCCGGTGGCAAGTTCGAAGAAGGTCGCAGGATCGGTCTCGACCACATTGGGTGGGGTGCCGCGCGTGTGGCTCGGGCCCTGCCCGAAGGCGCCGAGTTGAACTGCGGACACCGGAGGGACGCGCACCTCGATCGTCGGCCCGCCGAAGCGCTGCCCCAGGATGGCGGTGAGGATGCGCACCGCCTCGGTGAGGGCCGGTGGATGGACCTCGATCGAGGCGCCGACCAACCGGACGCAGCACAGCCGCAGGTGGTCTGCCACCTTCGCGGGGCCGGCCGGGGTGGACACCACCGCCGGCAGGGACGCGAGGTGCGCACGGAGGGCGTCCGCGTCGATGTGGTCGGTACTGACGCCGCCCGTCGCAGTCTGCGGCCACAGCCGCGCGAGATCGGACGCCGAGAGGGGCGACTTCGCGGCCCGCGTGGGGAGGGCGAGCAGCGCCCCGGCGAGGTCTGCGTCCCGGTTGAGGAGCACCTGTGCGACGACGGCGTCGACCAGCGACGGGCTGGGGCCTGCGGGCATCAGGCACCTCCTGTGCGTCCGGTCGGTAGTGTGGCAGGGCAAGTCTAGGTTCGGGAGGTGGAGCAGTGACGCGACTGGCCTCGACCACCGGCGACCTCGCGCGTCGCGGCTTCCACGACCCCGACACGGCCTTCCGCCATTTGGGGGAGTTGCCGCCCCAGGCGTCCGATTTCCTTGACCTCTTCGACCGCGCGCCCGACCCCGACCTGGCCCTGATGGGGGTCGTGTCCGTCGCGGGGACGCCCGAGTACGCGGCGCTCGCCGACGACCGGGAGGCCGTGAACCGGCTCGTCGCCGTGCTCGGCGGGAGCATCGCGCTCAACCACCACCTGGCCCAACGGCCGGCGCACCTGGCGGTCTTCGCGGACGTCCCGGAGCGTCACGAGGCGTCCGCCATCCTGGCCCGCGTGCTCGCAGACATCGGCGCCGCCGACCCGATGGCCGTGGCCTCGGCGCCGGACGCCACCGACCGGCTGCGCGTCGCCAACAAGCGCGAACTCTGCCGCATCGCCGCCCGCGATCTCAGCTCCGGCGACCCCTTCGCCGCGGTCGACGACATCGCCGCCGAACTCGCCGACCTGGCCGACGCCATCATGGTGGGCGCCCTCTGCATCGCCCGCGCCGAGGTGGCCGACCATGCGGACGCACGCTTCGCCATCGTCGGTCTCGGCAAGTGCGGGGCGCGCGAACTCAACTACGTCTCGGACGTCGACGTGCTCTTCGTCGCCGAGCCCGCCCGGGACGACGTCGCCGCTGAGCACGCGGCGCGGGTCGCGACCCGGCTCGCGGCGGCAACCACGCGCATCTGCTCGGCCCACACCGCCACGGGCACGATCTGGCAGGTCGACGCAGGCCTGCGTCCCGAGGGCAATGCGGGACCCCTGGTCCGGAGCCTGGCGTCGATGCGGTCCTACTACGAGAAGTGGGCGTCCAACTGGGAGTTCCAGGCGATGCTCAAGGCACGTCCGATGGCCGGGGACGCCGACCTGGGCGCCGCCTTCGTCGACCTCGTCGCGCCCCTCGTCTGGCTGGCGGGGGAGCGCGAGAACTTCATCGCCGAGAGCCAGGCGATGCGCAAGCGCGTCATCGCACTCATTCCGCCCAAGGAGGCGGCCCGCGAGATCAAGCTGTCGTCCGGGGGGCTGCGTGACGTCGAGTTCTCGGTGCAACTGCTCCAACTCGTCCATGGACGCAGTGACGAGCGACTCCGCCTGCGCGCCACTCTGCCGAGCCTCGACGCACTCGTGTCCAACGGCTACATCGGACGCTCGGACGGTGCCGAACTCGCGTCCGCCTACCGGCTGCAGCGGGCGCTGGAACACCGTGTCCAGCTCCAGCGGCTGCGCCGGACGCACCTCATGCCCGACGACGACCGCGGCATGCGCATGCTGGCGCGGGGCCTCGGTTTCCGGACGTCCGAAGAGCTGGTGGACGCCTGGAAGGCCTCCACCCGTCGGGTTCAGCGGCTGCACCAACGCGTCTTCTACTCACCGCTGCTCGAGGCCGTCGCACGGATCCACACCGACGAGCTGCGCCTGTCCCCGGACGCCGCCCGCACCCGGCTCAGGGCCCTCGGGTTCCACGACCCGGCCGCCGCGCTGCGCCACATCGGCGCCCTCACCCAGGGGGCGTCGCGTGCCGTGGAGATCCAGCGGCAACTCATGCCGGCGATGCTGGGCTGGTTCGCCGACGGTCCGAACCCCGACCACGGACTGCTGAGCTTCCGCCAGGTCTCCGAGTCGCTGGGCACCACGCACTGGTACCTCCGTGCGCTGCGTGACGAGGGCCAGATGGCCGAACACCTGGCGCACATCCTGTCGTCGAGCCGCTACGCGGTCGGCCTGCTCCAGCGGGCACCCGAGACGGTCCAGCTGCTGGCCGACGACGCCGAGTGCTCCGTCCGGACGCGCGACGAGCTGACGCGCTCGATGATGCGCGCCGCCGAGCGGCACGAGTCGACCGAGGACGCCTTCGCGTCCGTGAGGGCCCGTCGACGCAAGGAACTGCTGAGGCTGGCCATCGCCGACCTGCTGCACAGGTGCGACGAGGTCGCGATCGGGGCCGGCCTCGCTGACCTGGCGGGGGCGACGATCGACGCGGCCCTCGCCATCGCTGCGCGGGGTGACGAGGGCGCCCCACCCGTGGGCGTCGTGGCCATGGGACGCTGGGGCGGCCGCGAGATGAGTCACGGCTCCGATGCGGACGCGATGTTCGTCATTCCCGACTCCGATGACGAGACCGCCGTGAAGCGCGCCACCGCAGTGGTCGCCCGCATGAGGCAACTCCTCGCTGCACCGGGCCCCGACCCCGCACTCGAGGTGGACGCCGACCTGCGTCCCGACGGCAAGTTCGGGCCCATGGTCCGGAGCCTGTCGAGTTGTCTCGCCTACTACCGCAGCCACAGCGCGACCTGGGAGGCCCAGGCGCTCCTGCGCGCGGGTTTCGGGGCCGGTGACGTCGACACGGTCGGACGTCTGCTCGTCGCTGCCGACTCCATCCGCTATCCCTCCGGTGGGCTCACACGCACCCAGATCGCCGAGATCCGCCGACTCAAGGCGCGGATGGAGACCGAGCGGATGCCCCGAGGGTCCGACCCGGCGCGCAACACGAAGATGGGGCCGGGCGGGCTCGCCGATGTCGAGTGGACGGTGCAGTTGCTGCAACTGCAGCACGGCCACGACCTGCCGGGCCTGCGGACGACGTCCACCCTTGATGCCCTGCACGCGGCCCAGGAGGCCGGTCTGGTCACCGCCCCGGACGCAGCAGCCCTCGAGGCGGCGTGGCGTCTCGCGACCAGGCTGCGCAACGCGATCATGCTGGTGCGCGCACGGGCGAGTGACCTGATCCCCGGCGACGCTCGCGAGGCCGCGGCGATCGCCTACCTGCTCGGGTATGAGCCCGCGTCCGCCTCGCTGCTGGTCGACGAGTGGCGCAAGGCCGCGCGGCGGGCAGGCGGAGTGGTCGGACGACTGTTCTGGGGAGAGGACTGACATGGTGTTCACGCCGACTTCGATCCTGTTGCTGGGCGGCACGTCCGACATCGGTCTCGCGATCGTCGAGGCCTACCTCGCCAGACGGCCTGCCCGCGTGGTCCTGGGCGTCCGGTCGACAAGCGGGACGCGCGAGGCGGCAGCCGCCCGGGTGTCCGCGGCGGGCGCCACGGACGTCGTGCTCGTCGACTTCGACGCGGCCGACCCCGCGTCCCATCCGGCCTCGATCGACGACGCCTTTGAGGGCGGGCCCATCGACCTCGCGATCGTCGCGTTCGGTCTGCTCGGGGACGCGGAGGCCAACTGGCACGACCAAGGCGCGGCGGTCGAACTCGCGACCGTCAACTACACCGGCGCGGTGAGCGTGGGCGTCCTGCTCGCCGATCGCCTGACCGAGGCGGGGTCGGGACGCATCATCGCGCTGAGTTCCGTCGCGGGTGAGAAGGTGCGGCGCTCGAACTTCGTCTACGGCTCGACCAAGGCGGGGATGGACGCGTTCTACCTCAACCTCGGCACGGCACTCGAAGCGAGCGGGGTGCGCGTCCACGTCGTTCGTCCCGGATTCGTGCGCACGTCGATGACCGACGGACGC
>CALKHV010000184.1 GCA_937988865.1 uncultured Propionibacteriaceae bacterium | reverse complement strand
GAGGTCGAGCCCATGCCCGATTGGGAGCGCGACCTTCTCGCGGGCGACCAGACCACCGCAACTGAGGTTGTCGAGGCTCCCGCCGCCGAGGCTGAGGTTGTCGAGGCTCCCGCCGCCGAGGCTGAGGTTGTCGAAGCCCCCGCCGCCGAGGCTGAGGTTGTCGAAGCCCCCGCCGCCGAGGCTGAGGTTGTCGAAGCCCCCGCCGCCGTGGCTCCCGCGGCCGACGTCAACTGAACCCACGCCAGACACGAACGGAAAGACCACGCATGACGATCACTGCCACTGAAGTGAAGAAGCTCCGGGACGCCACCGGCGCCGGGATGATGGACGCCAAGAAGGCGCTCACCGAGGCCGAGGGCGACTTCGAGAGGGCCATCGAGCTGCTCCGCGTCACGGGCCTCGCCAAGGCCGCCAAGCGTTCGGACCGTGAGGCCAGCAACGGCCTCGTCGCCGCGTCGGGTCACGCCCTGGTGCAGCTCGGCGCCGAGACCGACTTCGTCGCCAAGAACCAGGAGTTCATGGCGCTGGCGCAGTCGATCGCTGATGCGGTTGACGGCGCCAAGGCCGAGGGCAAGGTCCTCGCCGGCGCAGTGACGCT
Organism: uncultured Propionibacteriaceae bacterium; assembly: GCA_937988865.1. Classification (GTDB taxonomy): domain Bacteria; phylum Actinomycetota; class Actinomycetes; order Propionibacteriales; family Propionibacteriaceae; genus CALKHV01. The sequence goes on along the minus strand of CALKHV010000184.1, from coordinate 21,996 downwards.
CGGCGACTCGACCGTCGCCGACCAGGTCGCCGCGCTGTCGGCGAAGATCGGTGAGAAGCTCGAGCTCAAGGAGGCCGCGTACTTCGACGGCCAGGTGAGTTCGTACCTGCACCGTCGTTCGTCCGACCTCCCGCCGCAGGTGGGCGTCCTCGTCGAGTACGAAGGCGATGACGCTGAGTTCGTGCACTCGATCTGCCTGCAGATCGCGGCCATGAGCCCCCGATACGTGAGCCGCGAGGAAGTTCCCGCCGATGTGGTCGCCACCGAGACCCGGATCGCCGAGGAGACGGCCCGCGAGGAGGGCAAGCCCGAGGCTGCCCTGCCGCGGATCATCGAGGGTCGCGTGAACGGCTTCTACAAGGACGTCTGCCTCGTTGACCAGCCGGCCGTGTCTGATGACAAGAAGACGGTCGGCGCGCTGCTCAAGGAGAAGGGCGTGACGATCACGCGCTTCGTCCGGTTGTCGGCCGGCGCCTGACGCGCAACAGATTCAGTAGAGTGGCATGCGCCGCGGGTTTCCGCGGCGCATGCTGCGTGTTCGAGCACGTCGACTGAGGGGAGTGCCCATGACGGAGCCGTACAGGCGCGTGCTGTTGAAGCTGTCGGGCGAGGTGTTCGGTGGCGGACAGCTGGGCGTCGATGCCGACGTGGTCGCCAACATCGCGTCCCAGATCGCCGAGGTCGTGAAGGCAGGCACCGAGGTGGCCATCGTCGTGGGTGGGGGTAACTTCTTCCGCGGCGCCGAGCTCCAGCAGCGAGGCATCCAGCGCGACCGGGCCGACTACATGGGCATGCTCGGCACCGTGATGAACTGCCTGGCCCTCCAGGACTTCTGCGAGAAGGCCGGCGTCCAGACCCGCGTGCAGACCGCCATCGCCATGGGCCAGGTGGCCGAACCGTACATCCCGAGGCGGGCCGTGCGTCACCTCGAGAAGGGACGCGTCGTGATCTTCGGCGCGGGCTCGGGGATGCCGTACTTCTCCACCGACACGGTCGCCGCACAGCGTGCGCTTGAAGTCGGCGCCGAAGTGCTCCTCATGGGCAAGCAGGGGGTCGACGGGGTGTTCAACGCCGACCCGAAGACCCACCCGGACGCCACGATGTACACCACGCTCACCTTCGACGAGTACCTGGTGCAAGACCTCAAGGCGGCTGACGCGACCGCGATCAGCCTCGCCCGTGACAACAACCTCAAGATCGTCTTCTTCAACCTCGACACCGAGGGCAACATCGGCCGCGCCGTGCGCGGCGAGCCCATCGGTACCGTCGTCCACAGCTGACCACCCCTCCATATCTGACGGAAGGACCGCCCGTGATTCCCGAGATCCTCAAGGACGCCGAGCACAAGATGAAGGGCGCCATCGAGTTCGCGCGCGAGGAATTCGCCGCGATCCGCACTGGTCGCGCCCACCCGGCGATGTTCGCCAAGATCACCGCCGACTACTACGGCGCCCCGACCCCGCTGCAGCAACTCGCCACCTTCCAGGTGCCCGAGGCGCGCACGATCCTCATCACTCCCTTCGACCGCACGGCAATGGCCGGGATCGAGCGCGCCATCCGCGACTCCGACCTGGGCGTCAACCCGTCGAACGACGGGCACATGGTGCGCGTGGTCCTGCCCGAACTCACCGAGGAGAGGCGCAAGGAGTACATCAAGCTTGCTCGTCACAAGGCCGAGGAGGGACGCGTGGCCATCCGCAACTGCCGCCGCCACTCCAACGACCACCTCAAGAAGCTCGAGAAGGACAAGCAGATCGGCGAGGACGAGTTGGTCCGCGCCGAGAAGCAGCTCGACACCCTCACGAAGAAGTACGTCGAGCACGTCGACGACATGCTCAAGGCCAAGGAAGCCGAGCTGCTCGAAGTCTGAGCGATCGCATCCATGACGACCCAGCCAGCACCAACCCCGACCGGCCGCGCCGGACGAGACCTGCCCGCCGCCATCGGCGTGGCAGTGGTGCTGCTTGCCATGTTCGTGACGACCCTCGCCTGGTTCAACTGGGGGTTCGTCATCCTCGTGGCCATCGCCCTGGCACTGGGCGCCGTCGAGGTCCACCACGCGCTGCAGCGCATCGGCATGTCGTCGGCGATCGTCCCCATCGTCATCGGGACGGTCGCCATCATCATCGGCTCGTACCTTGCGGGTCAGCTCGAGCAGGACACCATCCCGTCGAACACCCTGCTGTTGGCCGCGCTGGGGCTCACGGTCCTGGCGTCCCTGATCTGGAGGATGCCGGGCGGCAGTGAGAACTTCGTCAAGGACGCGGCGGCGAGCCTCTTCATCATCGCCTACATCCCGCTCATGGGGGCCTTCGCGGCCCTGATGCTCGCCGGCGACCTGGGACGCGAACGCATCCTCACGCTGCTGTTGTGCGTCATCGCCTCCGACATCGGCGGTTACGCGGTGGGCGTCCTCTTCGGGAAGCATCCGATGGCCCCGAAGATCTCCCCCAAGAAGACATGGGAGGGTCTGGCCGGGTCGGTGGGATTCGGGACGATCGTCGGCGTCGTGTGCGCCGTCTACCTCCTGCACGTCTCGCCGTGGGTCGGGGTCGTGCTGGGGCTGGCGTTGGTGGCCTTCGGAGCCTGCGGCGACCTCATCGAGTCGCTCATCAAGCGCGACGTCGGCATCAAGGACATGTCGTCCTTCCTGCCCGGGCACGGGGGAGTCATGGACCGTCTCGACTCCCTGCTCATCGCGGCCCCCGTCGCGTGGCTCCTCATGTACCTGATGGTTCCGGGCGGATGACGCGTCCGCCGCTCCCGGACGCGGAGAACCACGCCGTCGCCGGACGCAATCACGGGGTGCGGCGTCCGCCCATGCCCTCAGAGCCGCTGGCGGCACCGGGAACCGAACTCCCGCTCGTCTTCGCCGCACCTCGCAGGGGAAAGCCCCCACGTCACTGGATCGACTTCTCGGTGGAGGAGCGAGTCCAGGCCGTGAAGGACGCAGGGCAGCCTGGGTTCCGGGCCCAGCAGCTTTCCAAGCACTACTTCGAACGGCTGGACTCCGACCCGGCCGAGTGGACCGACCTCCCGGCGTCCGCTCGTGAACCCCTCGCGGACGCCCTGTTCCCGCCCCTGTTGACCCCCGTGCGGTCCATCTCGTGCGATGGCGACACCACGGTGAAGACCCTCTGGCGCCTGCACGACGGGTCACTCGTCGAGTCGGTCCTCATGCGCTACCCGAGCCGCGCGACCCTGTGCGTCAGCTCCCAGGCCGGCTGCGGAATGGCCTGCCCCTTCTGCGCCACGGGCCAGGGCGGGCTGCAGCGCAACATGTCGACGGCCGAGATCGTCGCCCAGGTGGTCGACGGCGCGCGACGCCTGCAGCGCGGCGAGATCCCCGGCGGCCCCGGGCGTGTCAGCAATGTGGTCTTCATGGGGATGGGCGAGCCCATGGCCAACTACCGGGCGGTGATGGGCGCCGTCCGCACGATGACGAACCCCACGCCTGACGGACTGGGCATGAGCGCCCGCGGGATCACGGTCTCGACCGTGGGGCTGGTGCCGCGGATCGTCGACCTGGCGTCCGAGGGGCTGCCGGTGACACTGGCGATCTCGCTGCACGCCCCCGACGACGAACTGCGCGACGAACTCGTACCCATCAACACGCGCTGGAAGGTCGACGAGGTCCTGGACGCGGCCTGGGCCTATGCCCGCACCACGAAACGCCGCGTCTCGATCGAATACATCATGATCCGCGACATCAACGACCAGCCGGAGCGTGCCGACCTGCTCGCCAAGGTGCTGAAACGCCGCGGCGACTGGGGATGGGTCCACGTGAACCTCATCCCCCTCAACCCGACCCCCGGGTCGAAGTGGACGGCGTCCCACCCCCGTGTGGAAGCCGAGTTCGTCCGGCGGCTGACCGCCCACGGGGTGCCCTGTACCGTGCGCGACACCCGCGGACGCGAGATCGACGGCGCGTGCGGCCAACTGGCGGCGTCCGAGGTCTGACGCCCGTCAGGTGAGCAGCGCGGCGGCCTGGGCGATCGAGTCGACCAGGTGGACGCGACGTCCCATCCCGCGGCCGCGTCCCAGGGCTTCGAGCAGGGGCCAGGCGGGGAGTGTCCGCGTCCAGTGCTCTCGTCCGACGAGGACCATGGGTGCCACGTCGGCCTCGTCGACGGCGTAGTAGTTGCCTGTCGCGGCCTGGAAGATCTCCTGCACCGTCCCCGCGGCGCCGGGGAGGTACACGATCCCGCCCCGACAGCGGCGCAGCAGGATGTCTTCACGCAGGGCGTTCGAGAAGTACTTGGCGATGGCGGACGCGAACACGTTGGGCGGCTCGTGGCCGTAGAACCAGGTGGGGATGCCGATGCTCGTGCCCGACGCCGGCCAGGTGTCGAGCACCTCGAGCGCGACCCTTGCCCACCCGGTCAGGTCGGTGTGGAAGTCGGCGTGCCGAGCGAGGTGGGCGATGGCGGTGTCGAGACGCTCGGGCGTCCCTGCTAGGTGGGCGCCCAGGTTGGCCGCCTCCATGGCGCCCGGGCCACCCCCGGTCACCACGGTGTAACCCGCGCGGGTGAGCTCGCCCGACAGGCGGGCGGCGGCCACGTAGTCCGGCGTCCCGCGCTGGGCGGCGTGACCGCCCATGATCCCCAGCGTGGTCGTGTGGGGCAGGTCGTCGAACACCTCGTCGAGGGCGTCCGAGATGGCGTGGTCGTGCAGCGAGATGGCAAGCGTCGCGTCCAGCCCTGGACGGACACGATCGCGCGACCAGGCGTAGATCACCGCGTCCAGGGAATCGGCGTAGTGCCCACCCGCTGCCACGCCGTCATACAACTCGGACGCCGAGTAGAGGCGTCCGCGGTAGGCGTCGAAGGGGACGTCGGGCAGGCGCGGGAAAACGAGGGCGCCCCGGGCCAGGAGGTCGTCCTCCGAACCGACCGGCAGCACGCAGCCCAGGAAGATCGTGCCCTGCACGTGCGTGGACGCCAGCTCAGCCGCCCGTCCGGACAGGTCGATCGACTGCAGCACCCAGTGATCGAGCGAGCCGTCGCGGGAGACCACCTCGTCGAATTCGGCGAGGCTCTCCAGCTCGCGGGCCAGCATCAGGCCTGGTCCGGCACGGCGAGCTGACGCAGCGTCACCGGCCCCAACGGTGGCAGTATCCACCCGAGGCCGACCGTGCTTCCCACGGTGAGGACGGCGGTGTGGGGGGTGTCGAGGCACGCGATGTGGGCGACGAACTCGTCAGGCGTGATCCACCCGCCCGACGCCGCGACGTCGAGGTGCGAGGGTTCGGGCCAGCGCGCGGTCGATCGCAGCCAGGCGCCGTGACCCACGTCGAAGGCGTTGGCCGTACCGTCGGCCTCGAACCACCGCACCACCCAGCCGTCGTCCGTGGGTGCCAACGTGATGGTCGACCCGGTCTCGTCCACGCCCGCCCACCCCACTCCCTGGCGCCTCTCACCCTCGGCCGGTCGGACGCCCAGGCCCGCCAGTCGTGCGTCCAGTTCTGCCTGCGCGCCGGGCTCCGGCGTGCGGTCGACTCCCGGGAGGAGGTGTTCCCACACGGCAGACAGGGGCGGCTGCATGTCCTCCACCGACCCCGTGATGACCACGGCCATCTCCTGGTCGGGGAGCACCAGGCCGTATTGGCCCATCGCGCCGTCCGCCCGATGACCGATCGAACTCATCCAGACCTGCCAGCCGTAGCCCAGCGTCCAGTCGTGGTTCGTCTCGACCGACGAGTTGTCGACCTGCTTGGTGCAGTAGCGCTCCAGCCACTCCGGGGCCAGGAGTTGTTCCCCCTCGTGGACGCCGTGATTCGCGAGCAGCCAGATCCAGGCGGCCAGCGACTCGGGGTCGACGTGGAAACCGCTGAACCCCAGCGGACGTCCGTCCGCGTCCGGCGTCCAGTGGAGGGGGGCGATGCCGAGCTTCGACAGGACCCGCTCGTTCATCAGCTCGAGGACCGTGCGTCCGGTTGTCTCGTGGACGAGCGTCGCGACGGTGTACGTCGCGAGCTGGTTGTAGCAGAAGGTTTCCCCGGGCGTCCCCTCGGGTTCGCGGCGCAGGAAGTCGCCGATCGATTCCCTGCGAAGGGGCATGCGCGGCGCCCACTCGATCGCATCGGTGGTGTGGCCGGTCGCCATGGCCAGGCAGTCCCGGACGCGGATCGTCCGTGACTTCGGGCCGACACCGTCGTCGACCAGGTCGGCGAAGTGGTCGACGATCGCGTCGTCGTAGCCGAACGCACCGTCGGCGACGGCGAGGCCGACGGCCGCCGACGTGAAGGTCTTGCTCATCGAGTAGACGAGGGCCGGGTGGTCGAGCGTCCACGGGTCGGCCGCCCCTGCGGCCAACACCTCGCCGCGTCGCACCAGCACGAGCGAGTGGAGTTCGAAAGGTGAGGACGCGAGGGCATCCAGCAGGTCGAGTATGGCGCGTGGGTCGACGCCCGCCTTCTCGGCGGTGGTACGGGGCAGGAGGGGCATGAGCACCAGCCTAGGACCCGGGTTTGCCGGCCGTGGGAGACTGGAGGGGTGACGACCCTGATCATCATCGTGGCCGCGATCGGCTTCTTTGCGCTGATCATGGCCTCGATCGCGCTGCACGAGGTCGGTCACCTGCTGCCCGGCAAGCTGTTCGACGTCAAGATCACCCAGTACTTCGTGGGCTTCGGACGCACGCTCTGGAAGGTCCGCCGCGGCGAGACCGAGTACGGCATCAAGATGTTGCCGCTGGGTGGTTACGTCCGCCTGATCGGCATGTACCCCCCGTCGAAGGTCGGGGACGGCATCGAACACGCCGGGCCGGTCGCACGATTCGCCGACAGCGCTCGTGACGTCGAGTACACCGACATCACCGAAGCCGACCACGGTCGCCTGTTCTACGAGAAGAAGACCTGGCAGAAGGTCATCATCATGGCCGGTGGGCCTGCGATGAACCTCCTGCTCGCCTTCCTCATCTTCCTGGGCGTCAACCTGATCCACGGTCAGTACCGGCCGAATCTGGTCGTGAGCTCCATCAGCGACTGCGCGGTTCCGGCCGCCCGGGCGTCCGATCCCTGCGAGCCCGACGACCCGATCAGCCCCGCGAAGGCGGCCGGCGTCAAGGTCGGCGATCGCATGGTCTCGTTCAACGGCGTCACGCTCACGTCGTGGACGCAGCTGAGCGACCTCATCCGCGCCAACGGTGACGGCGTCGCCACGATCGTCGTCGAACGGGAGGGGGAGGAGGTGGCGCTGACCCCCACCCACACCATCGTCACCGGTGTCGCCGACCGGCTCGATCCCAGCAGGATCGTGTCAGCCGGGTTCCTCGGCGTCGGCCCGTCCTACACGCTGGTGAAGGCGGGTCCGATAGCCACGGCCAGTGACATGTGGACGCTGAGCAAGCAGTCCGCCGTGGCTCTCGCCTCGTTCCCGGTCAAAGTCTGGAATGTCGCCGCCGACCTTGTGACGGGACGCGAACGCAATCCGAACGGGCCCATGTCCATCGTCGGTGCCTCGGTGGCGGCGGGCGAGATCGCCGGTACCGACAAGCTCGACGTGGGCGAGAAGGTGTCGTCCTGGTTCCTCCTGCTCGGGTCGGTGAACCTGTTCGTGGCGCTGCTCAACCTCGTGCCCCTGCTGCCGCTGGACGGCGGCCACATCGCCGGGGCACTGTACGAAGGTGCGCGCCGCAGGCTGGCGATCCTGACCCGGCGTCCCGACCCCGGGCCCGTCGATACTGCAAGGATGTTGCCCGTCGCGTACGTCGTCGGGGGCTTCCTCGCACTTTCGGGTGTGGTGTTGGTTCTCGCCGACATCATCTCCCCGATCACCCTCTTCTGAACACCCGTTCCACCGCTACGACAAGGACTCACATGAGCATCAACCTCGGAATGCCCGCGCTGCCCCCTCCCGTGCTGGCGCCTCGGCGTCCGACACGCCAGATCAGGGTGGGCAAGGTGCTCGTGGGTGGCGACGCACCCATCAGCGTCCAGTCCATGACGACGACGAAGACCACCGACATCAACGCGACCCTGCAGCAGATCGCGGAACTCACGGCGTCCGGGTGTGACATCGTGCGTGTCGCGTGCCCCAGCCAGGACGATGCGGACGCGCTGCCCATCATCGCCCGGAAGTCCCAGATCCCCGTGATCGCCGACATCCACTTCCAGCCGAAGTACGTCTTCGCGGCGATCGAGGCCGGGTGCGCCGCAGTGCGGGTCAACCCCGGGAACATCAAGGCGTTCGACGACAAGATCGCCGACATCGCGAAGGCGGCCACGGACGCCGATGTCTCGATCCGGATCGGCGTCAACGCCGGCTCGCTCGACAAGCGACTGCTCGAGAAGTACGGCGCGCCCACGGCCGAAGCGCTCGTCGAGTCTGCCCTGTGGGAGGCGTCCCTGTTCGAGGACGTCGGCTTCCGCGACTTCAAGATCAGCGTGAAGCACCACGATCCGGTCGTCATGGTGCGGGCCTACGAGATGTTGTCGGCCAGGTGCGACTACCCGCTCCACCTCGGCGTCACCGAGGCGGGGCCGACCTTCCAGGGAACCATCAAGTCGGCGGTGGCGTTCGGCCACCTGCTTGCCCAGGGCATCGGTGACACCATCCGGGTCTCACTCTCGGCACCTCCCGTGGAGGAGGTCAAGGTCGGGCTCAAGATCCTCGAGTCGCTGAACCTCAAGCCCCGCAAGCTCGAGATCGTGTCGTGCCCGTCGTGTGGACGCGCGCAGGTCGACGTCTACACGCTCGCCGAAGAGGTCACCAAGGGCCTCGAGGGCATGACCGTCCCGCTGCGCGTCGCGGTGATGGGCTGCGTGGTGAACGGCCCCGGAGAAGCGCGAGAGGCCGACCTCGGCGTGGCGTCCGGCAACGGGAAGGGCCAGATCTTCGTCAAGGGACAGGTCGTCAAGACCGTGCCCGAGAGCGAGATCGTCGCCACCCTCATCGAAGAGGCGAACCGTCTCGCCGCCGAGTCCGACCTGTTGGGCACGCCCGAGGTCTCGGTCGGCTGATGCGTCAGCGCGTCCGGGTCCTGGGGACGCCTGACCTGCCCGAGGCGCTCGACCTGCTCACGTCCGATCCGGTCACGAACCTGTTCGTGACCTCGCGCGTCCGACAGTCGGGTCTCGACCCGTTCCGGTTGGGGTGCGAGATCTGGGGCTACGAGCGCCAGGGACGCCTGGTCGCGCTGTGCCACGCCGGGTCCAATCTGGTTCCGGTCGGCGACCCCGCCGGACTCGAGCACTTCGTCGAGAAGGTCGGCCCGCGACGGCGTGCGTCCTCGATCATGGGCGATGCCGAACTGACCATCGACTTCTGGAATCGACTGACGAACCGGTGGGGGCCCGTGTGGGGAGCAGCCCGCGACGTGAGGCCCCACCAGCCGCTCATGGTGATGGACACGGCGCCGACCTGCGCGGTCGACGACCGCGTCCGCCGGATCGGTCAGGACGACTTCGACTCCTACTTCGAGGCTGCGGCGCGCATGTACACCGAGGAGGTCGGGATCAGCCCACTCGACCCGTCGCGCAGCTACGAGTCGTACGTCCGCAGGCTGATCACCGAGGGCAAGGCGTTCGGGATCGTCGAGGACGGGCGCGTGATCTTCAAGTCCGACATCGGTTCCGCGACCGGATCGATCTGCCAGATCCAGGGTGTCTGGCTCGACCCGGTCCTGCGCGGACGCGGACTTTCCGAGCCGGCGATGGCGCGCGTCGTGGAACTGTGCCGCGACCACTTCGGTCTGGTGTCCCTCTACGTGAACGACTACAACGTCCGGGCCCGGCGGCTCTACGAGCGCATCGGCTTCAGGACCGTCGGGGAGTTGGCGACAGTCCTGTACTGACGGGCTCGCGACGGGCCGGGTTGGCGCACTGTGCGACCATGGGTGGCACGCGCGCGGGCGTGGCCTGCGCAGTGACGGTGAGCGGGGTCGTGATGGGACGCAATGCCTGGTCGATGGCAGCGGCAGTCGTGCTGCTCGCCGGATGTGCCACCTCAACAGCACAGGGGCCCGTGACCATGACCTCGTCATCGCCGAGCGGGTCCACGGCCGCTTCGCCCAGTCCCGCGTCCAGCCCGGACGTCTCCGCCTCCACGTCCACTGAGCCGTCCCCCGCGCCGTCCGCTGCGCCGGCGTCTGTCACGATCACCGTCAGTGGCGACCTCCTCTGGCACAACACCGTCCTGTCGGCTGCCGCTGAGGACCACGAGCGCACCGGGGCCGGCAAGGAATTCGACTTCGGCCCGATGTTCGCGTCCGTCAAGCCGGTCATCGAGGGCGCCGACCTGTCGATCTGCCAGTCCGAGGTGCCCTTCGCGAAAGAGGGAGGCCCCTACCGGAGCTACCCGGTCTTCGCCGCGCCCCCCGAGATCGCCGACCAGATGGCGTCCCTCGGCTTCGACTACTGCACGACCACGTCGAACCACGCGCTCGACCAGGGCTTCACCGGCCTCAAGCGGACGCTCGACGTCTGGCACGACGCCGGAATCCTGACCGCGGGGACCTTCGCCACCAGGAAGGATTCGCTCACGCCGGCCCTGTTCACGACCCCGGAGGGCATCACGGTGGCCGTCGTCGGCGGCACCTACTCCCTCAACGGATTCGTGGAGCCGGCCGACGCGCCGTGGGCGGTCGCCTCACTCGACCCCGACGAGATGCTCGCGTCCGCCCATCGGGCACGCCAGGCGGGCGCCGACATCGTGCTCGTCCAGATCCACGGTGGCAACGAGTACTCCTCGGAACCCAACGACCAGCAGTGGGACCTGGCGCGCAAGCTCACCGCGTCGGACGATGTTGACCTCGTCTACGGTCAGCACGTCCACGTCGTCCAGCCGTGGACGAAGGTCAACGGCAAGTGGGTGGTCTTCTCCGTGGGCAATCTCATCGCCCAGCACCTCACCAATGTTCCCCGTGGCTACGAGGGCGTCATCGGCCAGTTCACGTTCACCGCACAGGCCGACGGCACGTTCAAGGTCGACCGCGCCGAGTACGTGCCCATCTACATGACCCACTACACGCCCGGCAGTCCTGCCCGCGTGCTGCGCGTGAACGACGCGCTCGACAAGGGCATCGGCGACCGCGCGCGCCTGCTCGTCGCCGAGAAGCGGACGCGTCAGACCGTCCTGGCCCTGGGGGCCAAGGGACTGGTGGAAGGCTAGGCTGGCACCCGCACTCACGAACGCCGGGCTGGAGGGCAGCCAGGGGCGTCCCCGATGCGGGAGTGGGGCAGGAAGGCACCACCGATGTTCACGCGCATGACCCATCTCTTCGTCCGCACGCTGCGCGACGATCCCGCGGACGCCGAAGTTCCGAGCCACCGCTGGCTGGTGCGGGCGGGTTACGTGCGCAGGGTCGCCCCGGGCATCTACTCGTGGCTGCCGCTCGGGCTCAAGGTGCTCCAGAACGTCGAGAAGATCGTCCGCGAAGAGATGGACGCCATCGGCGCGCAGGAGGTCCACTTCCCGGCCCTCCTGCCGCGCGAACCCTACGAGGCGACGAATCGCTGGACGGAGTACGGGGCGAACCTCTTCCGCCTCAGGGACCGCAAGGGCGCCGACCTGCTGCTGGGCCCCACCCATGAAGAGATGTTCACCCTCATGGTCAAGGACCTCTACTCGTCCTACAAGGACCTTCCCCTCTCGCTCTACCAGATCCAGACGAAGTACCGCGACGAGGCGCGTCCCCGCGCAGGCATCCTGCGTGGACGCGAGTTCGTCATGAAGGACTCGTACTCGTTCGACATCGACGACGCGGGGCTCGAGGCGTCCTACCAGGCCCATCGCCAGGCGTACATCGCGATGTTCGACCGACTGGGTTTCGACTACGTCATCGTCAAGGCGGACGCCGGGGCCATGGGCGGGTCGGCGTCCGAGGAGTTCCTGGCGATCGCTCAACACGGTGAGGACACGTTCGTCCGCTCGCCGGGTGGTTACGCGGCCAATGTGGAGGCCGTCAGGATCGCAGCACCGGCGCCGGTCGATTTCGCCGACGTCCCTGCCGCGCACGTCGAGGACACGCCTGACTCGCCCACCATCGACACCCTGGTCGCGCTGGTCAACGCGCGGTTCCCGCGTCCCGATCGCGAGTGGACGGCCGCCGACACCCTCAAGAACGTGGTCTTCGCCCTCGTCCACCCCGACGGGACGCGCGAGGCACTCGTGGTCGGCCTCCCGGGCGACCGGGAGGTCGATGCCAAGCGACTCGAGAGCGCCGTGTCGCCGGCCGAGGTGGAGCCGTTCGGCGATGCCGACTTCGAAAAGTACCCCGCCCTCGTCAAGGGCTACATCGGACCGGTCCGGGACGGCGTGGCGGTGCTCGGCGAGGAGGGCATGTCGAAGGCCCGCTACCTGCTCGACCCCCGCGTCGTCGAGGGCACGCGCTGGGTCACCGGGGCCAACGAACCCGGACGCCACGTGCTCGAACTGGTGGCCGGCCGCGACTTCGGCGCCGACGGCGTGATCGACGTCGCCGAGATCCGTGAGGGCGACCCGGCCCCCGACGGGTCCGGTCCGCTGACCCTCGCGCGGGGCATCGAAATGGGCCACATCTTCCAACTCGGACGCAAGTACGCCGACGCGCTCGGCCTCAAGGTGCTCGACTCCAACGGCAAGCTCGTCACCGTGACGATGGGGTCCTACGGCGTCGGCTGCTCAAGGGCGGTCGCGGCCGTCGCCGAGGGCACGGCCGATGCGAAGGGGCTGTGCTGGCCCCGTGAACTGGCGCCCTTCGACGTCCAGATCCTGGCGACCGGCAAGGACGCGGCGGTGTTCGAGGCGGCCGAGAAGCTGGCGTCCGAACTGGATGCAGCGGGTGTGACAGTGCTGTTGGACGATCGCAAGGCGTCCCCGGGGGTGAAGTTCGCCGACTCGGAGATCCTGGGCATGCCCACGATCGTCGTGGTCGGACGCGGACTCGCCGACGGGCTCGTCGAGGTGCGCGACCGTGCCTCCGGGGTGGCTGAGAATGTTCCAGTCGCGGACGCCCTGACCCATCTTCTGCGCGTCGTCGGCCGCTGAGCCGGCCACGTCACGTCCCGGACCATGGGTTTCGACCAACACGAGGAAGGAGATCGATGAGAGTCCTTGTCTCGCTCTGGGCCGGCCGTGCGGCGCTGGCCGGGGCCGTGGGCCTTCCCCTCGTCGCTGCGATTCTGGTCGTGCTCGGCCACTCGAGTGCCGCGGCAGCCGTGGCGTACCTCTCCCTCTCGTGTCTGGGTGCGCTCGTCTTCCTCAAGTCCCGATGGTTGGCTCGCGAGATCAGACGCGGCGTTCCGAACCCTGGCTCGACGCTGCGAACCGTGCGCCAGCAGCTTCGCGCGCTGGAACTGGGGCAGTCGGACGCCCGGGAGGCGTTGGCGAGCCAGGCGGTCCTCGCCGACCGCAACGTGAGGGCCCTGCAGCTCAGGTTCGATGCGCAGCGCGCGTCCCTGGAGCGGTTGGCCCAGGAAGCCGACGAGTACCGCACCATGCGTGAGCTGCTGGTTCCCGGAGCATTCGATCTGCCGCCGTCCGGGGGCTGGGCCCTCACGACCCCGACGATCGTCCACATGGTTCACCACGTGCTCGAGGACCCCTCCGTCCAGACCGTCGTCGAACTCGGTTCCGGGGTGTCGACCCTCTGGCTGGCGCTGGCCATGCGGAAGCGGGGGACTGGTCACATCCATTCCTTCGACCACGAGGAGAAGTACGCCGCGATCACCCGGGCCAATGTGGCCCGGTTCGGCGTGGAGGAGTACGTCACGGTCCACACGTCGCCGCTGGTGCCGTGTGTCATCGAGGGACGCGAATACCTGTGGTACGACGTGTCGTCGCTGCCCGCCTACCTCACTGTCGACCTCCTCTTCGTCGATGGTCCCCCGGAGGACACAGGCACCGATGCCCGCTTCCCGGCCCTGCCGCAGCTCGCCCCGCGACTGGCTCCTGGCGCCTGGGTGGTCCTTGACGACACGATCCGTGCAGGCGAGCGGGCGATCCTTGCGCGGTGGCAGACCGACCCGAGCCTGCGCCTGGGCGCTGGGCAGCAACCCCTCGGCAAGTCGACACTGGTCATCGTCGAGGAGTGAGCCGCGGCGCGGCCCCAACACGTTTCAGGGCCGAACCCGAGGTTCCTCACAGGATGTACACAGTTTGGATCGTCAATTTTGAGACATGACAACGAACACTCAGGAAGCCAGTCGGGTGGCCACCGCCCCCGGCCCCCAGGCTCCGGTCGCTGACCCGCGCCGGCTGGCTTCCCACTTCCGTTCTGTGGCCCGCCGCCGCAGCGTGCGGTCTGACCTCTTGAAGGTGCTCGGCTGGACGACTGTCGCAGCGTCCATCGCGCTCTTCCTCGCCGACGGAGGGATGACCCGCTTCGGCAGCGTGGGGGAAGCGATGACAAGCATCGGCATCCTGGCCGGGCTCACCGCCACCGCCCTGATGTGCATCATGCTGCTGCTGGCAGCCCGCATCCCCTTCGTCGACCGCACGATCGGCCACGACCAGGCACTCGCACTGCACTCGAAGTTGGGCAAATGGACGATCTACGGACTGCTGGCCCACGGTGTCTTCCTCATCACCGGCTACGCCCTGACCTCGCACATCAACCCCGTCACGCAGTTCGTCCAGCTCTGGCAGGACTCCACCGACTTCATCTGGGCCATCGTCGCGTTTGTCATGCTGGCCGTCGTGGGCGTCTCCTCCATGGTCGTCGCGCGCCGGAAGTACCCCTACGAGTTCTGGTACGGCATCCACCTGACGACCTATCTGGCCATCATCGCGAGCCTCCCGCACCAGTTCTCGATGAGTGGGCTGTTCGCCCCCGGCACCTGGCAGCGCACCTACTGGATCGGCATGTTCCTCGCCACCGCGTTCGCGCTCCTTGCCTTCCGGGTCTTCCTCCCGATCATCACCAATCTCGAACACGGCCTGAAGGTCTCGCGGGTCGTTCGCGAGGGATCGGACGCCGTCTCGATCGAGATGACCGGACGCAACCTCAACCGGCTCGGGGCGCACGGCGGTCAGTGGATGAACTGGCGATTCCTCGGTAGCCGGACGTGGTGGCACTCGCACCCGTTCTCGCTGTCGGCGTCCCCGACCGGACGCACCATGCGCGTCACCGTCCGCAATCTTGGCGCCGGTACCAATGACCTCATGAGGCTCAAGCCCGGCACACGGGTCTGGGCCGAAGGACCTTACGGCATGTTCCACGACGCCGGCCGTAGCACGGGGCCGCTGGTCCTGATCGGCGCCGGCATCGGCATCGCACCCATCAGGGCACTCCTGGAGGAAGCAACCTTCACGCCCGGGCACGCCGCAGTCATCCTGCGGGCCTCGACCCCCAAGGAGCTCTATCTCGTCGACGAGGTCCAGACACTGTGCAGGATCAAGGGCGCGTCCCTCACAGTCCTGGTCGGTCATAGAGCGGGCAACTCCTGGGTCCCCACCTCCCACGCCGGCAAGCGGCTGCGCAGCTTCGTCCCCTGGGTCGACCAGGCCGACGTGTTCATCTGCGGCCCCAACCCCTGGATGGACGCCGTCCTCGCCGATGCGCGCAGTGCCGGCGTACCTGACAAGCAGATTCACGACGAAAGGTTCGACTGGTGAGCAAGTACGGACAAGCGGCGAGCGTCCTCGCCTCGGCAGGCGTGATCGCGGCCGGCTGGAGCATCGGCACCGCCGACGGCCAGACCCTGACCGCCTCCCAGCCCATCGCGACCACGACCGTCACCACGACGACCACCGCGACCGCAACCAAGACGGCCACGAAGACCGCGACCGCGGCGTCCACCCAGAGCGCCACGGCGACCCAGACGTCAACCGGGGCGACCGGGACCTTCACGGGTGCCACGTCGAACAACCAGTACGGCTCGGTCACGGTCACGGTCACCCTGAGCAATGGCACCATCACCGACGTCACGGCGGACGCGGCGGCGGGTGATGGTCACTCGCAGCGGATCGTCCAGCAGGCCCTCCCGATCCTCCGCCAGGAAGTCCTCGCCGCGCAGTCCGGCGACATCTCCACCGTCGGCGGTGCCACCTTCACCTCGGACTCCTACATCACGTCGCTGCAGTCGGCGCTCGACCAGGCGGCCTGACCATGGTCACCGCCGAGCTCCCGACCGTGCGTCCTGATCGGCACGTCTTCGCCACCATGGGAACCGTCGTGAGCATCGCGTTCGCCCAGGGCGTCCCGGACGGGGCCGGCGAGGCGGTGGAGGCGGTGTTCTCCGAACTCGACCAGCGGTTCAGCCTCTACCGGCCCGACTCCGAAGCGAGTGCGGTCGCGAGGCGCGAGCTGGGCGTCCGACAGGCGAGCGCTGAGTTCCGGGCCGCCTATGACCTGGCGGCTGAGTGGTCGGCCCGCACGGAGAGAGCCTTCACGCCGCACCGCCCGGACGGGGTCGTCGATCTCGCCGGGGTGGTCAAGGCCATGGCCATCCAGGCCGCCGCGGACGTCCTGCACGCACGTCGCGCCCACAACTGGTGCCTCAACGCCGGCGGCGACGTCCTCGTCGACGGGGCCGCAGCAGTGACGGACGTGGCCGATTTGGCCGCGACCAAGCCCTGGGTCGTCGGGATCGTCGATCCCACCGACCGGACGCAACTCCTCAGCCAGTTCAGCACCACCCCCCAGCTCCCGGCCGTGGCCACCTCGGGCACTGCCGAGCGAGGGGAGCATGTGTGGCGCATGGCCTCGAGCGACACGTTCGCCCAGGTCAGCGTCGCAGCACCCGACATCATGACCGCCGACGTCCTCGCCACCGCGATCCTCGCCGGTGGCAGGTGGACGCTCGACCTGGCCACCCGTCGGTGGCCGGTCGAGGTGCTGGCGGTCACCCGGGCGGGGGAGTTCTTTGCCACGGCGGCGTTCAGGACGTGATTCGTGGGTCAGTACCCGGTGGGGACGCGGGGCGTGTAGGGCCCCTCGAGCTGGTCCACTTCGTCCTGGGTGAGGTCGATGTCCAGCGCCCTCACCGCGTCCGTGAGGTGGTGGTCCTTCGTCGATCCGACGATCGGTGCCGTGACACGGCGCAGCACCCAGGCGAGCGCGATCGTCGCCATCGGGACGCCGCGTGACGCGGCGACCTGCTGGACGGCGTCCACGATCGGCTTCTCGTCCCCGCGCATGATGCGGGGAATGACCTGGTCGGTCTCCAGCCGTTCGGTGGACGCGTCCCACGGCCGCGCGAGGCGTCCCCGGGCCAGCGGGCTCCAGGGGATGAGGCCCACGCCCTGGTAGTTGCACAGCCCGAACATCTCGCGCTCCTCCTCGCGCTGGATCAGGCTGTACTGGTCCTGCATCGAGACGAAGCGCGTCCAGCCGTTCACGTCGGCGGCCGCCTGCATCTCGGCGAACTGCCACGCGTGCATCGACGAGGCACCGATGTAGCGGGCCTTGCCCGCCCGCACCACGTCGTGCAGCGCCTCCATCGTTTCCTCGATCGGCACCTGGGGATCGAACCGGTGGATCTGGTACAGGTCGATGTAGTCGGTCCCGAGCCTCGTCAGGGACGCGTCCACCTGCTCCAGGATCGCCTTGCGCGACAGGCCTGACCCACCCGGCCCGTGGTGCATCAGTCCGTGGACCTTCGTCGCGAGGACGATGTTCTCGCGTTTGGTGAGTGCGCGGATGGCGCGGCCCGTGATCTCTTCGCTCGAGCCGCCGGAGTAGACGTTGGCGGTGTCCCAGAAAGTGATCCCGAGGTCGACGGCCCGACGGAAGTGGGCCTGGGCGTCCGCTTCGTCGAGCACCCACTGGTGTCCTCCGCGGGCGCGGTCGCCGTAGCTCATGCAACCGAGGCCGAGCCGGCTGATCACGAGGCCGGTGTTCCCGAGTCGTGTGTACTCCATGATTCCTCCGATGTGTGGTCCCACCCCCACGGTAGGCGGGCGGCCGACGTGGGGGAGTAGTTTCACCCCGGGAGGTGGGCGTGGACAT
The DNA here is from genome assembly GCA_937988865.1 of uncultured Propionibacteriaceae bacterium. Classification (GTDB taxonomy): domain Bacteria; phylum Actinomycetota; class Actinomycetes; order Propionibacteriales; family Propionibacteriaceae; genus CALKHV01. The sequence continues at coordinate 4,125 of CALKHV010000184.1, read as the reverse complement.
CGGTTGGCAGGCCCTGGCGATGCTGGCATGCGCGGCACTGCTGGCCGGTTGGGTGGACGCGGTCGTGGGTGGGGGAGGGTTGATCCAGCTGCCGAGCCTCCTCATCGGGCTTCCGTCCGACACACCCGTTCCGGTGGTCTCGGGGACGAACAAGGTGTCGTCCGCGGCGGGGACGCTCATGGCCGCACAGACGTACGCGCGACGCGTCCCGATTCCGTGGGGTTCGGCGATACCGCTGGTCGTCCTCGCTTTCGCCGGCTCGACGCTGGGAGCGCGCCTCGTCGGGTTCATGCCCCGGGAGTGGTTCACCCCGCTGGTGCTGGTCGTTGTCATCGGGGTGGGCACGTGGACGTTCCGGCGTCCGGCCCTCGGGTTGGAGTCCCGTGTGGTGACGACAGGCGCCGCCCACCATGGACGCCTCGCCGCCATCGGTGCCGGCATCGGCTTCTACGACGGCTTCGTCGGCCCGGGGACGGGGACGTTCTTCGTCATCGCCCTCGTGGGGGCCATGGGTTATGAGTTCCTGACCGCCTCGGCCCTGACCAAGCTCGCAAACCTCACCACCAACGTGGCCGCCATCGTGGTTTTCGCGAGCCACGGGCAGGTGATCTGGCGCGTGGCGCTCGTGATGGCCGCCGCCAACCTCACGGGTGGACTGGTCGGGGCGAGGACGGCGATCAGACACGGCAACGCGTTCGTGAGGAGGGTCTTCCTCGTCGTCCTGACCGGCCTGGGCATCAAGCTCGCCTGGGACACGGTGACGCTGCTGGTGGGCGCGTCCTGACTCAGGCCCAGCCAGGCCAGGCCGAGAGGCCCACCCCGTAGCCCGTCGCCGCGTCCGCCTGGGCGAACATGGCGTCGATGGCCTGCCCACGGCCGGCGCCGTTCGATGCCACGGCCACCGCAGCCCACGCCTCCAGGACCTTCACCTCGAGATTGCCCCAGGCCTGGATGATGGACGCCGGAGTCGTCATCTTCACAAGCTCGTACGAGAGTGCCGGGGCGTCCGGAGTCGCCTGCGCAGCGCGCAGCGACGCGATCGTGGTGTCGCGCATCTGCTCGATGACGAGCAGCCGGGCTCGTCCTGGTGTGTAGTGCGCGTCCCGGATGGGGAGGGTGCCGAGGCCGACCTCCATGGCCGCGATGAGCACGTGGACGTGGGCGAGGAGCAGGTCGAGCGCCTCGGTGAGCCCTGGCGCCTCGATCGGCGCGGGGGTCACGGTGGTCGTGGGAGGGAGCGGGCCGGGTGCACGTCGGGAGTGTGCCGACGTCGCGAGGGACGCCCACAACGCCACCATCGACGGATCGGACGCGGACAGGGCCCGCGTCCGGTGTTCCGTGGCGAGTGCGGTCTCTCGTGTCTGGATCGCCGTCAGCGCCGCCTTCAGGGACGCGGGGGCAGCCGGCGGGTGAGGCGTCGGCGTGAACCAGGACGAGAGGTCGCCATTCTCACCTGACAAGGGGTCATGACGCGACAGGAGGGACGCGTGGGCGTCGCGGGTCGCAGCCGCTGCCCGACACCACGGGGCGAACGTGGAGGGTGCCTTCCACGCGGTCGCCTGCTTCGCCATCGCCGCGTACCACCCCCCGTCGGCCTCCTGGGCGGCGGCCGTGACGAGGCTCGCGTCCGGAGTCGGCGTGGACGACGGGAGGGTGCCGGGACGCGAGGCGGTGGTTCCGGGCGTGGGCGGGGTGAGTACTCCCACCCCACTGCAGCCGGTGAGCCCGACGAGTGCGCCGCCGATGAGTGCGCGCCTGGTCAGGCCGTCGGATTGCATGATCCCGAGGCTACCCGGACGCGGGTATGCTGGCCCGCAACGCGGACACCCGGTGGGGCGTCCGCCACAACTCCACCTGACAATCGAAGGGATCGCCGTGAAGGATTCGTCGCTCCGAGCCCTCCTTGAGCCGCTGCTCGCCGAGCGCGCACTCGAACTGGACACCCTCGAGGTCATCCCCGCCGGACGCCGCCGCCTCGTCCGCATCACCGTCGACGGCGACGGGCCCGCAGGACGCGGCCCCCTTCTCGACGACATCGCCTCAGCCACGCGCGCCATCTCCGATGCCCTGGACGCGTCGCCCGTCATGGGCGACAACCCGTACACGCTCGAGGTCTCGTCACGCGGGGTGACGCGCCCGCTCACCGAGGTGCGCCACTACCGTCGAAACCTGCGACGCCTCGTGCTCCTGACCCGCACCGAAGCCGCGCCAGTGACGGGGCGCATCGTCGCGGTCACGGACGATGTCCTTACGCTCGACGTCGACGGCGCCCACGTGGAGCAGCCGTTGTCGGGCATCCGCAAGGCGGTCGTCCAGGTGGAGCTGAATCGCCCCCCTGAGCCGGGTGAGACCGACCTCGACGAGGTCGACGACGAAGAGTTCGATGATGACGAGATTGATGATGACGAGTTTGATGATGACGATGCGTCCGACGTGGACGACGAGGAGAAGTGATGGACATCGACCTGGCTGCACTGCGCGCGATCGAGCGTGAGAAGGAGATCCCCTTCGACTTCCTCGTCCAGGCGCTCGAGGACGCCATGCTCAACGCGTACGACAAGACCGATCACCCCCACGAGGGTGCGAAGGTCGAACTGAACCGCAAGACCGGACGCTTCGTCGTGCTCGCTCCCGAACTTGATGACGAGGGCCAGGTCATCGACTGGTTCGACGACACACCCGCCGACTTCGGACGCGTCGCCGCGGCGACGGCCCGGCAGGTCATCTTCCAGCGCCTCCGCGACGCGGAGGACGAACAGAAGTTCGGGCACTTCTCCGCGTCCGAGGGTGACATTCTGCTCGGCACCATCCAGCAGGATCGCGACACCCGCACCGTACGCGTCGACCTCGGCAGGATCGAGGCGATCATGCCTCTCGTCGAGCAGGTTCCGGGCGAGGCCTACACCCACGGCAAGCGGCTTCGCGTCTATGTGGTGAGTGTCCGGCGAGAACTCAAGGGGCCCCAGGTCGTCGTCTCGCGGACGCACCCCGGGCTCGTGCGCAAGCTGTTCGCCATGGAGGTCCCCGAGATCGAGAAGGGGATCGTCGAGATCAAGGAGATCGCCCGCGAGGCCGGTCACCGCACGAAGATCGCGGTGATCTCGCACCGCGCCGAGGTGTCGGCGAAGGGCGCCTGCATCGGGCCGATGGGCCAGCGCGTCCGAGCCGTGATGCACGAGTTGAACGAAGAGAAGATCGACATCGTCGACTGGTCGGAGGACCCCGCGCGCTTCGTCGCCGAGGCACTGTCGCCGGCGAAGGTCATCTCGGTCACCGTCGTGGACGCGGTGGCCCGCGCCGCCCGCGTGGTCGTCCCTGATTACCAATTGTCACTTGCCATCGGACGCGAGGGCCAGAACGCCCGACTCGCCCACCGCCTCACGGGCTGGCGCATCGACATCCAGCCCGACACAGTGCCCGACGCACCAGCCCCTCGCGGCTAGTTTCCCGGGAGGCCGGACGCGGGCGTCGCGTCAGGAGGTTCGCCCGCGTCTCTGTGGATCGGGCCATGAGCCGACGCACTGATAGCGCGAGCGGGTTGTTGGGGGGCCAGCCAGGGAGTGGCTTCGGGCATGCCGAGCGCGGCCGAAGGCCCCGCGAGTGCGGAGCGGGGCTGGCCCCCCAACGACCCGCTCGCACGACCGCTTGGCGAGCGAATTGCCAGGGTCAGGGGGCGCGAGGCCCCTCGAAACACAACTCAGCGTGGACCGATGACGCCTTTTTCGACAGCCTTGGTGACGGCGTCGGCTTCTGCCTGGGTCAGCGTCCCGTCCTTGACCGCCTCATCCAGGCGGGTCTTGAGCCGGTCGGCGGCCTGGGTGGCGTGGTCGGTCTTGAGTTCGTCCAGGGCCTTGGTCAGCTTGGCCTCGTCGATGCCCAACTCCCTGGCCAGCGCCTTGGTGAAGGCGGCCTGACGCTTCTCGAGCTCGGCGGCGCGCTGGTCGGGCGTCATGCCCTTGAACGCTACGCGGTCGTCGGCGTCCGGGAACTGTTCCTGCATGACCTTCTTCGCGGCGTCGCGCAGGTCGGTCTCATCCACGCCCAGCTTGGTGGCGAGGTCGCCCGAGACGAGGTGACCCACGCCCCTGAACCCCTCCATGCCCCTGAACCCCTCCATGCCCCTGA
>CALKHV010000183.1 GCA_937988865.1 uncultured Propionibacteriaceae bacterium | reverse complement strand
CGATCGTGCGGTGCGTGACCTTGAAGACGAGCCCGAGCACCGCGCCGATGATGAGCGAGACACCACCGACGAAACCCCAGAACGCAGCCTCGAACACGTCCGTCACGCTACTGCGCTCGGTCTCGGCGCGGGCCGGGTGGCCAGGGTCAGGGGCGTACCCACGGACAGGCAGTGCCGGGCCCCGTGGCCCGCCACCGGCGCGGCCCGTGCTCGCGCGGAAGCCATGCCCTCGCCATTGCCTGTCGGCCGGTCCGCTGGAGGCGACCGGCCGCTCGCGGCGACACGCGATACCGCTCTATCCCGATGTATGCGGGGAACGCTAGAGAGCCGTATACCCTCCGATCATGGACCCGGTCAGGAACCCCTACGCCCCCGGCGCCGGTCAGCGACCGCCCGAGCTCGCCGGCCGTGACGAGCAGCTCGACGCGTTCGACATCGTGCTCGAGCGGGTGGCCCGAGGTCGGCCAGAGCGCTCGATCGTGCTCACCGGGCTGCGCGGTGTCGGCAAGACCGTGCTGCTCAACGCCCTGCGCTCGGCCGCGGTGCGCGCCGGCTGGGGCACCGGCAAGCTCGAGGCCCGGCCCGACCAGTCGCTGCGTCGGCCGCTCGCCTCGGCCGTGCACCAAGCGGTGCGCGAGCTCGGCCCGGCCGGTGGGGCGGGGGACCACGCCCTTGGCGTCGTCAAGGCGTTCGCCCAGCGCGAGCCCGCAGGCGGGGGCACCGCCCGGGGGGCCGCGAAGCTGCGTGACCGGTGGAACCCCGGCATCACCGTTCCCGCGGTCACCGGGCGGGCCGACTCCGGCGACATCGAGATCGACCTCGTCGAGCTGCTGAGCGACCTCGGCGGCATGGCGTCCGACACCGGCCGGGGCATCGCGATCTTCATCGACGAGATGCAGGACCTCATGCCCGACGACGTCTCCGCCCTGTGCGCGGCCTGCCACGAGCTGTCGCAGTCGCGGCTGCCGGTCATCGTCGTCGGCGCCGGGCTGCCGCACCTGCCGGCGGTCTTGTCGGCGTCGAAGTCGTACTCGGAGCGTCTCTTTCGCTACTCGCGCATCGACCGTCTCGATCGGGATGCCGCGGACGCCGCCCTCACGCTCCCGGCCGAGGACGAGGGGGCGACCTTCACTCCCGAGGCGCTCGACGCGATGTACGACGCGACCGGCGGCTACCCCTACTTCATCCAGGCGTACGGCAAGGCGGTCTGGGACCGCGCTACGGCATCCCCGATGACGGCGGCCGACGTCGCGGTGGCGGCTCCCGAGGCCGAGGCCGAGCTGGCCGTCGGGTTCTTCGGCTCGCGCTTCGAGCGGGCGACGCCGGGGGAGCGCGAGTACCTGCGCGCGATGGCTGATGTCGCGGTCGAACTTGGCGACGATTCGGATGCCGTGCCCACGGCCGACGTCGCGGCGCACCTCGGGCGCAAACCGCAGTCGTTGTCGCCGGCGCGTGACGCATTGCTGAAGAAGGGGCTGATCTACTCGGGGGAGCGCGGGCGGATCGCGTTCACCGTGCCCCACTTCGGGCGCTACCTGCGTGAGAACGCCTGACCACGCGGTCCGTGTCAACGGCGAGTGATTTTGAGATTTACTGAGGAGTACGAGACGCCGTGAGACGGATCGGCATTTCAGCGGTGGATTATGAGACGCCAGCGGCGGACTTTGAGACAGGGCCTGCCGATCACATGCCCATCTGACGGTTGATCGCGGTCGCTCCGATCTCGACTGCCAGGTCTCGGCCGGCGTTGCCGAGGTAGGCGGCTGACTTGCTGAGCCAGCCCTTCCGCTCAGGGTCTTGCTCCCGGTCGGCCGCTTCATCCAGCGCTTGGACGAGCCGGTCAGCAATTGATTCAGGCGTCGGCCATGCGCCGACGGCCCGACGCGCTTTCCCCGTTGGAGCCCCGATGAGGATGATGGCGCCGGTCATTACGCGCTCAAACCTCGCAACGTAGGGTGGCTCCTCCGAGTCGAGGGCTCGCAAAGCTGCTTGAACGGTTGCCGCGTCGAAGCCGGTGGCCGACTCGATAGCCTCGGGGCCCATAGGGCTCCCGGTTCCCTCGTAGAGGTCCACGATCGCACGAAGCACAGGTAGGTCTCGGCTCGTCCAGGTTTCGGTCATAGAACTATTGACTCAGACGCGACCGACAATGCCACGAGTGCTCCTCTGGCTAGGCTGCCCATTAGTGAATACCGGTATTGAGGATCCGAGGTTGGCGGCGGAGCAGCGCGCACGCGTGCTGATCGACCGCCAGCTCAGCGACGCCGGATGGGCGGTCCAGGACAAGAAGGACCTCAATCTGTTCGCCGGCGATGGGGTGGCCTGCCGGGAGGCTGTCATGAAGGCCGGCCATGGCCGTGCTGACTACCTGCTGTACGTCGACACGAAGGTCGTCGGCGTCATCGAGGCCAAGCCGGAGGGCACCACCCTGTCCGGAATCGAGTGGCAGTCCGCGATGTACGCCACCGGCCTGCCAGCCGAGGCCCAGCTTCGGTCGGTCACGATCGACGGTCGTCTCCCGTTCGTCTTCGAAGCCAGCGGGTCGGAGACGCACTTCACGAATGGCTACGACCCGCACCCGCGGGCACGAAGGGTCTTCAACTTCCCCAAGCCATCCACTCTCGCGCAGCTCGTCCGCACCGCCGATGCCGACCCGGACAGACCGACGTGGCGGGCCAAGGTCCGCAACCTGCCGCCGCTGGACGAGTCTGCTCTGCGTCCGGCCCAGATCACTGCGATCAACGGCATCGAGCAGAGCCTCGCCGACCAGCACTTCGACCGTTCCCTCGTGCAGATGGCCACCGGTGCGGGCAAGACGTTCACGGCGGTGACCACGGCGTACCGACTGCTCAAGTTCGGTGGCTTCCGCCGGATCCTGTTCCTCGTCGACCGCAACAACCTCGCCGAGCAGACATTGGCGGAGTTCCAGAACTACCGCACCCCGGGCGACGGTCGCCGCTTCACCGAGATCTACAACGCCGACAAGCTCACCAGTGCCGGGATGCTCGGCTCCTCCGACGTCGTGGTCTCCACGATCCAGCGAGTGTTCTCGGTGCTGCGTGGCCAGGACGTCACCGAGGGCGACGACCCGAACCTCGACGACTACGTTCCCGATGCCCCGGTCACGGTGACCTACTCCAGCGCTCTCCCACCGGAAGCGTTCGACCTCGTCATTGTCGACGAGGCACACCGCTCCATCTACGGGGTCTGGCGCGGAGTGCTCGAGTACTTCGACGCACACATCATCGGCCTGACCGCCACTCCGGGCAAGCAGACCTTCGCGTTCTTCCGGCAGAATCTCGTCTCGGAGTACACCTACCCCCAATCAGTCGCCGACCGCGTCAATGTCGACTTCGACCTCTACCGGATCCGCACCCGGATCAGCGAGCAGGGCGCCAACATCGAGGCCGGCACGATCGTGCCCAAGGTCGACCGTCGCACCCGTCAACAGCGGCTCGAGTCCATCGAGGAGGACTTCGAGTACACGCACAAGCAGCTCGACCGCGCCGTCACCGCAAAGTCCCAGATCCGCCTCGTCCTCGAGACCTTCCGCGACCGGCTCTTCACCGAGATCTTCCCCGGCCGCTCCACCGTCCCCAAGACGCTCATCTTCGCCAAGGACGATGCCCACGCCGAGGAGATCGTCACTACCGTGCGTGAGGTGTTCGGCAAGGGCAACGACTTCGCGGCCAAGATCACCTATGCCGCCCGCGACCCACGCGGTCAGCTCCAGGCCTTCCGCACCTCACCGTCGCTGCGGATAGCAGTGACGGTCGACATGATCGCCACCGGCACCGACGTCAAACCCCTCGAGTGCGTGTTCTTCATGCGCGACGTCCGCTCGGCGCAGTACTTCGAGCAGATGAAGGGCCGCGGAGCTCGCACCATCACCTCTGCGGACTTCCAGGCCGTCACCCCGGACGCGAAGGACAAGCTCCGGTTCGTCATCGTTGACGCCGTCGGTGTCACCGAGCACGACTTCGTCGACCCGCCACTCAACCGCGACAAGGCCATTTCGCTGAAGAAGCTGCTCGACAAGGCCGCCACCCTCACCCTCACCGAGGACGAGACCGCCACGCTCGCCTCGCGGCTGGCCAAGCTCGAGCTGGAGCTCACCCCCGACGAGCGGTCCGAGCTCGACGAGGTCGCCAGCCAGCCGGTGCGTGACATCGTCCGTGCCCTGGTCGACGCGGTCGACCCGGACACTCAAGCCAAGGCTATTGAGGGGGCCGCCGATCCGGATGCTGCTCGTCGCGAGCTGTTGGAGCGGGCCATCGCTCCGGTGGCCGCCAGCCCGGAGCTGCGCACCCGCATCCTCGAGCTGCGTGCCACCCACGACCGCGTCATCGACGAGGTCAACACCGACGTCCTGCTCGATGCCCACGGTGTCGTCGACGCCGGCCGGGCCAGGTCGGTCGTCGAGTCCTGGGCGCAGTACCTGCTCGACCATCGCGACGAGATCACGGCGATCCAACTCGCCACCGACGCCAAGGAGCGGCGCATCGCCTTCGCTGACATCCAGGAGCTGGCAGACCGCATTTCACGCCCGCCGTACAACTGGACACCCGACATCATCTGGCACGCCTACGAGGCGATCGACGTCGACCGCGTCCGGCACAGCGACCGGGCCACCCTCACCGACCTGGTGTCACTGCTGCGCTATACCGTCGGTGTCGACAACGAGCTCGTTCCCTACGCCGCCAAGGTTCGGGAGCGGTACACGGCCTGGCTGGCTCAACAGGGACAGGCTGGGACCGCGTTCTCGCCCGTGGAGAGATGGTGGCTGGATCGGATGGTGGATGTGATCGCGTCATCGGCGGGCATCACCGCGGACGATCTGGATCGCGCGCCCTTCGCGGAGAAGGGCGGCGTGGACGGGGCGCTACGTGACCTCGGCGACCGCGCCGGCGACGTTCTCGACGAGCTCAACACGGAACTCACCGCGTGAGCGCTCAACCAACCGGGTGGTCCGAAGCCGCCCTCGGAGACGTGTGCAGGATTGTCTCCGGCGCAACTCCGAAGACAGGAGTGACCAAATACTGGGGTGGCGAGATCCCCTGGCTCACACCGAACGATATGTCCCGGGACCGCTCCCAGACGTTGACCGGGGGCGAGCGGTACCTAACGGAGCTTGGCTATGACTCGTGCAGTGCTCGACTCTTCCCCGCTGGTTCCGTGATCGTCAGTTCACGTGCCCCTGTGGGCTACGTCGCTATTGCAGGTCGTGAGATGTGCACAAACCAGGGATGCAAGACGGCAGTCCCGCCAGATTTCATCGACTCGCGGTACCTGTACTGGTATTTGCTCGCAGCCAAGCCCGATCTGGAGGCCCGTGCCAGCGGCACGACCTTCAAGGAGATCTCGTCTAAGCGATTTGCTGAGACCCGACTGGTATGGCCAGACCTGGCGGAGCAGAGGCGGGTCGTCGAGATCCTTGAAGACCACCTCTCCCGACTGGACGCCGCCTCTTCTGCCACGAATAGAGCGGTAGCGCGTACTGAGGTTCTACGTGTTGCGTCCAGCGCGGCGGAAGTCTCCGCCGCATCCGGCTCGGTGATCGTCCCCTTGTCTCGCCATAGCCTGTTGGTGGACTACGGAACGAGCATGAAGGCACACCCTGAGCCACAGGCCTCAGACGTGCCGGTACTGCGCATGGGCAATGTCAAACATGGGCGTCTCGACTGGTCCTCACTGAAGTACATCCCACCTGACGCACCAGACTTGCCAAGACTCCTCCTTCGAGATGGAGACCTCCTGTTCAACCGAACGAACAGCGCTGAGCACGTCGGGAAGTCGGCTGTGTACCTGGGTCGAGAGCCTACGAGTTTCGCGTCATACCTGATCCGAGTGCGTTTCGACGAACAGGTCAACCCAGAGTGGGCCAATCTGGTTATCAACAGCCCTTACGGGCGTGGCTACATCGCCAGCGTCGTGTCGCAGCAGGTCGGACAAGCAAACGTAAACGGAACAAAACTGAAGGCGTTCCCCCTCGTAGTACCGCCTCTCGCTGAGCAGGAAGAGCGACTTTCCAGGCACTCGCTGCTTGTCAACTCCGCTGACCGCCTGGCAGACGGCATCCGCAGAGTTGAGGGGCGAGGGCAGGGCCTTCGGAGAGCGGTGTTGTCGGCCGCGTTCAAGGGCAAGCTGACCGGACGGCATGCGGATGACGACGTGATGGAAGAAGCTGCGTCGTTGGAAGGAGCAACGCGATGACCGGTGAGTTGGTCTACCGAGTACAAGGCACGAGCGCCCAGCCGATGAAAGTCTCGACTCTGGAGGCCGCTGGGCTGCGAGAGCGCGAGCACCTGCAAGAGTGGGTGCTCGCCAACCCGGAGATACTCGGCGACGACGTCCTTGTCGTCACGAGTGAGTTCGACCAGTGGTTCTCCAAGGACGGCCGCGACCCGGACAGACTCGACATCCTCGGTCTCGGCGCGGACGGTCGGCTGGTCGTGGCCGAGCTTAAGCGCGACCTCACCCCCGACTTCGTGACCATGCAGGCGATCAACTACGCCTCCCGAGCCTCCCGGTTCGCAGTCGACCAGCTTGCCGACGCATACCTCCGCTTCCACCGCGACCGACCCGGTGCCATGGCAACCTCCGAGGAAGCCTCGGCTCAACTCCTCGGCCACGCACCCGGCCTCACTGCTGAGACGCTCCGCAACCCTCGCATCGTCATCGTCGCGGGGGACTTCAGCCTGAAGGTCACCTCCGCTGCGGTCTGGTTGTCCGAGCGCGGGATCGACATCTCCTTGACCAGGGTGCAGGCCTACGCGATGGACGAAGGCCACGTCATCACCGTCTCGCGAGTGTGGCCCATCCCGGAGGCCGAGGACTTCGTCGTCTCGCCGACCAGGACCGCCACGGCGTCAGCAGCGGCCGCGAGCCCCATCGTGGAGTGGACGCAGGACGACCTCGCCCTGCTCAACTGCGCGGGCGCATCAGAGACCATCCTGGCGACGATGGACCTGTGCTCGCAGCGACCCGGCGACTTCGTCGGAGGCGACGAGATCAGGGCCGTCACTGGCCGACCGCAGGGGGGCCAGAGCGGTGACTTCGGGGGTTTCGGCATCACGCTCAAGCACAAGTTCAGCCGCTCGAACGCGCCGTTCTCCGTGAAGTATGGCCACGGGGCCACTGCGCAGCAGTACTACTCGGTCGACGAGTCGATCGCGGAGATGTGGCGGCAGGTGCGCGGCCTGTCGGAGACTGAGGGAGCCGGTGGAGAGCCGAGCGGCACGCCTTCGATCACGCAAGGAGACGCGTCTTGACCATCCCCGACTTTCAGAGCCTGATGCGGCCGGTGCTGGCCTCTCTCGCTGACGGCGAGATTCGCAGGAGCCGGGACGTCAAGGACTCGATGGCCGATGAGTTCCGGCTCACCGACGAGGAACGGGCTCATATGTTGCCCAGCGGGCGGGCGCGCACGATGGACAACCGAGTCGGCTGGGCGCTGACCTATCTGAGGCAGGCCGGGCTGGTCGATGCCCCGTCGCGCGGGCGGGTGCGGATCAACACGGTCGGCCGGGAGGCCCTGGACCGGTTCGCCGAGCGGATCGACATGAAGGCACTGGAGGCATACCCCGCCTATCTCGAGTTCCGGGATCGGACCAGGGACACCTCCACGAAGAAGCCCGGACGGGCTCCCGGTCTGGCGCCTGAGCTGGCCGAGACGCCGGCAACGCCGCAGGAGCTCGTCGAGCAGGCGGTCGCCACGAACCGGGCCGCTGTTGAAGGGGATGTCCTGCGCAGTGCGCTGGCGCTGACCCCGACCGGGTTCGAGGAGCTGGTGCTGCGACTGCTCACGGCGATGGGCTACGGCGAGCTCGGGTCCATCGAGCAGACCAGCGCGTCCGGGGATGCCGGCGTCGACGGCATCATCAGCCAGGATCCGCTCGGCCTTGACCGCATCTACATCCAAGCCAAGCGGTATGCCGAGGACAAGCCGATCGACCGGCCCAGGATCCACGAGTTCGCCGGGGCTCTGCTGGGTAAGCAGGGCGACCGCGGAGTATTCATCACGACGTCGCGGTTCACCACCGGCGCCCGCCAGGAGGCCGAGCGCATCAACGCGAGGATCGAGCTCATCGACGGAGCCCGCCTCGCCCGACTGCTCGTCGACTACGGCGTGGGTGTGCAGGGCGAGCAGACCGTCACCCTCTACCGAATCGACGAGGACTTCTTCGATGGACTGTGACACTGCCGCGGTCATCTTCGACCGGACAAACTGTGGCCTTCCCTCAGCCGGGCTCGACGACGCCTTATGTCCAAGGAGGCCCCGATGACGGACTCGCGCCGGCTGGTCGACAAGCTGTGGTCGTACTGTGATGTGCTGCGCGACGACGGCGTCGGGGTCATCGAGTACACCGAGCAGCTCACCTACTTGCTGTTCTTGAAGATGGCGCACGAACGGGCCACGAGGCGGCTTCATGCTCAGCAGATCGTGCCCGAGGAGTACTCGTGGCAGAAGCTGCTCGACGCTCAGGGTGACCAGCTGGAGTTCGAGTACACCCGCATACTCAACGGGCTGGGCAGGCAGCCGGGGGTGATCGGGACGATCTTCCGCAAGGCGCAGAACAGGGTCCAGGACCCGGCCAAGCTGAAGCGCCTCGTCGTAGACCTCATCGACAAGGAGAACTGGAGTGGCACGGGAACCGACATCAAGGGTGACGCCTACGAGGACCTGCTGAGCAAGGGCGCCTCGGACAAGGGGTCTGGTGCGGGGCAGTACTTCACTCCGCGAGCGTTGATCCAGGCGATCGTCGATGTCGTTCAGCCCACCGTCGACGACTCGGTCGTCGACCCGGCGTGTGGGACCGGTGGGTTCCTCCTCGTCGCCCACGAGTACGCCGAGCGGGGTGCGGAGTCGATGACGCCCACGCAGCGGACCAAGCTGCAGGACGACCTCGTGCGCGGCTACGAGCTTGTCGACGGCACCGCGCGACTGGCCGCGATGAACCTGCTTCTGCACGGGATGGGCACCGCCGACGGCGACTCGCTCATCGAGGTGCGCGACTCCCTGATCGCCGACCCGGGTCGACGGTGGTCGGTGGTGCTCTCGAACCCGCCGTTCGGGAAGAAGTCCTCCTTGACGATGGTCGGCGCCGACGGTCGCGAGGCGCGAGAGGAACGGGAAATCGAGCGCCAGGACTTCGTTGCCACGACGAGCAACAAGCAGCTGAACTTCGTGCAGCACATCATGACGATCCTCGATACCAACGGTCGGGCTGCGGTCGTGCTGCCGGACAACGTCCTCTTCGAGGGCGGCGCGGGCGAGACCATCCGACGCAAGCTGCTCACGGACTTCGACCTGCACACGATGCTTCGGCTGCCGACCGGCATCTTCTATGCGCAAGGCGTCAAGGCCAACGTCCTCTTCTTCGACAAGAAGGTGGCACGGCCCGGGCAGCCGTGGACGGAGCGACTGTGGGTCTACGACCTGCGGACGAACAAGCACTTCACCCTCAAGCAGAACCCGCTCCGGCGAGCCGACCTGGACGACTTCGTCACGGCATACCAGCCGGGTGGGCGCGGCCAGCGCGAGGAGGGCGAGCGATGGAAGTCGTTCAGCTATGACGAGATCATGGTCCGGGACAAGGCCAACCTCGACATCACCTGGTTGCGCGACGAGTCCCTCGAGGACCTCGACAACCTGCCCTCGCCCGAGGTTCTGGCCCGCGAGATCGTCGAGGACCTCGCTGCCGCGCTGCAGGAGTTCGAGGCAGTGGCAACGGCATTGGAGGAGCAGCTCGGGCAGTCACGGTAGGCCCCTTTTCAATGGTGACGAATACCGGTATGTTCACAAATCGGTGAGTCACACCAGATCCCAGATGGATCAAACATGACCCGGGCGACCTGACCAACCGACCGGACGAGACCGGGCTACAAACCCTCTGGCCCCCTCACACGAGAGTTGAGTGCCGGAGGACGAAGTGGTCGAGAAGCAGCCAGGCGAAGCCCGACGCGGTCGTCCGCGTCTGCACGCGATCCCGACCGACTGCCCGGTGCGCGTCGAGCTGCGGCTTGCCCCAGACGTGGCCCGCCGGCTCTTTGCCGTCGCGGCCCACACCGGGCGCACCGTCAGTGCCGTCGGCGAGTCCGCCCTCAGCCAAGCCCTGCCGCAGGAGCGGGCCATGTGACGTCCGTTCGGGCCGCATCTGGGAGCCCGTGACCCCCCAGACACGACGAAAGCCGGGCGGCTACCCGGCTTCGACGCGAATCGCGGCTTGTGCCGCGCTCAAGTTCTCACACCCAACCCCGAGGGGCTGACTGCTGCCATTGTGGCGACCCGGCGTGCCTACGTCAACGGTGAGCTCCCCGTCGAAAGGAACTCACTCATGCGCACACGTCATCCAAGCGTGCCCCACAGGCTCGGTCGACGGACAAGCTTCATCCCGCCCTTGGAGGGCCGCGCCGCGAACTGGGCCGAGGTGATGGACGTTGCCGAAGAGCGCACGATCCGGGCGTCGGTGGCAGCGGCGGCGACGGCCACGTTGGTGACGCTCACTGCCGACGAGGAACCCGTTGTCGCGACAGCGGGCGTCGACTCCCTGAGCTCGCTCGTACCTGATCAGCTGCTGCCCGTACGGCGGCCCGCCTCCCACCAGGGGATGACGAACTACATCTCCAAAGTCGTGGTCCCGAGCCAGGCTCACGACGCCCGCGCTGTGTGGTGTGAGAGCTTCAACGAACTCACCCACCTGCGGGACCTGCTGTTGACGCGACAACCGACACAGGTGGCCACGCAACCGCTGCGCCTGGAGTGGGTGATGCCGAGCGGGATCCGCAGCCACGTACCCGACTTCCTCCTGCGCGGCGCGGACGGAGGCATGCTTCTCGTCGACGTGACCACGAAGACCAAGCTCGACGACCCACGGCTCAAAGCGATCCTGGGCCTGACGGCAGCGACAGCGAAGGCATCTGGCTGGTGCTACGAGGTGCGGACCGAAATGCCCGCCCAGAGGGTGCGCAACCTCAACTTCCTGCACGCCGGTCGACACGACACCAGCCAGGACCGCCTCGCTGCCTCTCGCCAGCTGCGCCAGAACACCGAAGAGCTCGACATTCAACGTGCGAGCGAGCTCCTCGGCGGCCCGCCTCAAGGATTCGTCCGGCTGTGGGATCTTGTCGCCCACGGTCACGTGCACGTCGGCCTCGACTCAGTCATTGACCTGGACAGCGCCGTCACGTTCCAACCGGCTTCGGGAGGTGCCCCGTGGCTACACGCCATGTGAAGGCAGTTCACCGCCGCCACCCGATCGGCACGGGACACCCGGTCGATGCGAAGCCAGACTCGGGCATCGTCACCGGGATCACACGCGACGACAACGGCCGCGTTGTCGTCTGCATCGACCATGGCGATCACCGCTCCCGGATCTCATGGATCGCGCTTGCCAAAGCCAGCCTGAAGGACCGACCGGCACCGACACCGGACATTCTCGATGAGCACCCTGCGCCGCTGCTTGCCGAGCTATCCGAGGAAGAACGCGCCCAGACCCTCAAGCGGTACCGCGACCTGGTGCAAGTCGCCACGGGTTCACCGCGAGGCAACCCCGATGCCGACCGTCGTGCCGGGGTCCTCCACCCCGACTACGACCCAGACACCACCAAGCTCCCTCAACGGCTGGCCGCCAAGAGTCGCGAACTCAAGGCGCTTGGCGAGGTCGGAGCCTCACGAGCCGCCCTGTACCGGCAGGTGGGTCGCATCGGCGAAGGGCCGGAATTCCTCATCCACGGCAACCGTCGAACCGTTGGCCAACGGCTGGACGAGTTCGATGCGGCGGTCATCGAGATCGTCCGTGAGGAGGTCGACGCAGAGAGCCAACGTCCGCGCAAGAGTCAGCGCAAGCTGCTCGTGCGGATCCGGAGCCGGCTCGACCAAGCAGAGGTGGCGGATGACGTCACGCGCCACCGGTTGAGGGTGCTGGTCGGGGAGGTGTCTCGCGGGCGCGGGCTTCACCACCCGGCCAAGACTCGTCGTAGCGAGGCAAGCAGGCCCGTCGCCGTCTACGGGGCCCAGCGCGTGAGCCGGCCCGGAGAGCTCGTGCAAGTCGATGCCACACCCACGACCGTTGCCATCCTCGGCCCGCTCGGTGTCCTGGTACCGGCAGTGGTTCTCAGCGCCATCGACGTTTACACCCGCTGGTTCGTCGCTCTGCGTGTCTGTGTTGGCGCAGCCACATCCCGCGACGTGTGCGCCCTGATCGCTCAGATGGGCCGGCCTACGGTCACCAGGGCTGGCTACCCCTTCGAGCTCGAGCTGTGGCACGGCATCCCCAAGCTCGTCGTCGTCAACGACGACCCCGAGGGTGAGAAGACCAGCATGGCCAAGGTCATCGGGCGCAAACCCGCGATCCACCCGAGCACCATCGTGTTCGACCACGGGTCGGAGAACGCCAGCGACCACGTCCTGGGTTTTGCGGCCGAGTGCGGGATCGACGTCGTCTTCTGCCCGCCTCGACGTGGTCACACCAAAGGAGTCGTTGAGTCCATCCACCGAGTCATCGCCGACGTCGAGAGCACCATGCCGATCCACAAGGGCCAGAACGTGCTCAACCGACCCACCGAACTTGAGCTTGCTGTGCCCATCAAGCCACAGGATCTTCAGGACATGCTCTGGGAGTACGCGATCGACATCTACGCGCACGAGAGCCACCGCAACCTGACCGAAGCCCACGGGTCAACAACACCCTTGAGCCCAGCAATGGTGTGGGCCGACTACGTGACGTCCTTCGGTGAGCTCGACCGACCGACAGACCCATGGCGCTTTCTCAAAGGCCTCCAGCGCACTGAACGCCTCTTGAGTCCTGAGGGGATTCAGCTGCACACCATCACCTACAACTCCAGTGAGCTCCAGCAGATGCGGTCGGTCGTGATGCGCGGCATCGGCGTCAGGGCCCGGCCTCTCACGGTCTTCTACGACCGCCTCGACACCACGCGGATCTTCCTTCTCCACCCCGTTGAGCGCCGATGGATGATGATCCCGCGCGCCATTGACCGCAACGGAAGCATCGCCCCGATGAGTTCGCTGGTGAGAACGCACGCCCTTGACGGCGTGGACCAGGACACCCGCAGAGTCCTCACTGATACCGAAATGCACCGGCGCGAGGCAGCCCTGCTGACGCGATGGATCGAGGGTGTCTTCACGGACCGCCAAGACGCCAGGTATGCGGCCATCGAGGGCGCTCGACAACGGACCTACGCCCACGACCTCGAGCAGGCAAGTGAGGAAGTGCGCGCCCTGGCCTTCCCCGAACCCGAGCCCGTCCCCGAGACGGAACCGGAGCTACAGACGTACCCCGACACCCGCAATGACGACGAGGAGTTCGACTACGACGAGGAGATCAGCTTCGACACTGACCTCGACGAGACGGCCGCCGATGACGAGGGCTGGGGTCTGGCATGAGAGCTACCCCTGCGGCTGCAATGAGGCTCATGCCTCAGAACATCGACGAGTGGCCTGCACTGGTCTTCTCTGACAACCCCAGACCACAGCCTCACCCCGTCGTGACCAACGAGCTGAGGCAACTCGTCGACGTCTACAACGAGAAAATTGGGACGATCTCGACAAGGGACACCCGCAGCGTGCGGGAAGCTGTGTCCCGCGCCCACTTCGAGAACGACCACTCTGCCTACGGCAGCGCCACCTGCGTCATCCTCAGCGGGCACCCCCTGAGCGGGAAGACGCACGCAGCGCTCACGTGCGCTTTCGGCGAGACCCGTGACATCTGGAGCAGGCTCGGACGTGCGCCCGACGACCCAAAGTTCGACCGCAGCATCCCCTGGATCTACGTCGAGGTACCCAAACTGGCACGCGGTCTCTCCCTGCTCAAGGCAATCTGGACGTTCATCGGGCTGCCGCCGCTACCACCGCGTGCAACCGCTGCCGACTACTTGCACGCCCTCCGCAAGCTCGCACCTGCCATCGGGCTGCGCGGCATCATCATCGACGACAGCCACGGAATCGGTGAAAGACAAAGTCAGGACTCCCGTCTCCTCGCCGACGTCCTCAAAGGCATCATCACCGGCCTGCCCGCGACCATCGTCCTCGTCGGAACCGGCTTCGACGAGTCAGGAGTCCTTCACGGCTCTGCCGGCGACCAGGTCCGGCTCCGCGGAGCGCGGTGGATCGACGTCGGGAACTGGCAGCCCCCCAGCCCGGCCACGGTCGGCGACTGGGAGATGCTGGGCCGCAGCCTGAGCGAACGCCTCGTTCTGCCAAGCGAGAGCGCGACGATCCGACTCACCACCCGAGGGGCGATTCGCTGCCTGCACGAGGGGAGCCGCGGCAGACCCGGCCTCGCAGTGAAGTGGGCCAAACGCGCTGCTTCGTATGCCGTGTGGAACGACACCGACCTCGACGTTCCTGCACTCGAGGCCACCCACGCACTGATGACCTCGACGGAGGCACCGTGACCACGCGACTGCCGCTTCGTGTCGAACCGCTGCCAGGCGAGTGGTGGCGCAGCTACATCGTGCGGGTCGCGGACATCTACGGCGTCCAGCCCCTCAGCGTCTTGGAACGGGTCCACGGGATTGCGCGAGTCGACCGCCGCCATTTCCGGTGGTCTGGGATCGCCCTGTCCGAGGCAGCGGCCAGGGACGCCGGGAGAGTCGTCAATCTTGAGCCCGTCGAGATCCAGTCAATGCAGCTCAGTGCCTTCCACGGCTCAGCGCTGAACTTCGCGTGCCGCTCATTCGACCACTTCAATCCCGCGAACGCCTCGGCGCTGTCTCGACTCCCGCTCACAGCAGTCGGGCCGCTCGTGAAGGCCACCAGCGACCGACTGTGCCCGGGCTGCGTCGAGGGCGCCCCGGGGTACAGGGCATCCAGCTGGCGACTCCAGGTCCACGTCGTGTGCACCCAACATCGCACCCCGTTGGTCGTTCACGCGGACAGCGCGGAGGACAGCGCGATCGACGACGCAGTGTGCGACTCCCAGGACGAAGTGCTGAGACGGCTGGGCCCGACCGAAGAGAACGCAGCCTTCTTCAACGAGCTCCATGATCAACTCAATTCAGCCATGGGACTGCGGAGAAGGAACCCGGAGCGGCAAGTGCACCGGCCTCCGGAGCAAGTACTTGAGGAGTTTCGTCGATCCGTGGCGAAGACTCTCGCGCACGGCTACCCGGACTACCAAGGCTTCGGCGATTGGCCCGTCCCTCGAGCTATCAGGCACCTTCGACCCGCCCACATGCTTGCTTGTCCGAATCCGCCGCTCCATTCCTTCCCGCACCTGCTGCCGACGTACCTGTTCGTACCGGGGCTGTCGGATCTGCTTCATCGCGCGCAGATCCGACAAGCCCGGGCGATCGCAGCTGTCGGCGCGAGGATGTGCGCCACTGGCAACCCGCTGCAGGTCGCGCGCGAGCTGTTACCGACGCGACGCAGGCGTGCGACAGCGCAACTCTTCTTGACCCATCTCATTGAGCTGGAGCGCGAAGGTCGCGCTGAGGAGTTCTGGCGGCACTGCGCGGCTGCTGCCGCTGAACTGCTTCACGACGATGTCGACTACCGGCATCGCGAACAGGTCTGCCATGACGAGGATGCCTACCTCGCGGCCACCGCAGCCGAGCCATCTGCATACGTCCGCACGGTCCGAACGTGGCTGGTGGACCAGTGGGCGTGTACGTACACCTCCAGCAACGTCCGACCAAGCGTGCGAGACGGCACCATCGAGCACTTCGACCGAGACCACGGACCGGGAATGCGCGCGGCCCTTGATCGCCATTTGTTGTGGGTAGCGGCGTGACCCGGCTCCCGCTCGCGCTCGAGCCACTGCCCGACGAGAGTTGGCCTTCGTACCTCACAAGGCGGGCAGCGCAGCACGGCACCACCCTGGCCGGGCTGGGCAGCCACCTCGGCCTGCGAGACGAACGTGGCCGATGGCCGGGTCGATTCGGCGTGAGCTTGAGCCCAGGCCACGTCGAGCGCGTCGCCCCGATCCTCGGGCTCGCGCCGCACCAGGTCGAGAACATGCAGCTTGCGACGTATGACCAGCTGGCGTTCGACCTGAGCGGACTCCAGGAGGCCAGGCCGATCGCTGGAACGCGGGCAGCCGTTCACTCATCGTGGGTCTGGCTGGCCGGCTCCACGTTCTGCCCGTCATGCCTGACCGAGGACGACGGCGCATGGCGAACCAGCTGGCGCATCCCCTGGATCACGACCTGCCTTCGGCACGAAGTGGGCCTACGAGGGCACTGCAGGGAGTGCGGCGTGGTTCCAGGACTCGGCAACCGGTTCCATGGGTCTGCCCCGATGCGAGTGGCCGCCGCGCCCGACGGTCGGCGCTGTCAGGTGCCCATGCCGGATGGTCAGAGCTGCGGGGCGGACCTGAGCAGACAAGAGACGCCCGCAGCGGATGCGGCGCGCACACAACGAGCGCGGCGAATCGCCCTTCTGGTTGCCGGTAGCCGAGGCCGGGTCGCAGGTATTGACAGGACTTCGCTTCAGACGCTCCGCTCGTGGCAGTCCTCGATCGGGATCGCGGTGAGACTCGGCGTGGTCGACGCGAACGGATGGGGGCGCACCCACCGCTGGGCCAACCCGCCGCGTGACCCCGACGTCATCGAGAGGCTGCTAGAGACGGTCGAGCCGCTCATCACCGCAAGCACTCCCACAGCCAGCGCCGACGTACTCGATGCCTGGCTTCGGGGCGCCGGTACTGGCGTTCCCCACGCCGACACCTTCGACCGCATCACCCAGCCAGCCGCCGCGCTGCGACCTGTCATCGACGACCTGCTCGGACGGCACGGCCGAGCGCACACACTCATCAAGCGGCGACTGACCAGCGAGGACGGCAACCCCATCGATGCTCGCGGGTGGGACGTCGACGACATCCCACAACTTGTCTGGCCGTGCGCCCTTCCTGAACATCTTCGCCACTCGGCTCGACCTGACCAGCGCATTCTGCGCGCCGTCGTTTCGATGATCCTTATCCGGATGTGCACCGACGTGACGAACTGGGTCGACGCCGGCGCAGCCCTCGGCTTCCCCGCAGACAAGTCCCGCAACTGGACCCGCTACGCCTTCGCTGACCGGTGGACTCTCAAGCCAGACCTCCTCACCGTGGCCCGCCAGATAGGCCGCCAGGTCGCGCACTTCGGTGGTCACGGCACCTACCGAAAGCGCCCCGCGGTCCAAGGCTTCGGTGGCGCGGCCGTGGCCGAAGCGCAGTCTCCGTTGTGCCGAGATGATGGCGGTGACTGGTGCCCGTGCACCGTAAGCCAAAATGCCGACAAGGCCTGGCACAAGGGGGATTCCGACTCGAGCATGTAGTCCCGGTCGTGAACGCTTGGGGCGACGGTCTCGACACGACAAACTCTCGCTCGTTGCACAAGGTGCGTCGTCAAGGCCGCGAGGTACTGGTGTAGCTCCGCGGTGCTTGCTGGTCGAACCGACGGAGTGGACGAGCTGAAGTCGCCGCGGTTCCTCGCGCCGTGACTTGGCCGATTGATGTGGACCCCCGCGTTCATCCAACAAGCGCCGCCGACGCCGATGCGGGAACGGGGTCTGTCGGCCTCGTACGAGACAATGACTACATGAGACTCGCCAAGGCAGAGTTCAGCGGGTTCGGACGACTCGCTGAGGCCCAGATAAACCTCGACCACAAGGTCGTAGCCATCGTCGGGCCGAACGAGGCGGGTAAGACCACTCTCTTGCGCGCGCTGGCGTACATCGACAATGGCGAGTCCCTGACTGTCGCACAGCGTTCACGAGGCGTGCAGGGAGATGTCCTCGACGACCACGTCGTAGTCCGGGTCCAGTACCGCCTCAGCGAAGAGGACAAAGCAGCCCTGGCTGAGTTCGATCTGGACGTGCTGCCCACCCAGTTGTGGCTGTCGCGGACTGCGGGAGAAGGCGAGACAGGGCGAGCGGCAGTCCCAGTCCCTCGCAAGAACCGCGCCACGCTCGCGGTGGCACTGACTGCGCTGACCGTCGCCTTAACTGATTCAGTCAGCGGTGACCTTGATGTTGCCGAGATAGATGGGGATCACGAAGAAGACGGGGCCGATGAGCGACGACTATCGCTCAGATCCCGTCTCCTGGCCGCACTTGCGGCGGTGGCTGAGGTAGAGAGCCCAGACATCGAAGCGCGACTGCGCGAACTCTCTCCGGTCACCTGGCTCGCGGAGTTCGATGAGTTTGGTCTCAAGGGTCCAGTCCGTGACGGACTCGAGCAGGTACAGGCGTGGATGGACAGGCCGGACCCCTCGGATGAGGTTGCCAAAGCGTTGTACGACCGCTCGCCCGACATTCTCATGTTTTCGGAGGAAGACCGTCTCCTGGCGTCTGCCTACGGGCTGACAGCCGAGAGCGTTGCGAACCCTCCCGCGGCATTGCGGAACATCGCCGCCATGGCCGAACTCTCCCTTGATGCACTATGGGCGACGCTCACTAACGGTGACGAAGGTGCTCGCGAAACGTTAATCGAGTTGGCAAATCAGACGCTGCAGACGAAGTTCTCGGAGGTATGGAACCAGTCCAATATCTCGGCTCATCTAAAGATCAATGGCACGAGTCTTGAGATTCGCGTCAAACAGGATGGGCGCACCATCACCCAGTTCCACGAGCGTAGTGCGGGCGTGCAGATGTTCGTTGCCCTTGTCGCCTTCCTGACAGTGATGGATCAGGGCTTCCCACCCATCCTGCTTATCGACGAGGCCGAAACGCACTTGCACATCGACGCGCAAGCCGACCTAGTCAACGAGTTCATGACACAGACTCGAGCTGCGAAGATCATCTACACGACCCATTCACCCGCCTGCCTACCGCCAGACCTGGGCACCAACATCCGTGCTGTTGTCCCCGATCCTGAGAACGGGCAGCGCAGCCTGGTGGAAGGCAGTTTCTGGACAAAGGGGGTTGGCTATTCACCGTTGATGCTGGCGATGGGAGCCGGAGCAGCGGCCTTCTCAGCAGCCCGAAAGGTTGTACTCGCCGAAGGTGCGACAGAGATGCTTCTTCTGCCTTCCCTCGTCAAGAAGGCCGTCGGCCTGGATGACCTGGACTACCAGGTTGCGCCCGGTCTGTCGGAGGTACCTGTGACGATGTACCCCGAACTGGACTTAGTCGGCGCCCGTGTCGCGTTCCTCGTTGATGGTGATGCAGGGGGTGCTGTTGACGGACGCGTCGGTTGAGGATGTGGGCGTCACTGTCGGTGGGGACGTGGTGGGGGTATGAGGTAGCCCCGCCGGGGGTCCGGCGGGGCTGTTGGTGGTCAGGGTGTCGCGGTGCTCGTCGGGGTGACGCGGTTGGCTATTCGGTGGTGACCTCGGTGACGGCGGCTCGGGCTGAGGTCTCGTCGACGATGGCCTTGCCGGCGGCGTATGCGGCGACGAGGGCTTGGACGGCGAGGTTGTTGATGGCTCGGGGGGTACCGCGGCCGACTTGGTGGATCAGCGCGGTGGCGTCGTCGGAGAAGAGGGGGTCGGAGCGGCCGGCGAGGGTGAGGTGGTGCGCGAGGTAGCTCTTGGTTTCGGTGTCGCTCATCGCGGTGAGGGTGTAGCGCAGCGCGATGCGTTGGTCCAGGGCGGCGAAGGTGCCCAGCTTGATCCGGCGGCGCAGGGTGGGTTGGCCGATGAGGAGGCACGCGAAGGGTGAGTGGGAGTCCATGTCGGCGTTGGTCAGCAGGCGGAGCTCTTCGAGTTGGTCGCTGGTGAGGAGGTGGGCTTCGTCGAGGATGAGGACGACGGTGCGGCCGCGTTCGTGTTCTTCGGCGGCGAGCAGCTCGACGGTTTGGGGGATGAGGGCGGCTTTGTGGAAGCGGGGTTCGCCGCCCAGGGCGGTGACGATCCCGCCGTAGAGGCCGCGGCCGCCGACGGCGGGGTTACCCAGGTAGATGGTGGTGTGCCGGGAGGGGTCCAGGTTCGCCAGGGCGGCGCGCACGGCGACGGTCTTGCCGGCGCCGACCTCACCGGTGACCACGCCCAGGGCGCGTTCGGTGATGCACCAGCCGATCCGGGCGACGGCCTCGGCATGGGCGGTGTGCCGGTGCAGCATGCTGGGGGCCAGGGCCTTGCCGAACGGCGTTCTGGTGAAGCCGTAGTGGGCTTGGAGGCGGTCAAGGGTCACGGGATCTCCTGATGGTCGGGTTCGTGGTGGACGGTGGGGGTTGGGTCGAGCAGGTCGAGCAGGTCGACCTGCCCGGGCAGTACGGCATTGGCGGCGGCCTGGGGGTGGACGGCGGGTTGCGTGATCGAGGCGTAGTTCACGCGCTGGGTCATGACCTGGGTGTGCCGGTCGCGGACCAGGGCCAGGTAGTCGATCCCGGTGACCGGCGCCGGCGCGGCGGTGGAGTCGCTCTTGACGGCGGGGTGCACGTGCCGGCCGATGACGTGCGCGATGGCGGTGCCGACTTCGCGGCCGGCGTAGCGCACCGTGATGTCGGTCAGGTCGAACGGGTCGAAGACGAGCTCGACGCGACGCCCGGTCAGGGCGGCGTCGACCTCGTAGGTGTTGCCGTGCAGCGAGACGGTGGCTGTCTTGGTCACGGCACGATGCTCGGAGAACAAGAACGCCTCGCGGAGCTGGGTTGGGGTCGGGGTCGGCGGCGGGCCATCCCCCGCGAAACCGGTCAGGAACCGGGCCAGGGGTGCTTGCCCGGTTTCGGTGTGGACCCGCTGGTGGTACACGGTTTCGACCCACGCGGTGAACAGCTCGTTCAGCTCGGCCAGTCCGCTGACCTGCTCGGTCGCGCCGGGGGCGGTGAGCTCGATGAGGAACTGTTCGCGCACGGTGCGGAAGAACCGTTCGATCTTCCCGCGCCCTTGGGGTTGACCGGGCCTGGAGTGGGTCAACCGGATCCCCAGGACGGCCAGCGCGCGCAGCAGCTGCTTGGAGACCATCGCTGACCCGTTGTCCAGGTACACCACCTGCGGGATCCCCCGCGCGGACAGGCCAGCGCGTAACGCCGCCGCGAGGTGGAGCATGTCCTCGCTATGGCCCCACCGGTAGCCGACCAGCGCCCGGGAGTGGTCATCGATGAACGCCATCAGGTACGTCTTACGCCCGCCGATGACCGGCCCGTGCAGCGCGTCCCCGGTCCACCGCTGGTTCGGTGCGGCGGCCTCGAACCGGCCGAACACTCCCGGGGTGGTGCCGTCGGGTCGGGTGTTCAGCTCAAGGCGGGCGAAGTGGCGTTGCAGCGTGCGCGCCGAGGGCACCACTGCCACACCGTGCTCGGTCAGGATCGCCGCGACCTGCGCGGCGGTGCGAGCCGGGACCTCGCGTTTGAGCGCGACCGCGAGCTCCAACACCGCCGCGGGGGTCCGCGGCTGCGCGTGCCGGGCCGAGGGCACCAGGGCGTCGAACCCGCCGGTGCGCCACGCCCGTACCCACCGGTCCACGCTGGCCCGCGACACCGTCACCCGCGCCCCGAACGGCCCGGTGTGCTCACGGCCGGCGAGGTCGCGCACCAGCACCCCACGCTGGCGGGTGCTCAGAGAGGCGTCCGCTGCTTCGCGGATCAGCGCGTACCGGAACAACGCGACCTCCCGCGCCTGCTCGGCCCGGCGCGCCTGCTCGTCGCCCGGTCTGTGTCGTCCACTCATTCGCCTTGCCCTCTCCTGGTGCTGAACTGTTCCGCTCGAGGGTGCCCGCACCACCGGGGGCAGCGGCAGGGGTCAACTCGTGTTGCTCACCCCACCCCCCGCTGGCGGGGCCAACAGCAGCCCACCGGTGACCCTGGCGGCGTACTCCCACGGCGGCTGCGGGCACAGCCGTAGGACCGCCGCGGCAGCAGCCCGCCCGATCACCTCGACCGCGTCCGCGACCGGGCAGGCCTGCGGCACCAGCGGCCCAGCCAGAGGGTCCAGCTCGTGCAACAGCCGGGTGAACCCCACCCGCAGCTGCTCCGATCGGGAGGCGAAGCGGCGCAGCCAGCCCCGCACCGTGGACACCGGCCGGCCCAACCGCCCCGCGACGCTGCGGTGACCTGCCCCACCCGCCTTGGCCTCCAGCGCGGCCCCGATCACGCAGACCGCGTCCGCGCGCCGCGACAACCACACCTGCGCCAGCAGCACGTGCGTGCTCCCGCACGAGGCACACCGGCCCCGCCGCGGACGGTGCCGCACCGTCCCAGCCGCTCCCCGCGAGGACCGCCACCGAGCGTGCCCCCAAGGGGACAGCACACCCGTACACGACGGGCACACCAGCTCCCCGGCCACCAGCAACCGTTCGGCCTCGACAGGATCGTTGCCTACCATCAGCATGGGTGCCCTCCAAGCACCAAGTGACGGCCCTCCTGCTCGCCAAAGCTTGGGAGGGCCGTCGCGTGTCCTCAGCGCATCATCACGCTCTTGACGCCAACCGTAGAGACCCCACCCAGATCACGCGTCGTCAACCGCAGTGACGCCCAGACACACCCACATGGTCAACCAGGGGGTCGCTCAACAGGGTGCGGGCCTGCGCAAGAGCCTTCTTGACGCGGGTGTGCCGGAGAGCCGCATC
>CALKHV010000182.1 GCA_937988865.1 uncultured Propionibacteriaceae bacterium | reverse complement strand
CGGACGCCACCTCGATGAGGCGCGTCAGGAACGTCTCACAGGCCTCGATCTGGCTCACCTCGACGTACTCGTTCGCCGCGTGGGCCTGCGCGATGTCGCCGGGGCCGACGACCACGGCCTCGAAACCAGCGCCCTGGAACTGCCCCGCTTCGGTGCCGTAGGTGACCTTGCCGTCGGTCGGGATGCCGCCCAACTGATGGGTGAGTGTGACCGCGGGGGAGGCGGGGTCGGCGTCCAGACCCGGGACGGCGGCGAGCACGGTGAAGGTGACGTCGGCGTCCGGGTGCTCGCGGCGCATCTCGGCGCGGAGCCGGTCGCAGAAGTCACGGACGTCCGCCTGGACCTCGGCGTCACTGACGGCCTTGATGGCCCGGAACTCGAAGGTGACCCTGCAGTGGTCGGGAATGGTGTTGACGGCGATGCCGCCGCTGATCTGGTTCACGCCACCGGTCGTCCACGAGACGGGGTAGGCGTCGTCGAGCGGGCCGTGGACGCGCCAGTCGTCGAGCCTTTCACGCCAGTACCGCACCAGCGTCGCCGCGTATTCGATGGCATTGACACCGTGCGTGGGCAGCGAGGAGTGCGCCGCCACACCCGTGATGTCGACCTGGAAGACGTTGATCGACTTGTGGGCGCGGACGACCTGCATCGACGTCGGTTCACCGACGAGCACGGCTCGCGGGCTCAGGCCGAGGCCCGCCATCTCGGCCACGATGGCGTCCCCACCGACGCACCCGACCTCTTCGTCGTAGGTGAGGGCGAAGTGGAGGGGTTCGGCGAGGTTGGCGTCCACCATCTCGGGCAGCAGCGTGAGGGCGACCCCGATCCACGACTTCATGTCGGCGGTGCCGCGGCCGTAGAGGCGTCCTTCGCGGATCTCGGGGACGAACGGGTCGGACGCCCAGTCCTGGCCGTCGACCGGCACGACGTCGGTGTGGCCGGAGATGACGATGCCGCCAGCGGTGCCGCCGTCGCGATCGGGGACGGTGCAGATGAGGTTGGCCTTGAGGCCGTCGTCGGTGGGGAAGATGTGGGGTTCGAGGCCGCGGCTGCGGAACTCGTCGGCCACCAGGTCGACCAGCGCGAGATTGGAATCACGGCTCGTGGTGTCGAGCGACACCAGTCGGGTGATCCAGGGCAGCGAACGGGGCTCGGTGGGCAGGCTCATGACTCGGTTCTACCATCTGGGCATGACACACCTCACGTTCGGCCCCCGTCGGACGACTACGGGGTGATGACCATGCAGAAGCCTTTCGAGTTCGCCGTCCGCGACCACGGACGCACCGTCCTGCGCGTCTGCCTCGCGACGCTGGGGCCGGATGAGGCGGAGGACGCATGGTCCGACACGTTCCTCGCCGCGCTGGAGGCGTGGCCGGGACTTCCGGCAGACACGAACATCGAGGCCTGGCTGGTGCGGGTTGCCCACCACAAGGCCGTGGACGCGGTCCGCCGCGGGGTGCGTCAGCGGGGCGTCGCCGAACGGGTCAGTCAGGTGCGTCCACAGGAGTCGCGGTGGCCCGGGGACGAGGCGTCCACGCTGGTCAGGGCCGTTCACGACCTGCCGGAACGGCAGCGGTGGTGCGTCGCCTACCACCACCTGGCCGGCCTCCCGCACGCCGAGGTGGCTGCGCTGATCGGGGGGACGCCGGACGCCGCCCGGCGTGCGTGCGCCGACGGCGTGAAGGCACTGCGCGCGCAGCAGGCGGCCCTGGGTGAGTCGGAGCAGGACGGATGGAGGAACGGCTGATGGGCACGCTGGACGACGCGCGGGGGAGGTTCGCGGAACGGGCGGTGGCGTCGGGGATGGTGGACGTCCGCTACACCACTACCGACTCACCCCTGGGGACGCTGCTGCTGGCTGCGACGGACGCCGGCCTGGTTCGCGTGGGATTCGAGGCCCAGGGCGAGGACGCGGTGGTCGAGGAACTCGCGTCCAGGATCAGCCCGCGGGTGATGCGGGCGCCCCGTCCGCTCGACGCCGTGCGCAGGGAACTCGACGAGTACTTCGCCGGAACCCGGCGGACCTTCACCCTGCCACTGGACTGGCAACTCTCGCACGGGTACCGGCTGGAGGTGCTCCGCGAACTCGCGAAAGTGCCGTTCGGGACCACCGAGAGCTACGCCTCCCTCGCGGCTGCGACCTCGTCACCCCGGGCCGTTCGGGCGGTCGGGTCGGCCTGCTCCACCAACCCGATCCCCATCGTCGTGCCTTGTCACAGGATCGTGCGCGCCGACGGGCAGATCGGCAACTACCTCGGCGGACGTGACGCCAAGATCGCCCTGCTGGCCCTCGAGGGCGCCCTGGGCCCGGATCCGGCCCACTGAACGGTGAGTTGGCGCCGAACTCCGGCAACATGTGGGGATTTCGGCCCGTTTGACCGTTGCACTGTCCTTGGCGTGCCGCCACGACCCACATCGTGACGGAGATCTGACGTCAGAGGCCGTCGTTGGCGCTCCGGACCGGGAACTCCGCAACCGCCTGCTCGGCGATCCGGTTCATCATCCAGCCGTCGAAGCCCGCCCCGACCCCGCCGCCGACGAAAGGCACCGCGCGCCCCAGCCGACTCACCGTCATCCCGCCCACCGTGCGCAGCAGCCGGAACCCGATGGCCTTGTTGACCACCATCAGCGCCGCCCTGGGCAACCGCTTCAGCGCGAGCATGGTCGTGCGTCCACCCACGGTCGTGATGCCGGAGCGGGTCAGGACGCCGTCCGCATTCGATCCCACCAGCGTCAACAGCACGGCCGAGCGGATCTCGGGGTGCGAGGGGTCGTAGCCGCGGAGCGTGGCGATCGCCGCCGTCATCCGGGTGGCCACCGCGTAGAACTCGAACACGTTGACCGGCAGCGCGATCGGCAGGGTGACGAAGCCGCCGACGCCCGTCACGAACCCACCCACGGCACCCATGGTCACGTGGCCGCTCACCACCTTGGCGATGGCCTTGTCGACATTGCCGCCCGCGTCGGCCAGGGCCTCGGCCGCCACATCGGACGCTGGGTCGAACCGCCCGATGCCGTCGATCCCGACGCTCAGAATCTTCTCGATCAGGCGGGTGATCACGTCCTGGGCCGCACCGGGGTCGGCGGCCTGGTCGAGGGCTGACCGGGTGGCCGCGTCGTCCGAGGTCGGTTTGAAGATGTCGAACAGGCCCATGGGTTCCTCCGCGAGTCGGGTCCGCACACGCGGACGTCCGTTCGATCATGCCAGTCGGGTCGCTGCAGGTGGGCATTCGTTCGCTTGACGCTGACACCCGTTTCATTCCTGCGAACGTGTCTGTAGTCAGACAGTTCGGCAGGACTGTGAGGCCGCCTGCTCAGCCGAAGCGTCCCACCAGCGTGTCGATCACCGATTCGATGACCGGGTTCACCTCACCCGGGTGCGCGAGGTGGAAGTCGGCCACCTCGCGGGCGCCCTGCGCGAACGGCACTGTGCAGGTGAAGTCGGGCACCAGACGCCGCACCTTGGAGTTGTCGAACACCATCGAGTGCGCCTTGTCGCCCAGCAGGCTCGCCCCCCAGCCGGCGTCGAGCGCGGCGACCGCGTCCGACGGCACGTGGACGATGCGCGGCTCGACCCCTGCCGCAGAGGCGACCATGCGGGTGATCGCGTCCCAGGTCAGCCACTCGTCGGACGTCACGTGGTACGCCTCGCCGAGCGCGGCCGGTTGCCCCAACAGCCCGACGAAGCCCTTGGCGAAGTCGGTGTTGTGGGTCAGCGTCCACAGGGACGTGCCGTCGCCGTGCACGATGATCGGACGCCCGTCGAGCAGGCGCTTGAAGGCCGTGTACCCGCCGTCGAACGGCAGCATCGTGCGGTCGTAGGTGTGGGACGGACGCACGATCGTCGCGGGGAAGGCCCGCTCCCGCCACGCGTCCACCAGCACGTTCTCGCAGGCGATCTTCTCGCGCGAGTACGCCCAGAAGGGGTTGCGCAGGGTGGCCGACTCCACGACCGGCAGCGTCTGCGGCGGGGTCTGGTACGCGGACGCCGACGAGATGAACACGTACTGGCCCGTCCGTCCCTCGAAACGGTCGATGTCGGCGCGCACCTGGTCGGGGGTGAAGGCCACGAAGTCGGCGACGACGTCGAACTCGCGCGTCCCCAGGGCGTCAGTCACGGACGCGGGGTCCCGCGCGTCCGCGAGCAGCGATTCGACCCCGGCCGGGAGGGGGTGCCGGGTGGACGAGCCGCGGTTGAGGACGCTGACCTCCCAGCCACGGCGTTGTGCCAGGTCGACGCACGCCGACGAGATCACTCCGGTACCACCGATGAACAGGACGCTGCGTTGGGTCATGGGTCCATCCAACCCCTGATGCGCGCACCTGTCAGCGGATCGAGAAGCTCCTGCGTCCCTCGGGGACCCACTCGGCCACCGACACGTCGGTCACGTCCGCCCACCTGGGGCCCACGCGACACCAGGCGATCATCGCGTCCACCGCGGTCGGGGTTCCCTCGAACCAGGCCTCCACCGACCCGTCGCCGCGATTGGTCACCCAGCCACCCACACCGTGGACGCCGGCCTCCTGCGCGCAGCTCCACCGGAAACCCACCCCCTGGACGCTGCCGCGCACCACCACGCGCACGGCCCGGGTGGTCACGGCTCAGGCGTCCTCTGTGGTGGCGTCCGCATCGTTGTCGAGGTCCCAGCCGAAGCCGGCGCCGTCGCGCCACTCGGGGCCGGCGAGCTCGCAGGTGTCCTCGAGGATCTCTTCGTCGATCATGGTCGGCTCGACGGGGGCAGCAGCTGTCATGGTCACGCTCACCACCCTAGATCGGGAGCGGGCGGATGCACCGGCCGCCCAATGTGATTCTCTTCACATGGGCGGGGAGGACCCCTCAGGCGTGTTTCAGTGCGCGTCCACGCAAACCGACCCGCAGAGCGCCCTCAGGACGGGTGGTTCCATGCGGACGCAAGGAAACCCGCCGCGAGCGGGGTCCCCACCAGCACGTTTCCATGCGGACGCAAGGAAACCCGCCGCGAGCGGGGTTCCCACCAGCACGTTTCCATGCGCATCCAACCCAACACCCCGTGGCGGCCCCGATTCTCGGCACCCCACTCCCACCGCTGATACCCCCCGGTGTATGTTCGCCTGAAGGATTCACCTGCACGGTTCCAACGGAGGACCCATGAAGAAGCTCGTCATTCTCGGTGGCGGCACCGCCGGGACGATGGCCGCCAACAAGCTGCGCGCCGCCGTCCCCGCCACCCATCTCGAGATCACCGTCGTCGACCGCGACGACCAGCACCACTACCAGCCCGGCTACCTGTTCCTGCCCTTCGGCACCTACACCGTCGATGACATCGTGAAGTCGCGGCACAGCTTCATCCACGAGGGCATCAACCTCATCATCAGCGAGATCGCGGGCGTCGATGCGGACGCCAAGACCGTCGAACTCGCCGACGGACGCGAACTCGACTACGACTACCTGATCATCGCCACGGGCACGCACCCGCGTCCCGACATGGTCGAAGGGCTCACCGACCACCTCGGCAAGACCGCCCACGAGTTCTACACCCTCGAGGGCGCCAAGGCGCTCACCGAGGTCGTCAAGAAGTTCAAGCGCGGACGCCTGGTCATCCACGTGTCCGAGATGCCGATCAAGTGCCCCGTTGCGCCCCTGGAGTTCACCTTCCTCGCCGACGACTTCCTGCGGAAGAACGGCCGTCGCAAGAACATCGAGATCGTCTACGTGACCCCGCTCGACGGCGCCTTCACCAAGCCCGTGGCCAGCCGCGAACTCGGAAACGCGCTCAGTGATCGCCACATCGCCCTCGAGACCGATTTCGCCATCGAGCACGTCGAGGCCGACCGGATCGTGTCCTTCGACGGCCGCGAGATCGCTTTCGACCTCCTCGTCACCGTGCCCCCGAACCTGGGCGCCGATTTCCTGGCCACCTCCGGCCTGGGCGACGACATGAACTACGTCCCCTGCGACCAGCAGACCATGGAGTCGCTCGCCTACCCCGGCACCATCTGGGTCCTCGGCGACGGCGGGACGCTCAAGACGAGCAAGGCCGGCGCGGTCGCCCACTTCTCGGTCGAGATCTTCATCGAGAACTTCGTCAACATGCTCAAGGGCCAGCCCCAGCACGCGAAGTTCGACGGCCACGCGAACTGCTTCATCGAGTCGGGCAACGGCAAGGGCATGCTCCTCGACTTCAACTACGACACCGAGCCCTTCACCGGCTCCTTCCCGTTCGCGAAGGTCGGCCCGATGGGCCTGCTCAAGGAAACCCGCATCAACCACCTGTCGAAGCTCGCGTTCAAGTGGGTCTACTGGAACATGCTGCTTCCCGGACGCAAGATCCCCCTGCCCGCCGCCATGAGCCTGCACGGCAAGAACGTCGAGACCGGCGTTGCTTCCAGCGCGGACGCCATGCCGACCGGCGCCCCGTCCAGCAGCGCACCGGCCGCTGCGAATCCGCGTCCCAAGCCTGTGCTCAAGACGACACCGATCCACAAGTCCATCAAGCTCCGGACGCCTCCGAAGGCAACTCCGCCGCGCGAGTCGGGCGAGATCAAGCCGGTGGTGCCCGTTCACACCGGGCCCGCCACCAACTCGACCGTCCCGGCCGACCAGGTACTCGCCAGCCCGATCATCCCCAAGTTCTGATCCCTCGAAGGAACCAACCATGCCCGCAACACTGATCAACGGACGCCCGATCGACGTCAACGAGGAGGGCTTCCTCACCGACTACGCCCAGTGGGACGAAGACCTCGGACGCGAACTCGCCCGCCTCATCGGCCTCGACCTCACCGACGAGCACTGGGCCGTCATCAAGTTCCTGCGTTCCGACTACCCGGCCCGCGGCGAGACCGCCACCCTGCGTCGCACGCAGGCCGTCGGTGGGTTCGACATCAAGAAGCTGTTCGTCCTCTTCCCCGGCAAGCCGGCGAAGAAGTACTCCTACGTCGCCGGGCTGCCCAAGCCCAAGGGCTGCGTCTAGGTCCTCAACGACAAGAATCGAGAACACACCATGACTGAACCCATCGTCCCCAGCTTCGACGACGCCCCCGCGGCGGAGTCCGGAGCCTCAGGTGGACGCAAGCTCACCATCATCTGCTCCAAGGGCAACCTCGACATGGTCTACCCCGGCCTCGTCCTGGCGTCCGCGGCCCTGGGTGAGGGCATCGAGACCCACATGTTCTTCACCTTCTGGGGCTTCGACATCATCACCAAGTCGCGCATGGCCGACCTGAAGTTCTCCATGCTGGGCAACACCGCGATGCACATGCCGCAGGCGCCGAAGCTGCCCCTGCCAGCCGTGATGGGCGCCATCCCGGGCGTGACGCGTTACGCCACCAACATGATGAAGCAGCAGATCGCCGACCTCGAGATCCCGGACGTCCCCGAGATGATCGACACCATCAAGGCCATGGGCGGCCACCTCTGGGGCTGCCGCATGAGCTTCGACATGAACAAGCTGACCGAAGAAGACCTCTACGACGACATCGACGGCATCATCAGCGCGTCCGACTTCATGGAGATCTCCGAGGGTGGACAGATCATCTTCATCTGATCCGCGCCTCACCGACTCAGGACCCACCCCAAAGCACAGCAGAGAGAGCCACCTTGACCAAGAACGTCAGCGACACCGACAAGATCGTCCGCCTCGGCCTCTCGGTCGTCGCCTTCATCGGCGCACTCCTGGCCGGCTTCGGCAGCGTGGTGGGCGTGATCCTGCTCATCATCGCGCTCCTGGCTGCTGTCACCGCAGTCATCGGATTCTGCCCGATCTACCGCATGCTCGGCATCAGCACCACGCCCAGCAAGCCCTGACTGTCCCCCACAAGAGACGAGGCCCCGGACGCAAAGTCCGGGGCCTCGTCCCTTTCCCTCTCCCTCAAGAGGTGCGTGGGTGCGCCTGAAGCGTGTCGGACGCTGGGCGTCCGGGGTGCTTCGACGACGTAGGGAGCGACGGGTTTCCTTGCGTGATCAAGGAAACACGCCCTCCGGGGGGGTCAGGGACGCAGATTCGGTTGCGTGATCAAGGAAACCGGCGTCCGGGGAGGGGTGGAGAGAGCGCAGCGTCAGAGCTGCACCTGGGCCGCGCGGGCCTCGTCGAGCTGGCGGCGGACGTCGTCCATGTCGAGGTCACGAACCAGACCGATGACCTCTTCGAAGGCGGGCTTGGGCAGGGCGCCGGCCTCGGAGAACACCAGGATGCCCTGGCGGAACGCCATCAACGTGGGGATCGATTCGATGCCCGCAGCGGCGGCAAGGCCCTGCTGCTCCTCGGTGTTGATCTTGCCGAACACGATGTCGTCGTGCACCTCGGACGCCGCCTCGAAGATCGGTCCGAACATGCGGCACGGGGGGCACCAGGTGGCCCACCAGTCGAGGAACACGATCTCGTTGTCGGCGAGGGTCGACTCGATGTCAGCTTCGGTGATGGTCACGGTGGCCATGAGATGTCCTTCAGTGAGGGAGACTGTATACCCCCTAGGGTATCCGATCCGGACGACCGAACCCAAACCGTGAGGTCCCATCCCCTGTCTCCGACCTGCACTCATGGTGTTGGCTGGGCCCCATGACACCGACTCCCGGCGGGACGCCCGAGCGTCCGGCGCTCTTCTTCGCGGACGCCGCCGAGTGGGGCGCCTGGCTGGCCGTGCACCACGCGTCCGAACGTGAGGTGTGGGTCGGGCTGTGGAAGAAGCACGCCCGACACCGCGGGCTGGTCTGGGAGGACGCGGTGGCCGAGGCCCTGTGCTGGGGGTGGATCGACTCCACGGCCCAACGACTGGACGCTGACGCCACCAGGCAACGGTGGACGCCTCGGCGTCCGGGGGGCAACTGGAGTGCCGTCAACCTCGCGATCGTCGAGCGACTCACGCGCGAGGGACGCATGCAGCCGCCCGGCCTCGCCGCCCACGAGGCGCGTCGACCCGAGAATGAGCGGGTCTACGCCTACGAGAACCCCGACCTTGAGTGGCCCGACACCTACGAAGCGGTCCTCCGGTCGGACGCCGGAGCTTCCGCCTTCTTCGACCTCGCCCCCGCGTCGTACCAGCACGTGTGTCGCCACTGGGTGATGGGGGCCAGGCAGGAGTCGACGCGACAGCGCAGGCTCGCCGAGCTCGTGGCCGACTGCGCCGACGGACGTCTGATCAAGTCCCAGCGTTACGGCACGGGCCCCGCCTGGGTCGAACGACATCGCACCCGGCTCGGCCTCGGTGCGTCCGAGGGGACGCCGGGCGAACCGGGTGCGATCTGACCCGTCAGTGCCGACGGACGTCCCGGGGTTCAGCCCCGCTTCTCGTTGAGGGCCACCAGCGCTGCCTCCATGCGCTCCACCACGGCCGTCGAGATCAGGCTGAAGGCACCGACGAGCGGCTGATTGGGCAGCCAGGCCGTCCGCTTGAGGAAGTCCTTCGCGAGGGCCGGGTCGATGCTGGTGAAGGCGTCGACCACCGCGCGATAGGCCTCGGGATCGTCCATGATGGCCGCCAGCGAGGTCTGGGTGGTCACCGGTTCCGGCTTCGCTGCAGGGTCGGGGTCGGTCACGACCCACTCGAAGGATCCGGACGCCACCTCGAACGGCTCGCCGCCCGGAAGCTGGACCGTCGCCGTCGTGTTCGGCGGAACCGTCGCCCGGACGCGGATCTGGTCGCCTTCCCGGTTCCAGGCCACCGCAGCCGTGCCATAAGGGGTGTCGTGGCTCGTCCGTGCCCATTCCATGCCCGGGAGCGGCTGCGGGGCGATCTGCAAGCGGCGGTAACCCGGCGCGGCCGGGGCGAGTCCACCGACGATGCGGTGCAGCCAGTCGGCGATCGCGCCCAGGGCGTAGTGGTTGAAGCTGGTCATCTCGCCGGGGTTGATCGAGCCGTCCTCCAGCATCGAGTCCCAGCGTTCCCACACCGTCGTGGCGCCCATGCTCACGGAGTAGAGCCACGACGGGCACTCCTCCTGCCGCAGCATGCGTCCGGCCTGGCGCAGATGGCCGGTGCGGGTGAGCGCGTCCGTGACCAGGGGTGTTCCCACGAAACCGGTACCGATCCGGTAGCCGTCGCGCCGCACCAGCGCCGCCAGTCGTTCACCCAGGCGCACCTGCAGCTCGCCGTCCGCCAGCCCGAACTCGATGGCGAGCGCGTACGAGGTCTGGGCGTCCGACATGATCCGCCCGGAGGGCGTGACGTACTCGGCCAGCCAGGCCTCGCGCACCAACCCGGAGACCTCGGCGTAGTGCGCCGCGTCCTCGTCGTGACCGAGGATCGCGGCGATCCCGGCCAGGGCCCTGGTCGAGCGGTACAGGTAGGCGCTGGCGACCAGGTCGGCGTCCGCCTTGGCCTTGGAGGGGTGGTCCGGGGGTGCGTCCGGATCGACCCAGTCACCGAACTGGAAGCCGCCCTCCCAGAGGTGCCGGTCGCCGGCGATGGCGAGCACCTGGTCGACCCACGCCTTGGCCGAGGGGTACTGCGTGGCGAGCATCGCCTCGTCGCCGAAGCGCTGGAAGAGGGTCCAGGGGAGCAGCGTCGCCACGTCCCCCCACGCTGCGGCGGGCACCTTGCCGGAGTTGAGGACGTCCGGGACGATGAACGGCACCCCACCCACGGCCTGCTGCTCAAGGGCCAGGTCGACCAGCCAGGACGCCAGCAGCCCGTTGCAGTCGTAGAGGTAGCTGGCGGTGGGGCCGAAGACCTGGATGTCACCGGTCCAGCCGAGCCGCTCGTCGCGCTGCGGGCAGTCGGTCGGCAGGTAGAGGAAGTTGCCGCGCATGCCCCACAGGACGTTCTCGTGCAGCCGGGTCACCCTGGCGTCCGAGCACTCGAACCAACCGGTGCGCACCATGTCGGAATGGATGACCTGGGCCATGACGTCGGCAGGGTCGAACTCGCCCGGCCAGCCGCTGATCTCGGCGTACCGGAAGCCGTGGAAAGTGAAGGTCGGCGTCCACTCGGCGTCCCCGCCCGCGAGGGTGTAGGTGTCGGTCGCCCTGGCAACCCGCAGCGGGCGGACGCCGAGTTCCCCGTCCTCGAGGACCTCTGCGTGGCGCAGGGTGATCGTGGCGCCGGCGTCCCCCGAGACCCGGACGCGCAGACGTCCGACGAGGTTCTGACCGAAGTCGAGGATGCGCTTGCCCGATGGCGAGGTGATGACCTCGACCACGGCGACTTCATCGATCACCCGCACCTCCGGGGACGTCCGCGGGCCGGGGGTCGGGCCGGCGGGCAGCACGCGCACGCCAGACCAGTCCGTCGCGTCGAAGCCCGGGCTCGACCAGCCCTCCGGCTCACGACGCGCATCGTAGGACTCACCGGCGTAGATGCCCGCCGAGATCCACGGGCCGTCGCCGGTCGCCTGCCACTCGGACGAGGTCACGACCCACTGGGTCGAGCCGTCGGCGTACTCCAGCAGGAGTTGACCGGCGACGCTCGGTTGGGTCCCGTAGACGGGCTTGGCCTGCCCCTGGAAGCCGTAGCTCTCGGTGTACCAGCCACCGGTCAGGGCGACTCCGATCGCGTTGCGACCAGCCACGACGGACGCCGTCACATCGGTCGTCTCGTGCACGAGGCGGTACTGGTACGGCGTCCAGCCGGGCTTGAGGATCTGGTCATCGACGGGGGTCCCGTTGACCTCCGCGGTGTAGACACCGAGCGCCGTGGCGTACCAGGTGGCGCGCACGAGACCCTCGGCCACCTCGAACTCGGTCCTGATCAGGGCCGGCTGGGCCAACCCTGCGGGGTCGGCGAGACCGATGAACTCGCACCGCCACTCGTCCGAGCCGAGGAAGGACGCCACCACCGGCTGCGGGGCGCTCCACGCCGACCACCCGTCCGGGCCGAGCACGCGCACCGCAAGGGTGCCTCGTTGGCGCGGGGTGAGGTCGTCGAAGGGCCACGCGACGAAGCTCGACGCGTCCCCGGTCAGTTCGCGTGTCGCGGTGGTGCTCCCGTCGTCCCACATCAGTTCGGCGGCGAGTTGCCGCCAGGCCGGCGTGTCGGTCGAGGTCACCCACGAGACCCGGGGTGCGGGAACGGGGACGGACGGGCCGGTCTGGTACTCGAGCCGAACGGAACCCACGGTGGTGGTCATTGCCCACAAGCCTTTCGAGATGGAGGGTCAGCCCTTGACGGCGCCGGAGGTCATCCCCGACACGATCTGGCGCTG
Organism: uncultured Propionibacteriaceae bacterium; assembly: GCA_937988865.1. Classification (GTDB taxonomy): domain Bacteria; phylum Actinomycetota; class Actinomycetes; order Propionibacteriales; family Propionibacteriaceae; genus CALKHV01. The sequence continues at coordinate 4,944 of CALKHV010000182.1, read as the reverse complement.
GAAGAAGATGTACATGAGCAGCATCGGGATCGTGATGACCAGGATGTTGGCGAAGAGCAGGTTGTAGCTGGTGAGGCTCTGGCTCTGGAAGTTGAACAGGGTCAACTGCACGGTCGCGTTCTTGTCACCGGGCAGGAAGTAGAGCGGGTTCTGGAAGTCGTTGAACACGAAGATCGACTGGACGACCACGATGGTCACGATGACCGACCGCAGCAGCGGGAAGATCACCCGGAAGAAGAGCCGGAGCGGTCCCGCGCCGTCGACGATCGCGGCCTCGTCGATCTCCCGTGGGATGGACGCGATGAACGCCCGCATGGTCAGCACGGTGAAGGCCAGACCGAAGGCGACCTCGATCAGGATCAGGCCCGGAAGGGTCTTGAAGATGCCGAGCGCCTGCATCACCCAGATGGTCGGCACGACCGCCGGAGGGATGATGAGGCCCGACAACACGAGGGTGTTGATGACGGTGTTGATCCGCGACTTCCGGCGATCGAGCACATAGGCGATCATCGCCCCCAGCACCACCAGGAGCGTCACGCTGGCCACGGTGAGGATCGTCGAGTTGATGAACGCGATGACGAGCATGTAGTCGCGGGCCTGGAAGACCTTGACGACGTTCTCCCACAGCTGGAAGTTCGTGGGCCACGAGAACTCGAGCATGGACGCTTCGTTGGCGTCCTTGGCGGCCATCGTGAACACGAAGGCGAAGGGGACCAGGAAGAAGACGGTCGTGAAGATGATGCCGACAATGCCGATGACCCACCGGGTGGACGCGCGCATGGTGTTCACAGGACTGTCTCCTTGGAGTTGAGCCACCGCGAGAGCGGGTAGATGATGGCGGTCACGACGAGGAAGAGGATCACGTTCCCGGCCGTGGACAGGCCGTAGAAGCCCGCCTGGTACTGCTTGTAGATCACGGACGCGACGACGTCCGTCGCGAAGCCCGGGCCACCCTGGGTGGTGGTCCAGATGAGGTCGAACGACCTCAGGCCGCCGATCAGCGACAGGATGATGACCGTCGAGGTCGCGGGGAAGCTGAGGGGCAGGATGATGTCGCGGAAGATGCGCCAGGAACTGGCTCCGTCCACCCGGGCGGCCTCGAAGTACTCGTTGGGGATGGCAGCGATCCCCGCGATGTAGATGAGGGTTGCCAGCCCGATGCCCTTCCAGACGTCGATGCCCACGACCGTCAGCAGCGCGATGTCGGGGTTGGTCAGCCAGCCGGGACCATCGCCGCCGAGAATCGCCGTCCAGACCTTGTTGACCACGCCGTTGAACGGATCGAGGAGCACCTGGAAAGTGAGGCCGACGCCGACGGCGCTGACCAGGACAGGGAAGAAGGTCACCGAACGGAGGTAGCCGCGGGCAATGATCGGGCCGCTGAGGAGGACCGCGAGAAGCATCCCCAGAACGACCTTGGCACTGGAGGTGAGAAGGCCGTAGATCAGCGTGTTTTTGAGGGACCCGATCAGGCCCGGCTCAGCGAAGAACATCTTGAAGTTCTCCAGGCCCACGTACGTGGAGTTGAACAGCGTCCACCGGGTGAAGGCGAAGTAGAAGGAGGCGACCGTCGGCACCAGGAACAGGGTGATGAAGACCAGCCCGCCAGGAATGTGGAACCACAACGGATAGGTCTTGTCGACGTGTTTGGCAGATGCCCGGGGCGGCTTGGCCAGCTCGACGGCTTCGCCGTCGAGGGTGACAGTGGTCGTAGTCATGCAGGGGTCCTTGTCGTGAAGGGGTGCGTCACACATTCGAGGGCCGGCTGCGTGCGCGCAACGATGCGGCGGCTTCGACCCGGGGCCCAGCGCCGAGGCAACTTCCAGGCCAGGCGCGGCGTCTGTTCGGGGCTCGTGCGGTGGTGTCAGGCGAGGCGCGGGTTCGGCCCGCCTGACACCAGCACGTGTTGGATCAACTCGGGAAGTGGGGGCCGGTCACCCGGCCCTCACGACCCACGACGGTCACCAGCCCGCGAGACCCAGCTGCTGGGCCTGCTTCTTGACGTCCTCGTCGTAACGCTTGGCTCCGTCAGCGGCGGAGGTGATGCCGGAACCGACCTCGACGGTGATCTTCTCGAGGTTCGGGCCCTTGATCGGCGACACGAATTCGAGCGCGGGGCTGACGTTGCCGCCGTCGAAGAAGGTCTGCAGGTCGGTCACAGCCGTCGGCAGACCATCGGGGAGGGTGCAGCCGTTCACCATGTACGGTCCGCTGGGTGTCACGGCCGCGGTCTGGGCATCGCAACCGGCCGGGCTCGCGATGAACGCGAGGAACTTCTGGGCCGCTGCGAGCTTGTCACCGGTCGTGGTGGTCGGGATGTAGACGCCACCGGGCGTCCATGCCGTCAGGCCGTACTTCGCCTCGTCGTCACCGGGCTGGGCGTAGAAGCCGATGTTGCTGGCCGCGTCGTCCGACATCGTGACGTAGGTGGAGACCATGAAGGAGAGCATCGGGTACTGGGCGCCCGTGCCCTTGACCAGCTTCTGCAGCGCCTGCGGCGCCTTGGTCGAAGCGAAGTCCTTGTTCAGGTAGCCGGCCTTCTTCACGTCCTCGAGACGCTGGAAGCCCTTGATGGCGGGCTCGTCGACGTACTTGGCCTGGTTGGCGGTGTACTTCTCTGCCCAGTCCGGTTGCGCGGCCGTCACGTTGTGGAAGTCGGCCAGGACGAACAGCTGCGAGGTCCAGGTGTCGCCGTAGCTCTGGAGCACGGGGTCGATCCCGGCAGCCTTGATCTTGGCGTTGTTGGCCATGAACTGCTCCCACGTCTTGGGGACGGAGAGACCGAGGTCGGCGAAGACCTTCTTGTTGTAGAGAATGCCACCACCCATGGCCTGACCCATCGGGACGCCGTAGACCTGGTCACCCGAGGTGACGGCCGTCTTGAAGGCGTCCTGCACGCTGCTCATGTAGGGCTCGTTGGTCAGCGGCACCAGGTTCTTGGCGGGATCGAGGGCTGCCATGAGCGACCCGGAGTTGTAGGCGAAGACGTCGTTCATCTCGCCGGTGGCGAGCTTGGTCTTCACGGCGTTGTCGCCGTCCGTGCCCTGGGCGCGGGTCTCGACCTTAACGGCACACCGACGTTGGTGGCCTGGAAGGCTGCGACCAGCGCGTCCGCCGTCTTGACGGTCTGCTCGGCGCTGTCGACCAGATACGTGATCTCGACGTTTCCGGCCGCACCGGAGGCGGACGGATCACTGCTGCCCAACGAACCCGAACTGCACGCAGTCAGGGCCAGGGCACCGGCCGCGAAGCCGGCCACCAGGGCCAGCCGGCCCTTCTTGGGGAATGTCACTTCTTTGTACCTCCTGGTTGTGGTCCGCCACGCGGGTCGTGGGCGGCCGGTCTCTAGTGGTGCGAGCCCTCGGGCTCGTGTGCGGGGGAAGCTGAACTGTTGCGGGCCATCACCCGCGGGGTGAGGACCTCGTGGGCCGATGCGGTGCGTCCGGCGATGCGCTCGAGCAGCAGCCGGACCGCGATGGCGCCCATCTGGGTGCCCGACTGGTTGACGCTGGTGAGCGAGATCATGGGGTGGGCGGCGACATCGGTGTCGTCGTAGCCGACCACCGATGCCTGCGCCGCGGTGAGGCCTCGCTCGGCCACGGCCTGGAGGACTTCGAGGGCCAGCTCGTCGTGACCGGCGAGGATGCCAACGGGGGCATCAACGCGGGACAGCAGATCGCGAGCGGCCTGCAGCGACTCCCCCTGCACCGGCTTGACCCAGACGATCTCGGGCTCGAGCCCGAGGTCGGCCATCTTCTGCCGGTAGCCGACGACGCGCATCATGTGGGGGGTGCCCGGCGCAGCTCCACGACCTTCGTCGAGGGTGAGGTGGACGATGCGTCGGTGGCCCAGCTCGAAGAGGTGCTGCACCGCCAGCTCGGCTCCGAGGACGTCGTCACCCACGAGCGTGTCGTAGTGCTCGGCCTGGTGGTGCCGACCGATCATCACGAGTGGGACGCGGACCGCCAGCTTCTCCAGCCATGTCTGGGGCACCCGGGACGAGATCGCGACGATCCCGTCGACCTGCCGGTCGGCGAGGGCCTCGATCGCCTGAGGGCCTTCGTCGTGGTGGGGATCGGCCGGCGCGATGATGACCTGGTAACGCGTGTCGACCAGGGCTGTGGTGGCGCCGTCGATGATCTTGGAGAAGAAGTGGTTGTGGACGGTGGGGATCTCGACGCCGATGGTGAACGACGACCCACGCATGGCGCGGGCTGCGGCGCGGGGGCGATAGCCCAGCTCATTGATGGCCGCCTCGACCCTGGCGCGCATCTGGGGGCTGACCCCGTAGGCGTCGCGGATCACCTTGGACACGGCTGCGCGGGACACGCCGGCGGCGAGAGCAACGTCCTCGATGGTGATCGAGCGCTCCGTCTGCATCGTCATGATCCTCTTCCTTGAGGGAGGCTTCCTTGGTCGTGGTGTCGAACTGGTCACTGCTTCGAACTGGTCACTGCTTCGAACTGGTCACCGCGTCGAACTGGTCACTGTGTAGAACGCTCTACTTCGTGTGTAGAACGCTCTACACACCTTCTTGATCAGAACGATACGCGCCGTCCCAGCTCAGGGGCAAGCGTTTTGGCGAGGATTTTGTAACGATTCAATCACGCGGTGTGACAGGCGTAGCCACAGGCACCTGGACGGAGCGCAGGTCTGACTGCGCCCTGGAGACGGCGTCCGAGGGTGTTTCCTTGCGCGTGCCACGAAGGTGACGGTGAATGGAGGCTCTAGGGGTGTGTTGCCTTGGACGCGCAACGAAACCGCCCAACGCGAGGGCCCGGGGGGTGGGGTTACCTTGCGCACGCAAGAAACCGCCCAGGACAAGGGCCCGGGACGCTGGCTTCGGTGGACGCGCAACGAAACCACCCCGGACGAGGGCCCGGGGGGTGGGGTTACCTTGCGCACGCAAGGAAACCGCCCAGGACAAGCCCCCGGGACGCAGGC
>CALKHV010000181.1 GCA_937988865.1 uncultured Propionibacteriaceae bacterium | reverse complement strand
GATGTCGCCGGTGTAGTTCTTGACGATGTGCAGCACACCCGCGCCGCCGTCGACGGCCGTGGTCGCGGCCATCATCTGGTCGGGGACAGGTGACGTGAAGACCTCGCCGCAGCAGGCGGCGTCGAGCATGCCCAGGCCGACGAATCCGCCGTGCATCGGCTCGTGGCCGGAACCACCGCCCGAGATCAGGCCGACCTTGCCCTGCTTCGGGGCGTCCGTGCGGTAGATGATCTTGAGATCGTGGTCGACGCGCACCCGGTCGGAGTGGGCGGCCTCGATGCCGAGGAGTGCCTCGGAGACAACGTCAGCGGTGTCATTGATGAGCTTCTTCATGAGGCCAAGTCAACCACCGGTGCGGGTCGCGGGGAAGGCTGCGCGGCGAACGTGCGCGAGCATCCCGAGCGAACGGCACAAGGGTGCACGATGGGCGGGCGTCGATCAGTGGTGCAGGGGCGAGTGGGTCGGTTGCCAGCTCCCCAGCAGGACCAGCTTGTCCGCCGCCGCGCTGCCGGCCTCCGCCGTGTAAGCGATGATCGTGAGCTCTTCGCCCGAGAGTTCCAGGGCGTTCCCGGTCAGCTCGAGGTCGCCAACGAGGGAGTTGTGCAGGCGCTTGGTGGCTGTGCGATGCAGTCGGACGTCGTGTTGGGCCCACTTGCTCGCGAAGGGGTCGCTGCGTGTCGTCAGTTCACCGATCAGGTCGGTGAGGGCCCGGTCCATCGGATTGCGGCCAGCCTCGGCCCGGAGTGAGCCGACGGTGCCGTCAGCCACCTCGTCCCAGTCCAGGAAGAAGCCGTGTGCGCGTCCGTCGAGGAACACGAAGCGTGCCAGGTTGGTCGGGGTCCCATCGTTGGTGAGGATGCCGTCGTAGAGGGCCACACAGAGGGGGTTCGCGGCCAGGATGTCCATCCGGGCGTCCCTGACGTACGCGGGGACACCAGTCATCCCGGCGAGGAGGGCGTGGATGCTCGGACGCAGCGACGGCGTCCGGGGGGGACCGGTTCTCAGTCTCCGTGCCGGGGCGCCCGCGGTTCGGGCCAGGTCCTGGAGATGCTGCCGTTCGGCATCGTCGAGCCTCAGGGCGTGGGCGATCGCGTCCAGGACCGAGGTCGACACCCCGCCGAGCAGGCCCCGTTCCAGGCGGGCGTAATAGTCGACACTCACCCCTGCGAGCAAGGCCACCTCCTCACGCTTCAACCCGGGAACCCGGCGTCGGGCTGCCTGCGAGGGGAGCCCGAATTCCTCTGGATGGACGCGGGCACGCCGGCTCCTGAGGAACTCACTGATCTCGCGTCGGTTGTCCACGTGGCGACGCTATCCCGGGTGCATGGTTCGAAACAGGTACTGCGAGTGCGTGGTACGACAGATCCTTCCTCAACGCGAACAGGCGGTGTGCACTGGTGGTCAACGACACGAGAGGACTCACAGATGCACAACGTCACACTCAACAACGGGGTCGAGATGCCCGCACTCGGCTTCGGCGTCTTCCAGATCGCCGACAGCGCCGAATGCGAGCGGGCGGTCAGTGATGCACTCGCAGCCGGCTACCGCCTGATCGACACGGCCGCGTCGTACATGAACGAGGAGGCCGTCGGCCGCGCGATCGCCGCCAGCGGCATCCCGCGAGCTGAGCTGTTCATCACCACCAAGCTCTGGATCCAGGACGCGGGGGAGGCGAAGACGCGGATCGCGTTCGAGCGGTCCCTGCAGCGGTTGGGCCTCGACCGGCTTGACCTCTACCTGATCCACCAGCCCTTCGGTGACTACTACGGATCCTGGCGCGCGATGGAGACGATCCAGTCGGAAGGGCTCGCGAGGGCGATCGGAGTGTCCAACTTCCAGTCCGACCGGTTGATCGACCTCATCGACCACAACGATGTTGTGCCCGCAGTGAACCAGGTCGAGACGCATCCCTTCCACCAGAGGGTCGCAGACCAGGCATTGATGGCCGCGGAGGGCGTCCAGATCGAGTCGTGGGGACCCTTCGCCGAGGGACGCAACAACCTGTTCACCGACCCCACGCTGTCGGCCATCGCCGCTGCCCACGGCAGGTCGGTCGGTCAGGTGGTGCTCCGCTGGCTCGTGCAACGCGGGGTGGTGGTCATCCCCAAGACCGTGCGTCCCGAGCGGATGGCCGAGAACCTGGACGTGTTCGATTTCGACCTGGCACCGTCCGAGATGGAGTCGATCGCCGGCCTCGACCATGGCGCGAGCCAGTTCTTCGACCATCGCGATCCGGTCATGGTGCGTTCTCTCTCGGCACGCAAGCTCGACATCTGAGGACGTGTGCCGTGACTGAACCGTGCCGGGGGGCGCCGAGAATCGACCGTGACAGCACCCACTGACTCAGGTTCAGCCGTTGTTGCGCCATGCTGGGGAGCAACCGGACAAGGGGCGAACACATGGCCGACTTCACGATCCGCATGACGACGACGCTGCCCGCCACGCGGTGCTTCGCCACCCTCACCGACTGGGACGCCCACAGCGCGGCCATCCCCCTGACGACCCTGCGGCACGAGGGCAGTCCCCGCGTCGGCCAGCGGTTCGTCGCCCGCACCGGCGTCCGGCGGGTCGGTTTCGACGACGTGATGGTCGTGGTGGCACTGCGTCCACCGGCGGGTGACGAGCCGGGCGACGAGTCCGGCGTCACGGAGGTCCGCAAGGAGGGACGCGTCATCGGAGGTGACGTCGCGTGGACGGTCACGCCCCTCGCGATCGGCTCGCTGGTCGAGTGGCGCCAGCACCTCACTGTCGGGTGGCTGCCTGACGTGCTCGATCCAGTCGTGGGATTCGTCGGACGCGCGGCCTACTCGTCGGGACTGCGAAGGATCCTCGCGTCCGGGATTCACTGACTCAACGCGCGGGCTCCGCGACGTCGATGGTGACCATGCCGGGACGCACGATCCGCAGCCGGGGCGCGCGGCGGGTGGTGTCGAACCGGACGCGGAGCCCGTCACTGCGCATGATCAGCGACGTGACGACGAGGAACGTGAGGCCGACGGAGGCCCCCTGGAAGAACACGGTCCAGCGAGGGCCGAACGTGTCACCGATCCAGCCGACGACGGGTGAGACGAAGGGTGTCCCGCCCAGCAGCACAGCGCCCCACAGGCTCATCACGCGTCCGCGCATCTCGGGGCTGATGGACGTCTGGACCAGGGTGTTCCCCGTCACCATCACGGTGATCGCGGCCAGCCCGACGGGGATCTGCAGCAGGGCGAACACCCAGAAGGTCGGCGCGACGGTCGAGAACATCATCGCCACGGTGAACCCTGCGAGCGCCCCCAGCACGTAACGCAACCGGGGTCGCGGGCGCCGGGCCGCGAGGATCGAGGCGGTGAGCGCACCCAGCCCCATGAACGAACCCAGCGCGCCGTACTCGCCCGGCCCCTTGTGGAAGGCCTGGGTCGCCATCACCGCGTTGGAGATGGCGAAGTTGAAGCCGAAGCTGCCCATCATGAACGCGATGCCGAGCAGCATCATGAGGTCGGGCCGCCCCCGGACGTACCGCAGCCCTTCCTTCAACTGTCCGCGTCCACGAGCCGGTGGAGCGGGGTGGAGTTGGTCGGCCTTCAGCAGGGCGAGGGCGACGATCAGCGAGACGAACGAGAACACGTTGATCGCGAGCACGACGCCGGTGCCGAAGAACGCGATCAGGACGCCTGCGATCCCCGGCCCCAGCAGGCGCGCGGAGTTGAAGGACGCCGAGTTGAGCGAGATCGCGTTGGACAGGGAGCGCAGGGGCACGACCTCGGACACGAACGCCTGACGCGCGGGCCCGTCGAAGGCCCCGGCGACGCCGTCCATCAGGGCGATGGCGAAGACGTGCCACAGCTGGACGTGGCCGGTCAGCACCAGCGTCGCGAGGAGGGCTGCGTCGATGCCGAGCACCACCTGCGCCGTGGTCATGATCCTGCGCTTCGGGAAGCGGTCGGCAATCGTCCCCGCCCAGGGGGCAAGGAGCAGGGCGGGGAGGAAGTTGAGGGCCGTCAGGTAGCCGAGCGCAGACGCGTTCCCGTGCGTCAAGGTCACCAGCACGAGCCACGACTGGGCGGTGCGCGCCATCCACTGGGCGATGTTCGAGATGGTGAACCCGATGAAGTAGGTGCGGTAGTTCGGGATCGACAGGGACGCGAAGGTCGTGCTCATCGCTCCACCAGCCGATTGATGATGACGGTGGCGCGTTCGAGGGTGTCGAGTTCCTCCGGTGTGCAGTCGCTGAGGTGGTCGAGCATCCACTGGTCGCGCACCCGGCGTCCCTCGTCGACGGCGTCAACCCCCGATGGTGTGAGCGCCAGGATCTGACAGCGCTTGTCGTCGGTGCCCTGGGTGCGGGTCATGAGCCCGCGCTCCTCGAGCTCTCGGACGGTGCGCGACATGCTCGGCGCGCTGACGCGTTCGAGGGACGCGAGGTCGGCGGCGGTGCTGGCGTCCCCCCGCTGGACCGCGGAGAGGGCGGCGAGGAAGTGCGGGGCGAGCGTCGAGGTGTCGTAGCGGACGCGGCGGGTGAGGCGCATGCAGGCCATGCGCAGTTCATAGGCGAGGGGGCCGTGGAGGCGGTCGAGCACGTGGGGATCCAGACACGAGAAAGGTTACTTACCGTGAGTAACTATATGCCTCACATAACGAAATGGCAACGGTTCACCATTTGGACGCTGGACCGAGCTCAGCGCAGCTTGCGAAGGAAGTCGGGGTCGTCGTCCGGGGGAATGTCGCGCTGGATCGGCCGGTCGGCCACCGGACGGCCGAAGACGAACCAGAACAAGGGCCCGGCCACGGGGATGAAGATGACAGCCAGCGCCCACATCCACTTCGGCATCGACCGGACGCGGAAGCGCTCGCTCTGTGCCACCTCAGTCACGGCGTAGATGCTCATGCTGAGGATCACGATCACCAAGATCACGCGTCCCATGCGGTAAGGATACGGACAGGGGCCTCATGCGTCCGACGTGGCCACGTCCTGGGGGAGGGTCCAGGACCAGATCGTGACCCCGGCCGTGGACGCGTGGAATGCGACGCGTCCGAACGAGGCGACCACCCCCTCGCCGATGACCGCCGTTCCATGCTCGACGCCCGGCAACTGGTCGGTCACCAGGTCGAAGGAGGCGGACGCGCGGGTCGCGACCACCAGGCAGGAGTCGGTCCCGGAGGTGCGGACGAACGCGATCACGTCGTCGGTGGCGAGCACCCAGCGCATCGACCCCGTCCGCAGGGACGGGTGTTCCCGCCTGACGGCAGCCAGCGCGGTGTAGTGCGCGAGCAGGTCGGCGTTCCAGCGGGTCGGATCGTCCCAGGGCATCGTCCGGCGTCCGTTCTCGCCGTAGTCGCCGGCCATGCCGATCTCGTCGCCGTAGGTGACCATCGGGATACCGGGCATGGTGTTCACGAGCCCGGCCGCGGCCTTCACGCGTCCGATGTCGCCACCGACCAGCGAGAGGATGCGGGACGTGTCGTGGCTCCCGGCCAGGTTGAGTGAGTGCGTGAGCGACACCCAACTCATCCCGGACGCGAAGTCGCGCATCGTCGCCACGACGTCCGCGCCGCCCAAAGGTGGCACCACATTGGCGTTGCCCATGAAGTTCGCGCCGGCGTGCGTGCCCCGCAGCCAACTCCACAGCGGACGCGTGAACGCCCCGTAGTTCATCAGGCCGTGCCACCCGTCGCCCTCGATGTCGCCGAACGAGTCGTGGAAGTGCTCCCCGACCAGGAGTTTGTCGCCGATGTCGTCGAGCGTCCGACGCATCTCGCGGGCGACGTCGTGGTAGAGATCCTGGTCGCGGTAGCGGCCGGTCATGTTGGCGACGTCGACGCGCCAGCCGTCGAGGTTGAAGGGCTCGACGAGCCAGCGTCCGACTGCGCTGGTCGGCCCGTCGAAGAGGCGACGTCGCAATTCGGTGGACGCATGGTTGAGCTTGGGGAGGCTCGTCACCCCCAGCCACGCGCCGTAGCGGCCATCGGCGTCGAAGAAGTAGAAGTCACGCTCGGGGGCAGTGGGGCTCGCCTGCGCCGCACGGAACCACTCGTGGGTGCTGCCCGTGTGATTGGTCGTGAAGTCGCCCACGACGTGGATGCCCCGGTCGTGGCACGCCCGGACGAGTCTGACCAGTGCGTCGTCCCCGCCGAGGAGGTCGTCGACGTGGTCGAAGCTCGTGGCGTCGTAACGGTGGGTCGACCCGGCGGGGAAGAAGGGCGTCAGGTAGATCGCGGTGAACCCGGCGGACGCGATGTGGTCGAGGTGCTCGACGATCCCGTCGAGGTCGCCGCCGTAGAGCTTCAGCCCGGTCTTCGGGTGGACGGGGATCGCGTCCCAGGCTTGGGGTTGCGCCCAACTCGGAGGGACGCGGTCATCGGCGGCGGCGGAGCGCGCGAAGCGGTCGGGGAAGATCTGGTAGACCACGGCGTCGCGCGACCAGTCCGGGGGAGCGGGGTGGGTGGTGAGGCGGAAGTTGGCGGCGTCCGGTACGTCGCGGTGATGGACGCCGGTGCCGTTGAGCCACGCGTAGCCGGTCGGCCCGCCGTGGAACAACCAGCGGTAGGACAGGACCGGGTTGACCATCTCGACGTCCGCGGCCCACCAGGTGCCGCGCCCGGTGGCGGAGGTGATCACGGCCTCGACCAGCGTCCCCTCGCCGTCAGGGGTGTGGCGTACGAAGACCCGGGACGCGGGGAACCCCCGCGGCACCCAGACTCGCAATTCGACGATCTCGCCGAGTGCCGGGTGCTGGGTCGACACGTAGGCCGGCGATCCGTCGGCGTGGGGGAGGTCGAGCAGGTGCGGGGTGGAGGTCACGGCGTCCCACACTACCTGTGGCTACGGTGGGCAGGTGCGTGAAATGTCAGTGGCCCTGCGGACCTGTCGTCCCGACGAGGTGTTCGCGCTGTTGCCCGAGGCGCTCGCAGGTCGGTTCGCGATCGCCCCGGTGGCGGACGCCGCCTCGGCCGCGCTGTACGCCGGGGTCGACCGGGTCGACGTTCCCGGGGCGGCCGTGGTGGTGGCGACGTCCGGGTCGACGGGGACGCCCAAGGCCGTGATCCTCACCACCGACGCCCTCCTCGCGTCGGCGCGGGCGACGCAGGAGCGGCTCGGTGGCCCGGCCACCTGGCACCTCGCGCTCCCGGCCCATTATGTGGCGGGACTGATGGTCCTTGTCAGGGCCCGGGTGTCGGGCCTCGAACCCCGATTCGCTGCGAGTGACCTCGCTGATCTCGCCCCGGCGTCCGGGCGCAATGTCGTCTCGATCGTGCCCACCCAACTGGTGCGCGCGCTCGACGATCCCTTTGTCACCGCATCCCTGGCCTCGATGGATGCCGTCCTCCTCGGCGGCGCCGCGGCCGACCCGGTCCTGCTGTCGCGGGCCCGGGACGCCGGCGTCAACGTCGTCACGACCTACGGCATGAGCGAGACCTGCGGCGGGTGTGTGTACGACGGCGTGCCCCTCGACGGGGTGGTGGTCTCGGTGGGCCATGGAGGACGCGTCTGGCTGGGTGGAGCGTCCGTCTTCTCCGGCTATCTGGCGCGCCCGGATCTGACCGCGTCCACGCTCGTGCCCGACCCCACGGGGACCCACGCCGGGCTGGGGGTGCTGACCCACGACCGCGGACGACTCGACGGAGGCCACCTCACCGTCCTCGGACGCACCGACGAGGTCGTCATCTCAGGCGGCACCAACGTCGACCTCGCCGAGGTCCAGCGCGCTGTGGACGCGATCGTCACCGCCCACGGGCTGGGGGCGTCCGCGGTGGTCGGCGTCCCGGACGCCGAGTGGGGTGCCGTCGTGACGCTGGCGTCCGAGTCACCGACCCGCGACCTGACGTGGTGGCGGGACCACCTCCCCCTCGGACGCCCGGCCCTCCCGCGCCGTGCCGTGGGCGTCGGGCGCCTGCCCCGCACCTCGTCTGGGAAGATCGACCGGACCGAACTGGCGCGATATCTGGGGAGCTTGCATGGCGACGTTGTCTGACTGGGTCGAGGGGGCGCGCCCTCGCACCCTGCCTGCCGCGGCCGCGCCGGTGCTCGCGGGATCGGCCACTGCGTTGGCCGAGGGCCAGTTCCACCTCGTGATGGCCCTGCTTGCCTTCGTGGTCGCCCTCGCGCTGCAGGTCGGTGTCAACTACGCGAACGACTACTCCGACGGCATCCGCGGCACCGACGAGGTGCGCGTCGGGCCGATGAGACTGGTGGGGTCGGGCGCGGCGCGTCCGAGTCAGGTGAGGGCGGCGGCCTTCGCGTCCTTCGGGGTCGCGGCGCTGGCCGGGTTGGCCCTCGTCGTGGCGACGCAGCACTGGTGGCTGCTCGCCGTGGGCGTCGCGTGCATCGTCGCCGCCTGGTTCTACACCGGCGGGGAGCACCCCTACGGCTACGCGGGTCTCGGTGAGGTCTTTGTCTTCGTCTTCTTCGGCCTCGTCGCCGTGTGCGGCACGACCTACGTCATGCTCGACCGGGTCACGTGGGCGACCCTCCTGGCGGCGGTCGGCATCGGCTCGCTGGCCTGCGCGCTCCTCGTCGCCAACAACCTGCGCGACGTCCACACCGACGTCCACGTGGGAAAGCGGACGCTGGCCACCCGCCTGGGCGACGCCCGGACGCGTCACTTCTACGTCGCCCTCGTGGCTGTCGCGGTGCTGTGCGTCGTGGGCGTCGCCGCCCTCACCACGTGGTGGGCCCTGCTGGGCCTGGCGATGCTGGTCTTCGCCGTGGGGGCGAGCAGGTCGGTGCTGGGCGGTGCGTCCGGACTGGCCCTGATCCCTGTCCTCAAACACACCGGCTTCGCCGAACTGGCGTGCGGGCTCGGACTTCTCGTCGGCATCTGGATCGGCGCCTGATGCGCGTCCACGCCTGGTCGATCCCGATGACCACCCGCTTCCGCGGGATCACCGTCCGCGAAGGAGTGCTCCTGCGAGGGGACGCCGGCTGGGGCGAGTTCAGCCCGTTCCTCGACTACTCGGGTGACGAGCTGGTCGCCTGGCTCGCCGCGGCCATCGAGGCCGCCGAGTTCGGCTTCCCCGACCCTGTGCGGACGCGAATCGGCGTCAACGTCACCATCCCGGCCGTGGACGCGCTGACCGCGCACCGGATGGCGTCGGCGTCCGGTTGCCGGACGGCGAAGATCAAGGTGGCCGAACCCGGTCAGACCCTCTCGGACGACCTCGACCGCGTCGAGGCGGTGCGCGACGCACTGGGCGGAGGTGGACGCGTCCGCATCGACGCCAACGGCGCCTGGGACGTCGAGACCGCGGTGGACGCGTTGCGCCAGCTCGGGCGTTTCGGCCTCGAATACGCGGAACAGCCGTGCCGGAGCGTCGAGGAGCTCGCCACCCTGCGCCGCGACCTGGCTCGTCGCGGGATCAGCGTCCCCATCGCGGCCGACGAGTCGATCCGCCGCTCGGGCGACCCGGAACGCGTCGCCGAACTCGAGGCGGCAGACATCGCCGTGCTCAAGGTGCAGCCCCTCGGGGGTGTCAGGCGCTGCCTGCGGCTGGCCGAGACGCTGGGACTGCCGGTGGTCGTGTCATCGGCGCTCGAGACCAGCGTTGGCATCCGGATGGGTCTCGCCCTCGCTGCCGCCCTGCCCGAACTGCCCTACGACTGCGGCCTCAACACGGTGGCCCTGCTGACGGACGACGTGGCGCAGCACCCCCTCGTCGCGAGACAGGGCGCCATCGACGTGGGGGAGGTCTACGTCGCGGAGACGTCCCTCGCCCGGGTGACGGCTTCGACCGAACGGGCGTCCTTCTGGGACGACCGACTCGTCACGACCCGCGCTCTGCTCCAGGCAGCCAAGGAGGATTCATGAGTTCGTGGACGCTCGCCCAGGTGGTTCTCGAGCAACTCCTCGAGGCAGGTACGACCGACGTCGTGCTGTCACCGGGGTCGCGCAACGCACCGCTGTCGATACTCCTCGCCCATGCCGAAACGTCCGGACGCGTGCGTCTCCACGTCCGCATCGACGAGCGCTCGGCGGGCTTCCTGGCGCTGGGGCTGGCCAAGGCCTCCGGACGCCCGGTCGCGGTGGTGACCACGTCGGGCACAGCAGTCGGGAACCTGATGCCCGCGGTCATGGAGGCGCACCACAGCGCGGTGCCGCTCGTGGTCGTGAGCGCCGACCGTCCGGAGCTGATGCGTCATGCGGGCTCGAACCAGACCACTGACCAGGCGGGCATCTTCGGCGCGTTCGCCCTTGCCGGAGTGCGATTGTCGAGTCTGGCCGGTGACCCGGCGTCCTGGCGGTTCGCCCTGCGACGCGCCCTGCACGTCGCCCTGGGGACGCGGACCCTGCGTCCCGGCCCGGTGCAACTCAACTGCGAGTTCGCCGAACCCCTCATGCCGGACGCCGAGGTCGTCGAGCCGGCGTCCGAACTCTTCGTCTCACCGGTCGAGGGCGACCTGCTGGCCGTCCTGGACGACCCGCTGCGCACGGTCGTGCTCGTGGGGGACGCGGCTCCGGGCGTCGGGGCGACGGCGCGCCAGCTCGCCGAGGCCTGCGGCTGGCCGTTGCTGAGCGAACCGTCGGGCAACGCCCGCGCCGGCGCGAACGCGATCGCGACCTACAGGCTGCTCCTCGGACGCGAGGGCCTGCGCGAGCGCATCGAGCGGGTGATCGTCCACGGACGTCCGACCCTCTCCCGCCCGGTCGGCGCGCTCCTGCGGCGGCGGGACCTCGAGATCGTCATGGTCGCCGCGCGGAGTGACTGGGTCGACCCCGGGTTCGCCGCCTGCATGGTGGTCGACGGCATCGACGTCGACGCCCAACCCCACGGGGACCCCTCGTGGCTCACCGAGTGGCAGCAGGCAGACGTCTACGTCCTCGGTCGGGTGTCACGCCTTGTCAGCGGCCTCTTCTGTGGGCAGGTGGTCGCGGCTGCGGTCCTGTCCTCTCTCGGTGGTGACGACCAGTTGGTGGTCGGGTCGAGCAATGCCGTCCGCGATCTCGACCTCGCGCCCATCCACCCGGACGGCCCGGTGGTGTGGGCCAATCGTGGTCTGGCCGGGATCGACGGTCTGGTGTCCACAGCTCGCGGGGTCGCCCTCGCGACCGGTGCCGCGACCACCTGCCTGGTCGGCGACCTCACCTTCCTGCACGACATCGGCGGGCTCTGGTCCGGTGTCGGGGAGCCCCGTCCCGACCTGCGCTACGTCGTCGTGGACGATCGCGGCGGCAGCATCTTCCACACCCTCGAGCAGGGCGCCCCCGAGCACTCCGACTCGTTCGAGCGCGTCTTCGGGACGCCCCACGACGTCGACCTCGTCGAGGTGGCGAGTGGCTACGGCGTCCCGGCCAGCCGGGTCACCAGCCTGGACGACCTGGTCGGCGTCCTGGCCACACCCCCGCAAGGGGTCGAGGTCGTGGTGGCCCAGGTCGAACGAGCCGGACGCCGGGACCTCGACGCCTCCCTCAGGGCGGCGGCCTTGAAGTAGCCGATCCGAGGCTCACCGGTACTGCACGACGTATTGCGGCGTCCCCGTGTTGGTGGTGTCAGCCTGCGTGCCCACACCGTTCACCACATGCTTGATCGTGCCCGCTCCGAGGTTCACGGTCATGATGTGGCGCAAGGTGACCCCTTCAGTGGCGGGCGCTTCGAAGCCGTTCTCGGTGACGATCGCAGGGTTGTTGCGGTTGTAGCCGTACACACCCGCGCCGTAGAGGTCGTGCTGCTTGACCCCGTTGCTCACCTTGTAACCCGGGTAGCCGAGTGTGCCGTCGGGTCGGGTCCAGTCGGCCTGTGTGGGCGGGTCATAGGCGAGTTCGTTCTGGTAGAGCACGACTGTCCCGCGCTCACCGTTCCAGACGGTGTTGTACTGCTGGAAGTGCTCGACGAACAGCCCGGTCGCCGTGACGTCGTCGCCATTGACGATGAGGCCCGTGCGGCCGAGGTTCGTGTTCCAGCGGTCGTGTCGCCGCTGACGCCCGCGGTGAACGGTTTCGGCCCCAATGTGACGATCGTGACGCCGTCCACGCCGATCAGGTGCCCCTGGGTCGACGGCGGAGGGCTGGCCTGCGCAGTGCCCGCAGCGCCGATGAGGGCGACCAGGGGGCCGAGGGCAAGGAGAACACGGGCGCGGCGAACGGGGGGTTGGGTGGGTGCCAAGGCTCAGGCCAATCACGCCGTTCGAGGGCTGAGAAGAGTCTGGGCGACCGTTCAGGAGAGCGTCCTCAACCAGGCCCTCAGGGCGTGGGTCGCCCGGACGTCGTCCTCGTTGTACGCCAGCACCCGTTCGCGGGCCTCGTTTCGTTCCCGTTCGGATCCGGCCCGGACGGCGTCGTCGAACCAGAGCTGGGAGTTGAGGCCCCCGGGGTTGGCGTCCCGCCACTCGAATCCCGCGCCGGTGTGCGCGACGACCTTGAGGCCCAGCCCGTTGGCGCCGAAGAAGTTGTCCCTGACCAGGGTGAACATGTCGACGAAGAGGTCCTGCCGGTCGAGCAGCCGCGCGCCCAGGGAGCCGGGCTGGCGTCCGAGGAGCTTGCCGATGTGCAGGATCTCGTAGTCCGAGTAGTGGTAGACGGCCGCATCCGGACGCTCAGCCACGAGGTCGGCCAGCCAGCCCATGGCCTCGTGGGCCAGGGCGATCTCGTCGGCCCGGGTGAGGTCGTCGAAGCGGGCGAAGCTGACGTAACGGGGCGGCTCGACGCTGGTGCGGTCATGCACCAGGAAGCCCCACAGGTACACCTGGTCGCTGCGGGACGTCTCGATGTCGAAGTCGATCTCAAGACTCGCCTCGGGCACGTCGATCGGACCGTCGGTGAGGCGGTCGAGTTCGCGTCCGGTGAGCATGAGGTTCGCACGGCGGGCGGCGAGGCGAAGGCGTCCCTCGGCTCCGTGGCGGTGGCGCACCTCGGGCAGGTAGTCGACGAGCAGGGCGTCGATGTCGGCCCCGGCCAGGTCGTGGATCGTGTGGACGCCGCGGGTCCGCAGCACGTTGATCTCGCGGACGTCCAGGGGCGACTTCGAGATGCGCAGGCTGAGGTCGTCGTCGTTGAGTTGGACGCGGCACAGTTCCCACCATTGACAGGACGCGCACTCGGGCACCACCACGGGGTTCACCATCAGCGGCGGGTCATCGGGAGCGCCCGTGCGGCGGCTCACCTGCGTGGCGACCTTCACCCGGAAGTTGTGCTCGTGGTCGTACCGCTCCAGGCCACCACGGCGCTTCCACCCCAGTTCGGAGGTCCGCGAGAAGGTGCGGATCAGCTTCGCCGTCAGGCTCACCCAGGCGATGACCGGGCTTCCCACCCCCGGCACCACGTCGGTGCCGATGACGCCGGCGGTCGGATCGCCGGGCGCGCTCCAGCCGGCCGCCTCGAGCAGGCGCCAGTAGTGGGCCATCTGCATGAGGTCGTAGTCGCGACTTGAGCGGAAGCTTCGCTCGGCTACCTCGATGGACGCCGACCGCAGCGGCTCGGACAGCCGTGAGAAGTGTCCGCGATGTTCTGCCGAGCCCTGCTCCAGGACGAGGTGGCGCTTGCACTCGACAGGCAGGTAACCAGGACGCCCGTCGGGACGGTCGGCGTCCCTGACCAGGACGTCCGGGTGGCCGCGACGGTGACCGACCGGATCGATCGGCACCGTGGGACCGATGATGACCCAGTCACCGCGCTCGACGGCCACGCGTGTGGCCAGCTCACGCTCGGCCGTGCCCAGCCCGGAGTTCCTGAGGTCGGTGACCAGATCCGGACGCGCGGCACAGATCTCGTCGAGCACCTGGGTCTCGAAGAGCTTCCCGCCCGTGAACGACTCGCGCAGCCCCTCATCGTCCGGTGCGGTGGTGCGCAGGGGGTCGAACTCGTGCTGGATCTTGACCGGGCAACTGCGGGACGCGTACGGGTCCAGCAGGATCATCGCGCCCACCCGCGGTGGAGCGCGACGATGCCACCGCTGAGGTTGCGCCACCCGACCGCCTGCCAGCCGACCGACGACATCAGGTCGGCGAGCCCGGGCTGGTCGGGCCAGGCGAGGATCGACTCGGCGAGGTAGTCGTACGCGGCAGCATTGGACGACCCCAGCTTCGCGACAGCCGGGAGCGCACGCAGCAGGTAGTTGCGGTAGGCGGCACGGAAGGGCGCCCAGACGGGGGTCGAGAACTCGCAGATGACCACCTGACCGCCGGGACGCGTCACCCGCAGGAGTTCCGTGAGTGCCGCGGCCGTGTCCTCGACGTTGCGAAGCCCGAAGCTGATCGTGGTCGCGTCGAACGAGTCGTCGGCGAAGGGCAGGTGCAATGCGTCCCCCGCGACGAAGGGCAGGTCGGGCTCGCGCTCCTTGCCCACGGCCAGCATCCCCAGACTGAGGTCGGTGGGGAAGACGTCGGCGCCGGCGTCCGCGAAGGGACGCGAGGAGGTCCCGGTGCCGGCCGCGAGGTCGAGGATCGTCATGCCCGGACGCGGCGCGATCTCCTCGACGACAGCCTTCCTCCACTGCCGGTCGGCGCCGAGGCTCAGCACGTCGTTCATCAGGTCGTAGCGCCGGGCCACGCCGTCGAACATGGCGGACACGTCGGCACGACGCTTGGCAAGGGTGGCCCTGGACTCGAACACGAGCGTCAGTGTAGGCGTCCGGGAGTGGGGGTGTGCGTCGGCGCTTCCCCGATGCGTGAGAATGGACGCCATGGCGAATGCGAACAAGATCCGGCGTCCCGTCCCGAAGCAGGCGCGTCCCGTGCAGGACGAGGGGCGTCCTGCTGCCCGGCAGGAGACCCGGCGTCCGGCCAGGGATGTGGTGCTGTCGGTGAGCCACCTGACCAAGAAGTACGGGCCGAACGTGATCGTCGAAGACTTCAACCTGCAGGTCCACGCAGGCGAGGCGGTCGCCCTGACCGGACGCAATGGTGCCGGCAAGTCGACGGTCCTGCGCTGCATCGTCGGCGCCGACCGACCGACCGAGGGCACGGTCGAAGTGCTGGGGACGCGCATGAACGAGACGAACGCCGACATCCGTCGCACGGTCGCCACCGTCATCGACGACCTCGACTTCTTCCCCGATCTCTCGGTGGTCGAGCACCTCGACCTGCTGGCCCGCGCCCACGGACTCGACGAGGCGGACGCGTTGGTCGACGAGGTGCTGGAAGAGGTGCAGTTGGTGCCGCAGTCGGGCCAACTTCCCGGGACGCTGTCGAGTGGCCAGCGGCGGCGCCTGGCGCTCGCGACGGCGTTCGTGCGTCCGAGGAAGCTGTTGATCCTCGACGAACCCGAACAGCGTCTCGACACCGAGGGCATCGCCTGGCTCGGACGTCGGCTGCGCTCCGAACTCGACGAAGGCCTCGCCATCGTCATGGCCAGCCACGAACCCTCCCTCGTCGAGGCGCTCGGTTGCCGCATCGTCGAGTTGGGTGGGCCGCGCGGATGAGTGAGCTCACCGATCCGACCCCCGCCCCGGAGCACCAGCACGTCGTCCTGAGCGCCGACGGCCTGCCACAGCACCTCGTCGACGAGAAGCAACTCCTCCTGCTCATGGAGGACTGGCGAAAGGGCCGGGCCACACGCAACCTGCGTCAGGCCATCTCGGACGCCTACGTCGCCGCCTTCACGTTCGTCATGCTCGCGGCGATGCTGATCAGCGTCATCATCAAGGCGCAGGGCATCGCGTCGGAATGCGCGTCCGGAACCTGCCAGGCCGCACGTGGTTTGCTGCCGTGGTCGGCCCTGGCGGCCGCCCTGGCCTTCACGCTGGCCGCGAGCCGCATGTTCGGCCCGGTACTCGCCTCCGCCGCCGAAGGCTTCTGGCTGATGGACGCTCCCATCAGCCGCGCGAAAGTCCTGGTCAGGCGGCTGTGGCTTGCGATCGGTGCCGCCCTCGGTATGGGGCTCGCAGTCGGCGCACTCGTGGCAGCCCTGACAGGGTCGTCCCCGCTGGCCATCGTCGGCTGGGCCCTCGCGGCGGGCCTCGGGGCCGCCGGACTCACCGCCTTCGCCGCTGCCGAGCAAGGCGCCGAGCGGACGCTGGCGGTGCAGATCGTCCAGTGGATCGTCTCGCTGGCCGGACTGGCGACGCTGATGATGGTTGTGGGAACCGCCGCAGGCTGGTTCACCCTCAGTGTCACCGACCAACTCGGCGAAGAGCTGGCGTTTGCCGTGGCCGGGTTCGGGCTGGTGCTCATGATCGGCGCAGGGGTCATCGCCCGCTCGCGACTGAACCGCATCCGCCGCGCCCGACTCACGAGCGGTGGTTCGCTCGTGTCGGGCATGCAGGGCGCGATGTTCGCCCTCGACTTCGGGCTCGTCCGCGACATCCTCGTCGAACGGGACGCCGTCAACCGCGGACACGTGCGTCCCACCCGCGGCGTCGGCTACGGCCTTCGCGCGCTCGTCATGCGCGACGTCCAGCGACTCTGGCGCTTCCCCAAGCCCTTCTTCCTGCTGGCCGCGAGCGTGATCGTGCCCTACGCCATCCAGGCCCTCGGTCTGAGGGCGCTGAACCCGAGCATCTCGGCTCTCGTGCTGATGGGGGCGCTGATCCCGTTCTTCGCGAGCCTGCGCGTCCTCTCCCGGACGGGAGGGCTGGCCAGGTGCCTGCCCTTCTCGACCGCCCAGATCCGCACGGCCGCCTCCATCGTCCCGGGCGTCCTGGCCCTGGTGTGGGCGATCGCGGCGGCGCCGGCGTTCATCGGTATCGGGTCGTCCACCCCGCACCGCGCGCCCATCGAGGGCACCCTGTTCTCGATCGCGGCGGGCCTGGCGGGCTTCGTCGGGGCTGTCCGTTGGGTGTCGGCCAAGTCGGCCGACTACTCCTCGCCGATGATCTCGACCGGCTTCGGCGCGATGCCGCCCGGCCTGATGTTCAACCTCATCCGCGGCTTCGACATGGTCGCCCTCATCACGTTCCCGCTTGTCCTGGGCTGGTCGCCGTGGCTCTCGCTGACGTTCGGCTCAGTCGCCTTCGCCATCCTGCGCATGGGCAAGCTGAACTCCGACGAGTTGCAGGCCATGCAGGAGGAGCAGAAGAAGCTCGTCGAGGAACAGAAGGCTGCGGCCAGGGGCGACAAGATCAAGGTCACGCGCGGACGCTGAGCTGAGCACCGGGGGCGCGTTCCGGCTGCCCCCGACCCCTCCCGGTGCCCTCGCGCGCACCGCCGCTCCGCGGCTGCGCTCCGGCATCGGAAGGCGCGTTCCGGCTGCCCGGGCGTCCGGGGGGTGTTTCCTTGAGGACGCAAGGTTCCGCGCCGGATTGGTCCGGCCGGGGGCGTGTTTCCTTGCGGACGCAAGGTTCCGTGCCTGAATGGCGCGTCCGGCGGCGTGTTTCCTTGAGGACGCAAGGTTCCCCCCCGGGACGTACCGGCCAGGGCGGGTTTCCTTGCGGACGCAAGGTTTCCGCCCCCAGGACGTGCCGGCCGGGGCGGGTTTCCCTGAGGACGCAAGGTTCCGCGCCGGATTGGTCCGGCCGGGGGCGTGTTTCCCTGAG
>CALKHV010000180.1 GCA_937988865.1 uncultured Propionibacteriaceae bacterium | reverse complement strand
TGTGTTAAGCACGCCGCCAGCGTTCGTCCTGAGCCAGGATCAAACTCTCCGTTGAAATTTATCGGTGCAGGATTGCTCCTGATGACCGTCAACGAGTTTGATCAACTGACGAAGGATCCATTGCTGGATCAATCTATTTGTTAATCAAAGGAATCCATACCCATTTGCTTCCCCTCTAGATAAGAGGTTCAACGCCTGGACACGGGTTTAGTGCATTATTTGGCATTGACTTTTAAGCACGCTGTTGAGTTCTCAAGTTTCGGGTGCGTCCTGCGCTTTGGCTTTCACCGCCGCTTGGGGCAACTCGACTTACTTTACTGATTCGCAGCCTCCGTGTCAACTTCGGCTGCTTGGCCCTGCCGCTGCTCCGTGGAGCAACCTGAACTACTTTAGAAGAACCATCTTCCCAAGTCAAATCGGGTTTCGGTGCTCCCCCAGCCGTCGCCACGACCCGGGATCCTGGGTGGGTTCCATGATGAACGCACACCCATCCCGACTGCGGATTGGTTGGGGCCCCCGGCCGGCCTGACCCGCTAGGGGCTCGTCCGTCTCACCGTCAAGGCTTGGATTACATTACGCGGCGATTACCGACCGCGCAAGTTGAGCGCAAGTGACCTTCATCACAGGTGCGTTTGACCTGATCAGGAGCGCTTGGGAGGCGTTCCCTCATCCGAGACGGAGTGCACCGACCGTTCTCTTGCCTCGGCGCAGCAGCACCACCGCGGAGTGGAGGAAGTCGCCCGGTTCGAGGCGGCGGTCGGCGTCCGTGACCTTCACGTTGTTGACGTAGGCGCCTCCCTCGTCGATGGCCCGGCGTCCGGCTGACTTTGATGCGACCACGCCGGACATCGCAAGTGCGTCCACCACAGTCGGCAACTCGCCTGGCGGGAGGGTCGCGGCCCCCACCTCTGCGGCGACCGCGTCCAGGACGTGCGCAGACAGAGAGGCGAGGTCTCCGCGTCCGAAAATTGCCTGTGCGGCCGCGACCGCGGCCTCGCGCTCGGCCACGGAGTGCACGAGGTCGGTGATGTCGTCCGCCAGAGCCTTCTGGGCTGCCCTCAGGTGCGGCGCCTCCCTGGTCTGGCGCTCCAGCTCGTCGATCTCTTCGCGCGACCGCGGGCTGAACACCTTGAGGTACTCGATGACCTTCGCGTCCTCGGAGTTGAGGAAGAACTGGTGGAACGCGTAGGGCGAGGTCATCTCGGGGTCGAGCCACACGGTGCCCGACTCGGTCTTGCCGAACTTCGTGCCGTCCGCCTTGGTGATGAGCGGCGTCACCAACCCGTGGACGCGCGCACCTTCGCTTCGGCGGATCAACTCGACCCCCGCGGTGATGTTCCCCCACTGGTCTGACGCCCCCGTCTGGAGCGTGCAGTGGTGGGAGCGGAAGAGCTCGCGGTAGTCGAGCGCCTGCAGCAGGACGTAGCTGAACTCTGTGTACGAGATTCCCGATTCGAGCCGCGACGCGACGACGTCGCGCGCGAGCATCCGGTTGATGGTGAAGTACTTCCCGACGTCGCGGAGGTAGTCGAGCGTGGAGAGGCCCGTCGTCCAGTCGAAGTTGTTGACCACCTCGGCCGCGTTGGTGCCCTCGAACGACACGAAGCGACTGACCTGGTCACGGATGCGTCCGACCCATCCCTCGACCACTTCGACAGGGTTCAGCACGCGCTCTCCCGTCGCTTTGGGGTCGCCGATCAGTCCGGTCGAACCGCCAACGAGCAGGAGTGGCTTGTGACCCGCGGCCTGCAAGTGCCGAACCAGCATGAGCTGCACCAGGTTGCCCATGTGGAGGCTCGGTGCGGTGGGATCGAACCCGACGTAGGACGTGATGGAACCGGCGTCCAGATGGGCCTCGAGGGCATCGAGGTCTGTGGAGTCGGCGATCAGTCCACGCCAGGCGAGTTCGTTGAGCAGCTCATTCACCGGAGCAGACTATCCGTGGGCCGTTCACTGCCGCACGTGACCTGCGGTCAGGTCATCCAGGATCGGGCCGCCAGGACGGCGTCGGACACCTCCCCGAGCTGCTCGGCAACCCGGACGGGTGCGGTTCCTCCGCGTCCGTTGCGCGAGGCGACCGACCCCTCCGAGGTGAGCACGTCACGCACGCCTGGTCCGAGGAGGGGCGACACCGAGGCGAGTTCCGCATCGCTCAGCTCCGCGAGTTCGATGCCGGCCTCGTCGCAGAGCTGGACCGCGCGTCCCGTGATCTCGTGAGCGGACGCGAAAGGCACGCCGGTTCGGACGAGCCAGTCGGCCATGTCCGTGGCCAGCGAGTGGCCTCGAGGGGCGAGGGCGGCCATGCGCGCGGCATCGAACGTCAGGGTTCCCATCATTCCTGCCACGGCAGGCACGAGGACGTGCAACTGGTCGAAACCGTCGAACAACGGCTCCTTGTCCTCCTGCAGGTCTCGGTTGTACGCGAGCGGGAGTCCCTTGAACGTGGTGAGGAGCCCGGCCAGGTTGCCCACGAGGCGTCCTGCCTTCCCCCGTGCCAGTTCAGCGACGTCAGGGTTCTTCTTCTGGGGCATGATGCTCGAGCCGGTCGACCAGGCGTCGTCGAGACGTGCGAAACCGAACTCATGGGTGCACCACAGGATGACGTCCTCGGCGAGACGTGAAAGGTCAACACCTACCTGGGCCAGGACGAAGGCCGCCTCGCTCACGAGGTCGCGAGCGGCTGTGCCGTCGATCGAGTTCGGGACGGAGGAGTCGAATCCCAGATCGATCGCCACGACGACAGGGTCGAGGCCGAGTGACGTGCCGGCCAGTGCTCCGCTGCCATACGGCGAAACGGCGAGGCGGCGGTCGAGGTCGGCGAACCGCTGGACGTCGCGGAGGAGCGGCCAGGCGTGCGCCAACAAGTGATGTGCCAGGAGCACCGGTTGGGCGGACTGCAGGTGCGTGCGTCCCGGCATGATCACGTCCGCGTTGTGCGAGGCCTGGGCTGCAAGCGCGTGCACCACCTCCAGGAGTTCGTCGGCCAGTGCCCGGATCTCGACGCGCAGCCACATCCGGATCAGCGTCGCGATCTGGTCGTTGCGCGATCGGCCCGCCCGCAGGCGTCCACCCAGTTCAGGCCCGACCCGCTCGATGAGCACGCGTTCGAGGGCACCGTGGACATCCTCGTCGGTCTCGGCGGGACGCAGGTCGCCGCTTGCGACATCGTCCGACATCGACTCCAGGGTGGCCAGCATGGTGTTGAGGTCGGCGTCGCCCAACAGACCCACACGGTGCAGCGCGCGCGCATGGGCTTGCGACCCCTTCAGGTCAAGGCGGGCGAGCCGCCAGTCGAAGTGCGTCGACTTCGAGAGCGCGAACATGGCCTCGGCCGGTCCACCGGCGAAGCGGCCTCCCCAGAGTCGTCCATCGGTGTCGGTCGGGTCGGTGTCAGTCACGGCCACATCCTCCCAGACCTACTCGCCCGCCGGCTTGCCCGTACGAGCCATCTCGTTGAATCGCTCGGCCAGCGCAGGGCCCCCGGTCGCCTCGCGCGCAATCACGAGGATGGTGTCGTCGCCCGCGATGGTTCCGAGAATGGACTCCAGCCCGGCCCGGTCGATCGCGGACGCCATGTACTGTGCCGCGCCCGGGGGCGTCTTCAGGACGATCAAGTTCGCCGACGCGTCCGCGCCCATCAACACTTCGGCGCACAGCCTGGCCAGCCGGGCCTCGGCAACGGGCTCAGTCGTCTCCTCGGCCATCGCATACACGAGTTGTCCGCGTGAACCCCGCGTCCTTACGGCACCGATGTCAACGAGATCGCGCGACAGCGTGCCCTGGGTGACCACGATGCCGTCGGCGGCCAGAAGGTCGACCAGGTCGCCCTGGGACGAGATCTCGGTGCCTTCGACCAGCGCCCGAATGCGCGACTGGCGGACGGCGCGGGACGACTCAGCCATGGTGATCGAGCACGCTCGCGAGTGTCTCGACGAAGGCCTCGATGTGGTCCACTCCCACGATCAGTGGGGGCGCCACCCGGATGACGTTCGGGCGGGGTGCATTGACGATGAAGCCCGCGTCCAGCAAGGCGTCCGACACGGCCGGGGCCACCTCGGACGTCAGGACGATCCCGCGCAGCAGGCCCTGGCCGCGCACGTGGTCGATGAGCGGATGTCCGAGCTCCGCGACGGCGGCAGCAAGCAGGTCGCCGCGCTCGCGGCAACGCGCCAACAACCCGTCCCGCTCGATGACCCCGATCACGGCGAGGCCTGCGATCGCCGCCACGGGGTTGCCCCCGAAGGTTGTGCCGTGGCTTCCGGGCTGCAACATCGCCGACGCAGGCCCGAGCGCCAGGCAGGCCCCGACGGGGAAGCCGTTCCCCAGCCCCTTGGCCAGTGTGACCAGGTCGGGAACAACCCCGGAGCGCTGGCTCGCCAGCCACTCGCCGCAGCGTCCCATGCCTGTCTGGACCTCGTCGAGCCACAGGAGGGCCCCGTGCGCGGAGGTGATGTCGCGAGCCGCGGCGAGGAAACCCGGCGGTGGCTCGACAACACCGTTCTCGCCCTGGATCGGTTCGATGACGACGGCCGCGACGGTGTCGTCGACCGCGGCGCGGAGCGCATCAATGTCCCCGAACGGCACGAAGGTCACGTGGCCGGGGAGCGGCTCGAACGGCTCGCGGTACTTCGGATTGGACGTGATGGCCAACGCGCCGAGCGTGCGTCCATGGAAGGACCCGTCCATGGCGATGATGCGCGTCCGGCCCGTGAGGCGGGTGATCTTGAAGGCGGCCTCGTTCGCTTCGGCCCCCGAATTGGTGAAGAAGATCCTCGCCCGGACGTCAGGCGGGCCCATCAACGACTCGAGCTTCTCAGCCAGTGCGATCTGGGCAGGGCTCGCGAAGAAGTTCGAGATGTGTCCCAGGGTGGTGAGCTGGGCCGAGATGGCGCTGATGACAGCCGGGTGGGCGTGCCCCAGCGCGTTGACGGCGAGCCCGGACAGGAAATCGGTGTAGCGATTGCCGTCCGCGTCCCAGACGTGGACGCCCTCCCCGCGGACGAAGACGCGCTTGGGAAGGCCGAAGGTGTTCATCATCACGCCTGAATAGCGCTGGGTCAGTTCGGCCTGGGAACCCTGGGCGGGCAGATCTGTGATGGTCACTGAAGGTCCTCCTCGTCGGTCTCGGGATCGGCGCGCACGAGCGTCCCGATGCCGTCGTTGGTGAAAATCTCGAGCAGCAGCGAGTGCTGCACGCGTCCGTCGATCACGGTCGCCCGGGGGACGCCGCCCTCGACCGCCCGGAGGCAGGCCTCCATCTTCGGCAACATGCCCGATTCCAGGCTGGGGAGCATGGCCTCCAGTTCGGACGCGGTGATCTGCGTGACCACCTCGTCAGAGTTGGGCCAGTCGGCATAAAGGCCCGCGACATCGGTGAGGACGACGAGTCGCTCTGCGCCCAGTGCGACCGCCAGCGCTGCAGCCGCCGTGTCGGCGTTGACGTTGTGCACCAGGCCGTCCACGTCGGGCGCGACGGTCGCGACGACAGGGATGCGTCCGTTCTGGATGAGGTCGAGCACAGCCTCCGGACGCACGCTCGCGACGTCCCCGACCAGGCCGAGATCGACCTCCTCACCGTCGAGTTCGATGCCTTTGCGCTCGGCCGTCAGGAGGCCGCCGTCCTCACCCGAGAGCCCGACCGCAAACGGTCCGTGTGCGTTGATGAGGCCGACGAGCTCACGTCCGACCTGCCCCACGAGCACCATGCGGACGACGTCCATGGCCTCGGGGGTGGTGACGCGCAGACCGCCCCTGAACTCGGAGTGGATGTCGAGCCGCTTGAGCATGGAGCTGATCTGCGGGCCACCGCCGTGGACCACGACCGGCTTGACCCCACAGCGACGAAGGAAAACGATGTCCTCGGCGAAGGCACGCTTGAGCCCCTCGTCGGTCATCGCATTGCCGCCGTACTTGATCACGATCGTCTTCCCGGCGTACTGGGCGAGCCAGGGAAGCGCCTCGATGAGGGTCGAGGCCTTCTTGACGAGGGCCTCCGTGTCGACCGGACGGATGAGGCTCATGAGGAGTACTCCGCGTTCTCCTTGACGTAGTCGTACGTCAGGTCATTGGTGTAGATCGTGGCTGCTGCCTTGCCGACATGCAGGTCGACGACGACCTCGCACGCTCGCGGGGTGAGGTCGACGAGACTGCGATCGGCGCCGATCGCGCCGGCGTGGTAGACCTCGACGCCGTTGAACCAGACGTCCAGGTCAGCGGGGTCGTACGCAGCCGAGGTCGTGCCCAGCGCGGCGAGGACGCGTCCCCAGTTGGGATCGTTGCCGAAGATCGCGCACTTGAAGAGGTTGTTCCTCGCGATCGACCGGGCGACCTCGAGGGCGTCAGCCTCGCACGAGGCGCCCTTCACGGTGATCGCGATGTCGTGGGCCGACCCCTCGGCATCGCTGAGGAGTTGCTGGGCGAGGCTGTGACAGACGCGCGCGAGGGCCGTGGTGAAGGCGTCCTGGTCGGGACGCACGCCCGACGCACCGCTGGCGAGGGCGAAGACCGTGTCGTTGGTCGACATGCACCCGTCCGAGTCGAGTCGGTCGAACGTGAGCGACGTGGCGGTGCGGAGCGCCTTGTCAAGAGCCATCGCAGTGATCTCGGCGTCGGTGGTGACGACGACGAGCATGGTGGCAAGGGCCGGGGCGAGCATCCCTGCGCCCTTGGCCATGCCACCGACCGACCAGCCGGCGGGATCGGTGTACGCCGCGGTCTTGGGGACGGTGTCGGTCGTCATGATGGCGCGCGCGGCGTCCAAACCACCCTCTGCCGACAACGCGCCGGCAGCCGCGACGACTCCGGGGAGCAGCGCGCCCATGGGCAGTCGGACGCCGATCAGGCCGGTGGAGCAGACCCCCACCTGGTTGACGTCACACCCCGTGACCGCCGCAACCTGCTCGGCTGTGGCGACCGAATCGGCATGGCCCGCGTCCCCGGTGCAGGCGTTGGCGCCGCCGGAGTTGAGCACGACTGCGTGCAGTTCGCCGTCCACGACGGCGGCCCGTGACCACGCAACAGGGGCGGCGAAGATGCGATTGGACGTGAACACCGCCGCCGCCGACTGCAGGGGACCCTCATTGACGACGAGGGCAAGGTCGGGCCGTCCGGAGGCCTTGATGCCGGCAGCAATGCCGGACGCGGTGAACCCCTTCGGGGACGTGACGGTCATGGTGCTACTCCGATCGTGGTGAGGCCGGTGGTCTCCGGATACCCCAACGCAAGATTCATCGACTGGATGGCACCGCCGGCGGTGCCCTTGGTGAGGTTGTCGAGGGCCGCGACGGCGACGAGGCGTCCGGCGTCCGGGTCGATGGTGGCCTGGACGTGGACGGCGTTCGATCCGACGACGTGCTGGGTCTGCGGCCAGCGCCCCTCGGGCAGGACGTTGACGAAGGGCTCGGACGCGTAGGAATCGAGGTAGGCGTCCCGCACGTCCGCCGCTGTGACGTCCGAGGTCACCGGGGCGGTGACGACGGCGAGGATCCCGCGGCTCATCGGCACGAGCATCGGCGTGAAGCTGACGCTCGGGTTGGCCGCGCCCAGGAGTGCGAAGTTCTGCAACAGCTCGGGGACGTGGCGGTGAACGCCTCCGACGCCGTAGGCCGAGGCCGATCCGAAGAGCTCGGCCCCCAGAAGGTTCGGTTTGGCCGCCTTGCCCGCGCCGGACGAACCGGACGCCGCAGCGACGACGACATCGTGGCCATCGACCAGGCCATGCGTGAGCGCGGGAAGCAGCGCGAGAGTGCCGGTGGTCGGATAGCAGCCGGGGACGGCGACACGCCTCGTCGAGGCGAGCACGTGGCGCTGACCAGGGAGTTCGGGAAGGCCGTAGGGCCAGGTGCCGGCGTGGGCGGACGCGTAGTACTTCGTCCACATGGCTGCGTCGTTCAGTCGGAAGTCCGCCCCGCAGTCGAGCACCAGGACTTCGTCGCCCAGCCCCTCGGCCACCGCCGCCGAGGCGCCGTGCGGGAGGGCGAGGAAAACGACGTCGTGGCCGGCGAGGTTCTCGGCGGTGGTCTCGAGGACGCGTCGGTCGGCGAGCGGAACGAGATGGGGGTGGTGCTCCCCCAGGAGTGAGCCAGCCGAACCGCCTGCGGTCAGGTTGCCGATGCTGACCTCGGGGTGTCCGAGGAGTAGCCGCAACACCTCCCCGCCGGCGTAGCCGGTGCACCCGGCCACTGCCACTGAGATCGTCATGGGCATAACTATGCCATGCACGGAATACTTATGCGAAAGCAGCCCTCCCGGACGTCACGCTCGCTGAATCGCTCCGCACCTGGCAGCCGCCACCGCGACCGCCGCGTCCCGAGCTGCGGCTGTATCGGCGTCGGTCAGCGTCCTGTCGTGGGCCCGGAACCGGAAGCTGAACGCCAGCGACTTCTTGCCTTCGCCGATCTGGCTGCCCCGGTAGATGTCGAAGAGCGCGATCGACTCAAGCAGGTCCCCGGCACCCTCGACCAGGGCCGCCCTCACCTCGGACGCAGGCATGGCCTCGTCCACGATGAGCGCCACGTCCTCCTTCGCCACCGGTCGAGTCGACAAGGGCATCAGAACGCCGGACTCCGGCGCAGCGGACAGCAGCTGGTCAAGATCGAGTTCCATGGCTGACGTGCGCGGCGGGAGCCCGAACGCCTGGCACACAGTCGGGTGAACCTCGCCTGAGAATCCGACCACGTGGCCGTTGACGACCAGCTCGGCGCAACGTCCCGGGTGCCACGGGGCCACCTCGGCCGCCCTGCGTTCGAGTCGGACACCCATGGCCTCCGCCGCGGCATCGGCGGCGGCGACCATGATGGTCCAGTCAGCCGGGACCCCTGCGCCCTGCCACCCCGGCCTGCGCCACGAACCACAGGCGACCGCGGCGAGGAATCGAGGTTGGTCGGGCAAGGCTGCGGCGATCGCAGCGAGATCGGCATCGCTGGGACGGCGAGTGACCGACGGGCTGGGTGCCGCCTTGGGCTCACCGGCAAGGAAGACGCTCCCCATCTCATAGAGCGCGAGATCGTCGTTACCACGACTGGTGTTGCGGACGACTGCGGCGAACAAGCCGGGGAGCAGCGACGTCCGAAGATACGGGGACGTGTCAGCCAGCGGGTTCGCCAGGCGCACCACTCGACGACGGGGGTCGTCAGCAGGAAGGCCCATCCGGTCGAGGTCCGTGTCGTTCACGAAGGGCAAGGTGATGAGCTCGACGAGCCCCTGCGACGAGACTGCGGCGTTGGCCGCCCTGCGCAGCCGCTGGAAACGGGTGAGTCCGCGTCCGACGGGAGCAGTGGGCACAACGGACGGAATGCGGTCGAAGCCGATCTTGCGCCCGACCTCCTCGACGTAGTCGTAGGGGTCGACCAGGTCGTTTCGCCAAGTCGGGGGCTGCAGGGTGAGTGTGGCCTCCTCGACCTCGACCCGCACCCCGACGGAGCGAAGAATCTGAACGACCCTCTCGCGTTCCACCGAGAGTCCCAGGATGGTCGCCGGAAGTGATCCGTCGATGGTTTGCCCCGGCATCCGGGGCACTGCTCCTGCGACGGTCTCGGCTGCGAGCTTGACGGCCCCGCCCAGTTCGACGAGCAGGTCGGCGGCACGGTGGCAGGCCGCGTAGGCGGCGTCCGGATCGACTCCCCGTTCGAACCGCTTGGACGCCTCGGAGGGCAGCTTGTGTCGACGCATGGCACGCGAAATGACGGGCGCCTCGAAGTGGGCACCTTCCAGGACGATGTTGATCGTGGACGCCGAGAGCTCGGTGGTCGCGCCACCCATGACCCCGGCGAGACCGATCGGGCCTGACGCATCGGTGATCAGGAGGTCCTCCGGATCAAGCGTCCGCATCTGGCCGTCAAGGGTCGTCAGTGTCTCACCGGACACTGCCCGGCGGACGACGATGCCCCCGGTGAGGCGATCGGCATCGTAGGCGTGGAGCGGTTGGCCGGTCTCGAGCATCACGTAGTTGGTCACATCGACCGCCAGCGAGATCGACCGCATGCCAGCGAGCTCGAGCCGCTGCCGCATCCAGCTGGGCGACGGCGCGCTGGGGTCGAGGCCCGTCACACTGACCGCGACGAAGAGCGGGCAGGCGTCCGAATCGAGACGCACTCCTACCCCTGCGTCAGTCGATGCAGGGGTCGCCAGGGCCGCCGGGTCGGTGAAGGCGACCCCGTAAGCCGTCGCGGCCTCGCGGGCCAGGCCGCGAATCGACAGGCAGTAACTCATGTCGGGGGTCACATCGATGTCGAGCACCTGATCGGGTGTGACCAGCCAGGGGGTGACGTCCTCACCGAGCGTCGGCGCGCGTCCGTCCAGCGTTTCGGGGAGCACGAGGATGCCCGTGTGATCGACGCCGATTCCCAGTTCGTCGGTGGCACAGATCATGCCGTCGGAGATGTGTCCGTAGGTCTTGCGGGCGGCGATGGCGAAGTCGCCGGGCAGAAGGGCTCCGGGAAGGGCGACCACGACAAGTTGGCCCTCGGCGACGTTGGGAGCCCCGCACACGATGCCGCGGGACCCCGACTCATCGTTGTGCGCGCCGACATCAACCCGGCAGTACGAGATGTGCTTGCCGTTCTTGTGCTTCTCGCGTGTGCACTCCAGCACCCGACCCACCACGACCGGGCCGGTCCACCCGGCACCGATCGACTCGATGCGCTCGACGTTCAGACCGAGACCGATGAACCGGTCGGCCAGGTCATCGACGGCGACCTCGGGAGGCAGCGCGACCCAGTCGCGCAACCATGAAACGGGGGCCCTCATCGTGCTCCTCCCAGGAGGGTTCGGCTGAAGCGGATGTCGCCCTCGACCATCTCGCGCATGTCTTCCGCTCCGTTTCGGAACATGAGCGTCCGCTCGACGCCCATGCCGAACGCAAACCCGGAGTAGACGTCTGGATCAATTCCTACCGCGGCAAGGACGCGCGGGTTCACCACACCGCATCCACCCCATTCGATCCAGCCCTCGGACTTGCAGGTGCGGCACGGGCGCTCGGGGTTGCCCACGCTCGCGCCCTTGCAGACGAAGCACTGCAGGTCCATCTCGGCGCTCGGCTCGGTGAAGGGGAAGTAATGCGGACGCAGGCGCGTCTCGACATCGCCGAACATCGACTTGGCGAAGTGGTCGAGAGTGCCTCGCAGATGAGCGAGGGTGATGCCCTTGTCGACGCAGAGGCCCTCGATCTGGTGGAAGACCGGCAGGTGGGTGGGGTCGTATTCGTCGGCGCGATAGGTGCGCCCGGGGCAGACCACGTACACCGGCAGTTCTCGCTCGAGCAGAGCGCGGATCTGCACCGGGGAGGTGTGCGTCCGCATGACCATCGCATTCTCGACCGGGTCGACGAACAGCGTGTCGGTGGTGCCCCGGGAGGGGTGATCAGGTGCGATGTTGAGCGCATCGAAATTGAGCCACTCGGCCTCAAGTTCCGGGCCTTCGGCCACCTCCCAGCCCATGGCGACGAACACGTCGTTCATCGCGTCCATGAGGGCCGTCACCGGATGCACAGCCCCCTGGGGATGCGGCTCGACCGGGAGGGTCATGTCGACGCGCTCGGCGCGCAGAGCGGCCTCCAGTTCGGACGCCGACAGGTCAGCTTCCCGGACCTTGATCGCGTCGGCCACGCGTCCCCGCGCCCGACCCATCCGCTGACCAGCGATCTTGCGCGCCTCTGGAGGTAGTGCTCCCAGCTCACGATTGGCGAGCGCGAGGGGCGAGCGGTCGCCCGCGTGGTCGAGCCGGGCCTGCTTCAATTCTGCGGTCGTGCCTGCGGCTTCGATGGCAGACAGCGCATCGGCCACCATGGCATCGACCTGGTGCTCGTCGAGCGCGGCAACCTGCACCGGGTCGTAGTTCGTGTTCGGCCCGCTCATGGGCTCCCCTCAGGTTCGTGTGACGCGTGACAGTTTAGGAAGACGAGGGGGTGCGAAGCGAACGAGATCCCCTTGTGGACGCTGTCGGGCGCGCGTCGCGCCCTGCCCACGCCGCTGGGCGCGGCTCAAGCCCGCTGGGCGCTCGCGGTGGCAAACAGACAGACTGCCGCGGCAGTCGACAAGTTGAGGGATTCCGCCCGACCCCACATCGGGACGCCGACCACGTCGTCGGCAAGCTCGCGCTCATCATCCGGGAGTCCCCAGGCCTCGTTCCCCATGATCCAGGCTGTCGGGCGCGCCAGGTCGACGTCGGTGAGGACCCGTCCGCCGCCGTCGGCGGCCAGGACCTGAAGGCCAAGATCTCTGGCCCAGTCGACGGCGGACGAAAGGGTGACGCCCGCGACGACGGGGAGATGGAACACACTTCCCACCGACGCACGCACTGTCTTGGGATTGTGAAGCTCCACGGAACCAGCGGTGAGGACTACTGCGTCCGCACCGAAGGCATCGGCGCAGCGGATCACCGTGCCGGCGTTACCCGGGTCACGCACCTGGGCACAGATCACGACAAGTCTTGCGTCCACCACGTCCCCGAGGGACGCGGACAGTTGGCGACAAATGGCGAAACACCCTTGGGACGTGACGGTGTCAGCAAGGGCCGCGACATCCTCTGACGTTGCTCGCCAGCAAATCCCCGGGTCGGCGAGAGCGATGAGGGACGCGTGGTCTTCCGGTCGGTCGACGATCAGGGCCTCGACCAGTTCGGGACGCCCGAGCGCCTCACGGACGGCCTGCGTCCCCTCGACGAGGAACAGCCCCGACTCGTCACGACCCTTGCGGCTGAGCAGACGACGAGCCGAACGCTGTTGCGCCCTGGAGATCAGGGGCAGCGCGTCCGGCTCGTGCGTCATGGAAGCCTGGATCAGGCAGCGGCGGGCTGGTTGTCCTTGGCGACCTGGACCAGCTTCGCGAAGGCGGCGGAATCGCTCACGGCCAACTCGGCGAGGATCTTGCGGTCCACCTCGACACCTGCGACCTTGAGGCCGTTGATGAAGCGGTTGTAGGTCATGCCCTCGGCGCGGCAGGCCGCGTTGATGCGCTGAATCCACAGGGAGCGGAAGTCGCCCTTGCGGTTGCGGCGGTCGTTGTAGGCGTAGGCCATCGAGTGGAGCATCTGCTCCTTGGCCTTGCGGTACAGGCGCGACCTCTGACCGCGGTAGCCGGACGCCATCTCGAGGATTTCGCGGCGCTTCTTGTGCGCATTCACAGAACGCTTGACGCGTGCCATGTCTCACTCCTTGGTTGTACTCGGCCCGTTCGGCCGATGTGACGGGGTTGCCGAGTGCTCGGCGGGTGGACCGGGGTGTCCCGGAGGGTGGTCAGACGACCGGGATCACTTGCCCTTGTGCTTGCCGAGGAGACGACGGGCCTTCTTCGCGTCACCGGAGGCCAGGACGCCGTCGAGGCTCATGCGACGCGTCCGGGAGGACGGCTTGTGTTCGTTCAGGTGTCGCTTGCCGGCAGTGGCGTGCATGATCTTGCCGGTGCCGGTGATCTTGAAGCGCTTCTTGGCGCCCGAGTGCGCCTTCATCTTCGGCATGGGTGCCGCTCCGTTCATCTTTCACAGTTGGCCCATCGCAGGCTGCTGCGACGGGTGAACCGACCGTGGCCGGTTCGGTGGCTGGGATCAGCCGAGATCGATGTCGGGGTCCAGGTTGTCTGCCGGGCCCCGCTTCTTCCTGGTGGGCTGCGGGGTGTGGCTGGCGCGGAACTCCGCCTCCAGCTTCTTTTCCGCCTCCTGCTCGGCCGCCCGTTCCGCCATCCGACGGTCCCGCTCGACCTTTTCCTCGGCCCTCGCCTCGGTCTTCTTACGAGTGGGCCCGAGGACCATCAACATGTTGCGCCCGTCGAGCTTCGGCGAGGACTCGACGAAGCCATGCTCCACCACGTCGTCCGCCAGTCGCTTGAGCAGGTTGACGCCCAGTTCGGGACGCGACTGTTCGCGTCCACGGAACATGATCGTGATCTTGACCTTGTCACCGGCCTTGAGGAAGCGGACCACGTGGCCCTTCTTCGTCTCGTAGTCGTGTTCGTCGATCTTGGGACGGAGCTTCATCTCCTTGATGACGGTGTTGGTCTGGTTCCGTCGTGCGTCACGGGCCTTCTGCGCGTTCTCGTACTTGAACTTGCCGTAGTCCATGAGCTTGCACACCGGTGGACGAGCCATCGGTGCGACCTCGACCAGGTCCAGGTCATGCTCGCGGGCCAATTGCAGGGCCTGCTCGATCCGGACGATGCCGACCTGCTCGCCGGCAGGGCCGACCAGTCGGACCTCCGGAACCCGGATCCGCTCATTGATGCGCGGTTCAGTGCTGATGTGTCCTCCAAGGTGAGTGATGAGGACCGGTACAACAGAAAAGGCCCCCGCGGACGCAGGAGCCTGAAGCTCAGCCGACTGCACACGCAGCCGCCGAACCATTACCGACCCGACCAGGTCAACCCCGGTTGCGGGTGGGAGGTCAGGCCCCCACTTTTCGCGGATCCGGCCTGTTGGCCCGATCAATCCACACGAGTCTAGCGGACTGCCACGCGGGGGCCAAACGGGCGATGACACCCTGGGCGCGTCGCCCGTGGGGCGCGGGCCCCGGCGGTGAGAGTGGGGAGCCAAGGCGCCGACCTGGGGAGCGAGACGTGCGGCTCCTACGACGCACACGCGTCGCCTCTGCAGCTGCAAACGAATCGATGCCCGCGGCTGACAGGGGGGGGTTGGGGCGTCAGCCACGGGCATCGAATCGGTTTGTTCACCTCCGGCGTCTCCGCGAACGCCGACAAGAAGATTCCATCACGCTTGACAGTGGCTGTCAAGTCTTGTCAAGAATTTTGTAGAGTCGAAGCGTCGGTTGCGGTTCGCCACGCTTCGAGGGCTTGGCGCAGGCGGCCCTCATGCTCGAACTGGCGAGCGGCCAGACGATAGTGCTCGAGCGCTGTGTTCCAGTCGCCGAGCGCCGCAGCGGCGTCGGCGAGGATCATTTCGGATGCTGCCCGGCTGTGCTCGGTGGCACTCAAGGTGGGATCATCCATGACGGTGCGGATCACTGCCATCGCGGTTGCAGGATCGCCCTCCTGCTGCGCAAGCCTGGCTTGTGCCTGCCGGAGCTCCACAACGTCCAGTGGGTTTCCCACGATTTCGAGAGCCGTGGCGCTGACACGCAGCAACTCCGCGACACCGTCAGTCATGCCCGCGTCCAGACGGCAATTGGCGGCTGCCCGATGGAAGCGCAGCCACAGTCTCAGGTCGCGCTGCGGATCGAGCAGAGTCTGGGCCTGCCGATGCCAGGCGACCCCCTTCAGCACGTCACCGCACTTGAACGCCGCGGTCCCCAGCGTCCATGCCACCATGCCCCGGGAATGGTCCGACGCCAACTGGGGCATGATCGCCTCGAGTGGAACGAGGTAGGCGGCGACTTCCTCGGAGGAATGGCCGGCCTCGGACAGTGCGCTGACAAGCGCCATCAGCGCCTCAGCCCTGATGATGGGCGGTGTGGTGGACGCCGCCTCGACGGCTCGAGCCGCACAGGCCACGGCCCACCCGAGTTTGTCGCTGGACCGGTAGGCGCTGGATGCGAGGCTGAGGGCCTGCGCCCTGGCGACCGGAAGGTCCCTGGCCGCCTCATGTTCGGCCAGTTGGGACGCGATCTCTGCCGCGTCGCCGAACTGGGCCCCGGCGAACCTCGCCTGGGCGATGACATACGTGGCCTCCCAGTGCCGGATCGAGTCACCGGCCAAAGTTGCGCTCTCCGCAGCCTTGACGGCGTGAGCCTCTGCCGACACCCAATCGCGATCTGACCGTGCACGCTGGGCTACAAGAAGATTCTCGACGAGGTCTGGCCCCGGGCGAACGACGCCGAGCGGCACCGCGTTCGACGGCCCGTTGATCCCCCACTCGAGCGGTGACACACCCAGGCGTCGCGCAAGGAAGTCGACGACCTCGACCGTCGGTGCGCGCCGGCCACTCTCGAGGTGGGAAATGTAGCTTCCGGAGTACCTGTCGCCTCCGAGCGCCTCTTGCGACATACCCCGATGACGGCGGCTTTCTCGCAGCAGATGACCGAACTCGGCCCCATGTGGCGCGCGGGGCGGTTCGATCGACACGGACACGGGCAGGCGAGCTGGTGCCACGGCGTCCTCCCGTCAAAAGTTCTCCTAACCTGCACCTTGTCAAATCTTGACAAGCTAGTCAAGCTCCCGTAGGTTTTGAGTCACTTGAGCCAGCAATCCCGGGAGGGGAGTACACCATGGGGACCGTACGCAAAGTTGTCGCAGCATTAGCCCTTGCGGGGGCCTTGGCTGCCATCCCCCTGAGCGCCGTGTCGGCCGAGCAGGCAACTCCGTTCGTCAAGAGCGTCCAGGTGGTCGCCAACGGCGGACAGGGCGATTGGCCCTTGGCGCGCTGACCC
This sequence comes from uncultured Propionibacteriaceae bacterium, assembly GCA_937988865.1. GTDB lineage: Bacteria > Actinomycetota > Actinomycetes > Propionibacteriales > Propionibacteriaceae > CALKHV01. Next base: position 13,087 of record CALKHV010000180.1, on the reverse strand, counting down.
TGTCGGACCAGCTTGACCGCGACGAGCGGGCCCTGACTCCCCCAATTTTGACGATTCGGCGGTGACCCAATGCGGGTCACCGCCGAATTTGACATGGCCCGTCTGTGCGCCACAGCGCGCAACCGACGAAGCCAGGACGGATTCAGTCCAGCGGCGTCATGAGTTCGACGAGGTTGCCCTCCGGATCGAGCAGGTGCACTGTGGCGACGCCCCAGCTCGCACGCTTGGTGATCGGGGCGATCGGCATCGCCCCACGCGCCACCATCGCGGCCGTCTCGGCGTAGAGGTTGGGCACCTCGAAGACAAGAACGTTCGTCGTAGCGCCGCGCGGCAGCGCATCCAGGTCGAGGGACGCCATCATCTCGGCGCGGTCGAACAGGTGCGGGCCTTCGGAGAAGGCCGCGTAGGACGAACCCTCGTCACCGTACGTGCACGTCAGACCGATCACGTCGCGGTAGAAGAGGAAGGTGTCGCGGTAGTGGTCACAGAGCAGGCGAACGTTGTCGAACCTCATGGCGCGACCCTACTGCCGCCGATCTGACGCCTCGGCGTCTCCGGGCCGGTGTCGCGGAACATCCACCCGAATCCACCATCTGGCAGGTGGACGAGCCGGCGTCCGCGGGCCAACTCGACAATGAGATCATGACCGACCACGAACGGGGTCGGCCCTGCGACGTCGAGAAGCAGGACGTCGTCACCCGTCTCGACCACCGTGGCTGCCAGGTCGTCGAGCAGGCACGGAACAGGCCGAGCGTCCGATTGCCAGGCCTGGAGCGCATCCAGACCGGTGAACGCGAGAAGGGCGCCCTCCCCTGCATCGTTCCGGATGCTGACTGCAGCCATCTCGGCGTGACGTGTGGGATCAGGTCCGTCCATCGACTCGTCACCGCTCGCGACGATGGGCATCAGGAGCCGAGTTGTGCAGAGGGCCGCGATCGCCCGCAGATAGCCTTCCTGGTCGTCCGCCGACGCCACCGCCTGCCGGACGCCGGGGTCGGCGTCTCCAAGGTCGCCCTCGAACGCGGGGTTCGGTGGGGCCAGATTGCGCATGGGCCAACCCTATCCAGCAGATCGCCGTAAACCCCGCTGGGCAGCCGACCCCGCCCGTAACCTGAGATCTGGTCGGCCACATGGTGACGTGTGCGTCCGATCCCTGTCGGCATTTCGACCTTCGGACACGTGGAGCACTCATGAGCACGATCATTCCCCCCATCCCTGATCTCGATGCCATCCCGTCCGGTGACATGCCCGGCGACAAGGTGCAGATCACCGACCAACACGTGGCGAAGGCCCAGACGATCTACCCGCGGCTCGTGGAACTGCTGCAGCCGCTGCTCTCGACCCCTCCCGGACGCGCAGTCGTCTCCGTGCACGGGGGGTCAGGCGTGGGCAAGTCCGAGATCGGATCGCTGCTCGCCTACTACCTGAATGCGGCGGGGATCGGCGCCTACGTCATGTCGGGCGACAACTACCCTCGCCGCGTCCCCTCAGCCAACGACGCCGAGCGGACGCGCATCTTCCGGGTCGGAGGACTCCAGGCCCTGGTGGCGGCGTCCGCCTATCACGCTGCCGAGAGATCGACTCTGGCCGATCTCATCGAACGCGATCTGGACGCAGACCCGGCCCAGACGGTGCAGCATCCGTGGCTCACCGGCTACCAGCGGGCAGGTCGGAAGGCCCTGCAGGGATACCTAGGCACGGCGAACGAGATCGACTTCGACGAGGTGAACGCCATCCTGGCGAGCTTCAAGGCGGGCGCCGGCGAACTCACACTCAAGCGCATGGGACGCACCGCGAACGACCGCTGGTACGACCAGGTCGACGTCTCGGGCCTCAAGGTGATCATTCTGGAGTGGACGCACGGCAACAATGACCTCCTCACGGGCGTCGACGTCCCCATCCTGCTGAACAGCACCCCCGAGGAGACGCTGGCGCATCGGCGTTCGCGCAATCGCGACGGGGCGATTGACAGTCCCTTCACCACGATGGTCCTCAAGCTCGAACAGGGGCTGCTCCACTCCCAGGCGCCGAAGGCGAAGATCATCGTCTCGAAGTCCGGTGAGTTGCTCGACTTCCCGGCCTACCTGCGCGCCATGGGAGCCGACCTGCCACAACCGGGGCCGATGCTCAACGTCTACCCCGACAGCCTGGGCGGCACGATCGACGACCTGGTCCACTTCTTCTCACACCCGGCGGTGCAGGGCGCCTTCGGCTCGGTGTACCTGCTCCCCAGCATCTTCAACACCGACCTCGATCGCGGCTTTTCGGTGATCGACTACGGGCTCAACGAGTTGTATGCGACGTCGGACGATCTGGAAGCCCTGCGCGACCTCGGGCTCGATTTCAAGTTCGACTTCATCCTCAACCATGCGTCCGTGCTCTCCAGTCAGTTCCAGGACATCCTCCGCCATGGCGATCGATCGATCTACAAGGACTTCTTCATCGACTGGAACCGGTTCTGGGACGGCTGCGGCGACATGACCGACGATGGCTACATCCAGCCGCGTCCCGACCTGATCCAGGACATGTTCTTCCGCAAGCCGGGGCTGCCCATCCTCAACGTGAGGATGCCGGACGGTTCCGAGAAGCCCTACTGGAACACGTTCTACCAGGAGGTGCGCTACCCGCGCCTCGACCCGCAGGACCTGATGGAGGTCGCGGGCCTGCAGTACGCGAGTGCTCAGGTGTTGGCCCAACGCGTCAACACCGCGCTGGACGCCGGCCAGAAGCCTTCGACAGTGGACTTCACCGGGTTCGAGCAACACCGGACGCCTGTCGTGGACCTGTTGGAGTCGAAGCGCCGCTACCTCGGCCAGATGGACCTCAACATCGCCTCCCCCCTGGTGTGGGACTTCTACGCCGACACCCTCGACAAACTCGCCGGGTATGGCGCTCAGGTGGTCCGACTGGACGCCTTCGCCTACGCACCGAAATCCCCGGGCGAGAAGAACTTCCTCAACGACCCGGGCACCTGGGAACTCCTCGACCGCGTGAAGGGCCTGGCCGACCGCCGAGGCTTGACGCTGCTGCCCGAGATTCATTCGAAGTACGAGGAGGGAATCCACCAGACCCTCGCTGACAAGGGATTCCTCACCTACGACTTCTTCCTTCCGGGGCTGCTCATCCATGCTCTGGAGACCGGCGACGCGTCGATCCTCCTGGGTTGGTTCCGCGAGATGCGCGCCAAGGGCATCAACACCGTCAACATGCTCGGCTGCCACGACGGCATCCCCTTGCTCGACCTCAAGGGACTGCTCAGTGATGAACAGATCGACCACCTGATTCAGGTGGTCAAGGGCCGTGGCGGCTACGTGAAGGACCTGCACGGCCAGAAGCAGCTCTACTACCAGGTGAACGCGACCTACTTCAGCGCTCTGGGGGAGGACGAGACGAAGCTGCTTCTCGCCCGAGCCATCCAGCTGTTCACGCCGGGCAAACCACAGGTCTGGTACCTGGACCTGTTCGCGGGCAGGAACGACCATGACGCTGTCGCGCGGGCCGGAGAAGGTGGACACAAGGAGATCAACCGCACCAACCTGACCTCCACCGAAGTCGTCCAGGGGCTTGCCCAGCCGGTCGTCCAGCGGCAGCTGGAGCTGCTGCGGTTCCGACAGGAGTGCCCCGCCTTCGGCTTTGACGCCCAACTCGAGGTCGCCGACACTCCGCCAGACCGCATCGGGCTGACGTGGACGAGGGACGGCCACAGCGCCACGCTGGACGCCGACCTGCGCAGTGGCGCATTCAGCGTCCGGGCCACGGACAGTTCGGGGACGGAAACCTTCTCGTTCACCCAGTGAACGGGAAGGACGGGGGCGACTCCGGGATGCGGCGCTTCGGTTCCACGGACGGTTGTGCAACGCTGGATCCATGGACGGAACCCTGGACACCCAGACCATCGTGCTGATCTGCACCGCTGCCTTCATCGTGCTCACCCTCGTCTGGACGGCGGTGAGGTGGTCGACGCGACAGTCTGTCCGCTCACTGCTCCGCGGACTGGGCCTCGCGGTGCTTGCTGCTGGCGCGTGGTTGACCGGTGTCCTCGACATGGGTGGCAACGGCGTGGAGAGCCTGATCGACTGGGCCAACCGTCAGGTGCTCGATCGCCGGATGATGGTCGGCCTGGGGATCGCCGGGACCGGCGTCCTGCTGTGGGTGATCGCCAACTTCGTCAAGCCGGTCACCCGCGCCATGGCCAAGGAGCGGCGAGCGGCACGAGCCGCGAATCCGGCGCCGGCGGTCAGCCCCGGACGCGGGGCCGTCCCGGCGGTGGCAACACCCGCCAAGGCGCCGGTCAAAGCCTCGGGAAAGGCGCCGGTCGATCCGGAGGACGCCGAGATCGAGGCCCTGCTGAAGTCGCGGGGGATCGAGTGAGACCGCCTGAATCTGACGCGGTCCTGAATCCGCGGCGGGCCCACCTCAGGCTTGGTGTGCCGCGATGAGCCCGCGGAACTGACGAACCTTCTCCGTCACCGATTCGCCTTCTGCGCGCTGCATGGCGAGGATCATGTGGGTTTCGCCGTCCTCGATCTCGTGATCACTACGGAGGTTCAGGTACGCCCACGGATCTCCGGAGTTGAAGCTCACGCCGGCGACCTCGGCCCACGCGAAATGCTTGGTCGAGACCACGTTGCGCACCGTCACGCCATCCGGAGATGCCACCAGCTTGCTCAAGCCGATGGCCAGCATGAGCCCGACGATGAACAACAGGAAGAAGATGAGCGTCCCGATCTGGGGTGCCGTGAACTTGTCCTGCAACGCACCCATGGAGTTCCACAACATCAGGGAACCGACGACGAGCACGGTTGACAGGATGATGGCCGTCCACAAGGCCGGACGCGAGCGGAAGACAACCGTCTGACCGGTGGCGGGGGTATCGGCAGATGTCACGTCGACCACGGTATCCCCCTACAACCGGCAGGCAGAGATGTCGGTCACGAGGATCGCTCGGGCACCGGCGTCCCACAGCGCGTCCATGAGGGTCTGGGCGTCCTTTCGAGGCACCATTGCACGCACTGCGTGCCATCCCTGCTTGGCGAGGGACGAGACGGTCGGCCCTTCGAGTCCCGGTGCGATGGCACAGGTCGTCTCGAGGTTCGCTGCCGCCACGTCGTAATCGAGCATGACGTAGTTGCGGGCCACGAGGACGCCGGACAGGCGTCGGAGCAATTGATCGACGCCCACCGGCGCGTCTGTGCCACGCCGCTGGATCAGGATCGCCTCTGACAGGCAGATCGGGTCACCGAAGAGTTCCAGCCCGGCCTTCTTCAGCGTCGTCCCGGTCTCGACCACGTCTGCGATGGCATCTGCCACGCCGAGCCGGATGGATGACTCGACTGCGCCGTCCAGCTTGATCAACCGGGCGCTCACGCCGTGCGATTGCAGATAGGTGCCCAGGAGACCGGGGTACGACGTGGCGACCCGCACGCCGTCCAGGTCCTTCAGCGTCATCGAGCTTCCCCCGGGCGCCGCGAACCGGAATCGGGACGCACCGAATCCGAGTTGCATGACCTCATCGGCCTGGGCGCCGGAGTCGAGCAGCATGTCGCGTCCGGTGACGCCGAGGTCGAGCGTCCCCTCCCCCACGTAGACCGCAATGTCACGCGGACGCAGGTAGTAGAACTCGACCGCGTTCGCCTCGTCGAGGAGGACCAGGTCCTTGGGATCATTGCGCTGGCGGTAACCGGCCTCGCGCAGCATCTGCGTCGCGCCGTCCGACAGTGAGCCCTTGTTGGGCACGGCGATCTTCAGCAGGGGGCGTTCGTTCACGATCGGTCCTTGTCAGGTGAGTTGACGACTCAGAGGTGGCGGTAGACGTCGTCGAGGTCGAGGTCGAGCGCAAGCATCATGACCTGGAGGTGGTAGATGAGCTGGCTGATTTCTTCGGCCGCCGCCTCACGCGACTGGAACTCCGAGGCCATCCAGACCTCGGCGGCCTCCTCGACGATCTTCTTCCCGATCTCGTGGACCCCCGCGTCCAGTCGTGCGACCGTCCCAGACCCGTCCGGACGCGTCGCCGCGGTGTTCTGCAGTTGGACGAAGAGGTCCTCGAATGACTTGCTCACGGCGTGAGCCTAGCCGGACGACGCGTTCGCGCCGGAGTCCCGGCCCTGAGTGGACGCCGTTGGGCGCACAGCGAGCCCACAGGGCGGCGGACTATGATGGAACCAAGCAACGTGCTCCGGGGTCGGTGAAAACCCGAACCGGCGGTGATAGTCCGCGACCCGAGCCCTGAATCTGGGGCGAGGTTGACCTGGTGGAATTCCGGGACCGACGGTGAAAGTCCGGATGGGAGGAAGCACGGACGGCTGGGTTCGTGGCATGCGTCCACGCACGCCCGGGCGTCTGCGGTGCGTGCGCGGTGTACCCGTGCGTCCACCGCCTCCATGACAGCCCCGGCGCCGCCACGACGAGCCGGAGGACCCATGAAGCCCCATGCGAGACGCGACCTGGTCGCACCGCTGGCGCTGGGCGTCCTCCTTCTGCTGGGGTGGTGGGTGACCACGGCGTTCTCGGGTGTCCAATCCTTCCTGCTGCCCAGCCCGGACGCCGTCGCCCGCCGACTGGCCACCGACCTCGGCGATCCCGTTCTGTGGGGCTACCTGGGGACGACGTTGGCCGAGGCGTTGGGCGGATGCCTGCTCGGTGCGGCGGTGGCCCTGCCCCTGGCGGTGTGGATCCATCGATCCCGGTGGTTCTCGGCCGCAGTGCAACCCTTCCTGGGCGCCACGCAGGCGATCCCCGCCATCGCCCTGGCTCCCTTGCTCGTGCTCTGGGTTGACTACGGATTCCGGGCCATCGTCACGCTCTGCGCACTGATGGTGTTCTTCCCGATCCTCATCTCGACGGTCGTCGGGCTGCGTCACGTTGACCCTTCGGTCATCGACGCCGCCCGCATGGACGGCGCCGGCCAGGCAGCACTGCTGTTCCACATCGAAGGCCCGCTGGCCATGCCCAGCATGCTGGCGGGCCTCCGCAACGGGTTCACACTGAGCATCACCGGCGCCGTCGTCGGCGAGATGGTCATGGGTGGGCACGGCATGGGCACGATCCTCACCAGCCAGCGCGACGCGGTCGACACGACCGGGATGTTCGCCTCGATCATCGTCCTGTGCGTCATCGCATCGGCGTTCTACCTGCTCATCCGCTCATTCGAGCGTCAGAGCGATGTCATCAACTCCCTGCTCAGGGACTCCGAATGAAAGGCACCCCCATGCAACGCCGCCACCTCCTCCTCGCCGGCCTGGGCGTCCTCGCCACCGGTCTCGTCGGTTGCAGCTCGACGCCGGACCCATCCAGCACGCCCAGCGCCCGGACGCAGACAACCATCGGGCTCACCTACATTCCCAACGTCCAGTTCGCGCCGTTCTACGTCGCTGTCGATCAGGGCCTCTTCATGGCGAACGGAGTGGACGCGACTCTGCGCCATCACGGTGCGTCCGAGGGGTTGTTCACCGCCATCGCAGCAGATCAGGAACAGTTCGTGATCGCGGGCGGGGACGAACTCGTCCAGGCAGTGTCCAATGGGGTCGACCTCGTGGCTGTGGCCGGCTACTACCAGGTGTATCCGGTGGTCGTGATCGTCCCCGCTTCGTCGGCCGCCCAGTCGATGGGCGACCTGAAGGGGAAGAAGGTCGGCGTCCCCGGGCGTTATGGCGAGTCGTGGTTCGGCCTGCAGGTCGCACTGAAGAACGCGGGATTGACCACCGAGGACATTCAGGTCGTCGAGATCGGTTACACCTCCCAGGCCGCCCTCAGCACGGGCAAGGTGGACGCCGTCGTCGGGTTCTCGAACAACGACTCCGTCCAGTTCGGGCTCGCAGGGATCGCCACGCGGGACATCACCATCGGGGACGACGTGCCCCTGGTGAGCATCGTGCTGGCCACCACGCGCGCCCTTCTCGACAGCAAACCCGACCTCGTGAAGTCGGTGGCGACCTCGATGGTCGCCGGGATCCGCGCGGTCGTGGACGACCACGAGGCTGCGCTCACAGCGACGCAGACCCGCGTCCCGGGGTTGTCGGAGGACGCGGCGCGAGCCTCCGCGCTGGCCACCCTCGAGGCCACCGTGCCGCTGTTCACAGGACGCGCCGCCGCGACCAGTGACGCGGTGACGGGAAAGCTCGACCCAGCGAGCTGGTCGGCGATGACGACCTTCATGGACGCCCAGGGCTTCCTCACCCACGCGGTCGACCCGGCGACGAGCATGACGTCCGTGCTGGGTTGACCGAGTGCGGGCTGACCGAGTGCGGGCGACCCGCTAGAGCTCGATCCCGAGGAGGGCATCCACCGCGACGGTCATGACGTGCGGAGCGTCCACATCGTCCGACTCGATGCTGGTCGACGCCCCCGCCCAGGCGTCCACTGCTGCGAGTGCGGCCGGTGCGTCCAGGTCGTTGCGCAGCGCGGTTCGAATGGCCGCGAGAGTGTCGTTGGCAGGCAGAGCGGAGGTGGCGTGCACCGCGTCGCGCCACAGGGCCAGACGCGCGGACGCCGCCTCCAGCTGGTCGGGCGTCCACTCCCAGTCGTCGCGATAGTGGTGATTGAGCAGCGCGAGCCGGATCGCCATGGGATCGGCACCCTCATTGCGCAAGCGCGAGACGAGCTCGAGGTTGCCCTTCGACTTGCTCATCTTCTCGCCGTGGAGCCCGACCATGCCCGAGTGCACAAAAGCCTGGGCGAAGGGTTCGCCACTGGCCACAATCCCTTCGGCGGCGCACATCTCGTGGTGGGGGAAGACCAGGTCGGACCCACCCCCCTGCACGTCGAAATCAGGTCCGAGATGGCGCAGCGCGATCGCGGTGCACTCGATGTGCCAGCCGGGACGGCCGCGTCCGAATCGTGAGTCCCAGGCTGGCTCGCCGGGACGCTGTTGACTCCAGACGAGGCAGTCGAGCGGATTGCGCTTGCCAGGACGGTCAGGATCACCGCCCATCTCACTGAACTTCGCCAGGGCGGACGCGCGGTCGAGGTGCGAGATGCCCATGAAACCCGGCGCCGGTGAACACGTGAAGTACCAGTCGGGGTACGCGGCGTCCTCGATCTGGTAGACCGCACCACGATCGACCAGATCCTCCAGGAGCGCCGTCACACAGGTGACGCACTCGACCACACCGATGTAGTGGTCGGGCGGCAGGACGCGCAGAGCCTCCATGTCGGCCCGGAAGAGGTCGATCTGGCTGGAGGCGAGCTCCTCCCAGTCCTGGCCGGTCGCAAGGGCTCGTTCGAGCAGGGGGTCATCGACGTCGGTGATGTTCTGGGCGTAGATGACCTCGAGCCCAAGATCACGCCACACCCGGTTCAACAGGTCGAAGGTCACGTAGGTGTTCGCATGGCCGAGGTGCGTGGCGTCATAAGGCGTGATGCCGCACACGTACATCCGGGCAGCACCGTCGTCCGGGCCCACCTCGACCAGTCCTCTGGACGCGGTGTCGTGCACGCTGAGGTGGGCGGGAGCGCCCGGGCTGGCCACCTGGATCGCGGGGACGTGGGGGAGGGTCCATGAGCGCATGGGACAAAGCTACCCGGACACCGGAACACAGCCGAACGACAGCGGGTCGATGACCCCGCCGTCGAACTGGTCGGCCAGGGCTCAGATCGGCGGCCACGGGATCACTGGCCACGCGTCGCCCGGCTCGGGGAACGTCCCGGCGGCGAGCAGTGCGTGACATCGCTCGACGAGGGCGTCCACCTCGGACGCCTCGAGCCACTCCTCCACCGCCGCGGGGGCGTGTGCCACCACGCCTCGCAGCAGGTCCCGCTCAGTTGCCGTGAACGGCTCGCCGGCCCACCCCCACAGGATGGTCCGCAACTTGGGCTCGACGTGGAAACTGACTCCGTGGTCGCAGCCGAGCACCGCGTCCCCATCCGTCAGGATGTGTCCTGCCTTGCGGTCGGCGTTGTTCACGACGGCGTCGAACAGCGCGAGACGGCGTAGACCCGGGTGCGCGGCGTGGATGAGGGCCACCTCGCGATCGTGCGCGTCGACACCCAGGACGATGCCGTACCAGTCGTCGGGTACCTCGTCGGCAGGAACGAGCCGCGCCAGTGCGGGACCGTCATCGTCGACCCAGGCCTGGAGGCTCCCCTCACCCAGCGGACCGTTGACCCAGGTGGTGGACGGCACGACATCGAAACCGGACGCCCGGCTCACCTCGTACGCGGCGACCTCCCGGCGTCCGAGGGTGTGGTCGGGGAAATCCCACAACGGTGCCTCCCCCGCAACCGGCTTGTAGACGAACCTCGCGCCGCCCGCATCCTCGACGACGAACGTGGCGTTGGACGCCTCAACGAGGCGTCCAATCAGTCGAAGGCCCTCAGGAGAGGTCGAAGAGAGGCTTGCGGTAGCCATTGGATCTCGGACAGATGTGGCCGCCGGGGTTGATCGGCTGGGCGCAGAACGGACAGGCAGGTCGACCGGCGCTGACCAGCGAACGACTGCGGGCGACGAACTGCCGTGCGTCCACTGGGGTGAGTCGGACGCACAGGGCCTCCCGCGCCGCCATGCCATCGGCCTCCTCGCCGAAGACGATGTCAGTGAGTGGGTCGACATCGTCCTCATCGACCATCGCGAAGAGCTCGATCTGGACGCAGTGGGCGTCGGGGTCCCACGCGATGGTCATCGTCCCCACGCGGAACTCCTCCTCGATCGGGACGTCGAGCGGATCGAGGTCATCGGCAGAAGCCACCGCAGGGGGGACGGGCAGTCCGGACGAGCCCATGCGGATGAGCTCGTCCAGAATGCGCTCGAGATGATCGGCCAGCACCTGGACCTGCTGCTTCTCGCACAGGACGCTCAGCAGGCGTCCATCCTCGCGAGCCTGGATGAAGAACGTCCGCTCACCGGGTCGCCCCGTCGTGCCCGCGACGAAACGATCCGGGAAGTCGAAGCTGTGCGTGATGCGCGCCATGCCACCCAGCCTATTCGTCGTCGTCCTCGAACGCCCCCACGCCGCCCCCCAGCTGCGGGTGCTGCATGCCCGGCGGGAGGCGCCTGCGGATCTGGCCTTCAAGGGTGTTCATGGCGATGACGAGGGGTTTTCCACCCTCGACGTAGTGCACGACGCTGATGGACGCGGGGTCGACCACGACGCGTTGAAACTCGTCGAAGGGCGCGCCCAGTGCGTCCGACAGGATCATCTTGATCGGGTCTCCGTGGGTCACGAGTAGCCAGGTGTCTTCAGTTCCGGAGTCAGCGTTGAGATCGCGGACCAGGTCGAGCACCCGTTCTCGGGTCTCGAGCATCGACTCTCCACCCGGGAAGCGGACCTCACTCGGGCGCGTCAGGATGGTCTGCCACAGCGGTTCGGTCACGAGCTCGGAAAGCGGACGTCCCGTCCAGTCGCCGTAGTCGGCCTCCAGGGCCCGATCGTCGATTCGTGGGTTCGTCCAGATGCCGGCAGTCTCGGAGAGCAGCTCCCAGGTCTCGGCACATCGGCGCAGCCGCGACACGACCACGTGCGTGAAGGAGATCCCCCGCAATCGCTCCCCCACGCCCATCGCCTGGCTGCGGCCGGCCTCCGTGAGCTGGACACCCAGCGTTCTTCCGGCCAGCGTCCCCTCGACATTCGAGGTGGACAATCCGTGGCGCACAACGACGAGAGTGGGCATGAGGACCATTGTGGCCGGTGGTCATGACAATTCCTCGCTTCGGCTTCCCCGACGGGTCACCGATAGGCTTGCCGGGTGCAACAGCGAAGGGTGGGGAGCAGCGGACTTTCGGTATCACGCCTCGGTCTGGGAACCATGACCTGGGGACGTGACACGTCGCCCACCGAGGCCCGCAACCTGCTCCGTGCGTTCGTGGGGGCCGGCGGGACGCTGGTCGATACCGCGCCCGCCTACGGCGCGGGGGTGGCGGAGAAGATCCTGGGAAAACTGATGCACTCGGATTTCGCGCGCGATGATCTCGTGATCGCCACGAAGGCGGGCTTCGGAATCCAGGACGGGCAGCGAGTCGTCGACACGTCACGAGGTGCGCTGCTGGACGACCTGGCGGGTTCCTTGCGTCGCCTCCACACCGACCATGTCGACCTCTGGCAGGTTCACGCGTGGGGCGATGCTCCCCTGGAGGAGACGCTGGCGACGCTCGATCACGCCGTGTCGTCGGGGATGGCTCGCTACGTCGGGATCTGCAATTACGTAGGGTGGCAAACCGCACGAGCTGCCACGTGGCAGCAGGCCGTCCCCGGACGGACCCGCCTCGTCAGTGGCCAGGTGGAGTATTCGCTGCTGGCCCGGCGCGCCGAGGTCGAGGTCCTGCCCGCCCTCCGGGCTCACGACATGGGCTGCTTCCCCTGGTCACCGCTGGGCCGGGGTGTGCTCACAGGCAAGTACCGATCAGGCGTGCCGCGTGGCTCGCGGGGGGCCACCGACCACTTCTCGTGGTTCGTCGATCCCTATCTGGGGGCCAAGTCGAACGCCATCGTCGATGCGGTCGCGCGCGCCGCGGACGGGTTGGGCCTCACGCCCTCGCAAGTCGCACTCCTCTGGGTCCGTGACGCCCCCGGGGTGACCGCGCCCCTGCTCGGCGCCAGGACCCCGGAGCAATTGGCGTCCTATCTCGACCTGGACGACAGCCGGCTCCCCGAGCCCATCGTCTCGGCCCTCGACGATGTCAGTGGTGGTCCCAACCACGGACGCTGATCAGGCCAGGGTCGCGCGGACGCGGATGATCTTGCGGCGAAGCCATGCGTCCCGGGTGCCGTCCCGGTAGCGGCGCAGGCGCATCAGCTCCCAGCCCCCATACTCGGCCTGTTCGGTGAGCAGGCGACGCACGGCATTGCGCGACGTCTGGTGCGGCAAGCGGATGTGGCGCACCTCGAAGTCCACTCCCCCGTGGCGCTCCACAGAGAGACTGGACGAAGCGATCCAGACCGGCTCGTTCATCCCGCCATCGTGGCACCTTCTGCTGCGAGATGGGTCGAGGTGGACGCCGATGTGCGTGGACGCGTGGCTTTTGCTATTGTTCAGAGGCCGTCCGGGAGACCGGAGGCACACCCTGTCCGGGTGGCGGAATAGGTAGACGCGCTAGCTTGAGGTGCTAGTGCCCGTAAAGGGCATGGAGGTTCAAGTCCTCTCTCGGACACAA
>CALKHV010000179.1 GCA_937988865.1 uncultured Propionibacteriaceae bacterium | reverse complement strand
ACGGTCCAGTTCGAGGGCCATGGGCCGATTCTGCCAAGGGCGGCGCCCGGGCGGTCGGTCTGGGCGCGTTAGCATCGCCGAATGCGGGTTCTGGTGCTGGGCGGCACGGCTGAGGCACGTGCCCTGGCCGTGGCGTTGGAGAGCGCCGGGGTCGACTTCGTGTCCTCGCTCGCCGGCCGCGTCGCCCATCCGCGGATGCCGGTGGGCTCGGTCCGCGTCGGTGGCTTCGGCGGCGTCGATGGCCTGGTCCGGACCCTGCGCTCGGATGGCTTCACCCATCTGATCGACGCGACCCACCCGTTCGCGTCGACGATGACGGCTCATGCCGTGCAGGCGTGCGCCCGCACCGGTCTGCCGATGACACGCCTGGCCCGGCCCGGCTGGGCAGATCGACCGGACTCCGACACGTGGACCTGGGTCCCCGACCTCGATGCAGCGCGTGTGGCCGCGGAAGCGCTGGGCAGCAGGCCCTTCCTCTCCAGCGGGCGTCAGACGCTGCCCCATTTCGCCGGCTGGTCCGACCGAGATGTGCTCGTCCGGGTGGTCGAACCGCTGGCTGAGCCTGCACCCCCACGGTGGACGGTTGTCCTGGACCGCGGGCCCTACTCGGTGGGTGGGGAACGGGACCTGATGCGCCGTCATCGGGTCGACGTCCTGGTCACCAAGGACTCCGGCGGTGGCTACACCAGCGCCAAACTCGACGCTGCCGCCGAGCTCGACGTCCCGGTCGTCGTGGTGTCCCGACCGGCACCACCCACTGGTCTGGTGACGACTGCTGACGTGGCGGGCTGCGTCACCTGGCTCGGCGTGCGCGCCGGCGGCTGACGACACGGCGAGCGGCCGCACTACGAGCGGCGACGATGACGCCGAGTGCGATCAGCCCGATGCGCCGCTCGAGTCGCACTGCCGATCCCAGGTCGTCGACGGTGACAGCGGGACCGTCGCCGAGGCGGCCGCGGTCCTCGACGACACCGGCGTAGCTGTTGGAGCCCCCGAGCGAGACACCCAGCGCCGCCGCAAAGGCAGCCTCGACCGGTCCGGCATTCAGACTCGGGTGGGCGGGCGCGTCCCGGGCGACGGTCATCAGCACCCGGCGGACACCGGCCACGGAGCCGGTGGCTGCGGCGGTGCTCAGCACGGTGAGTCGGGCCGGGATCCAGTTGGCCACGTCGTCGAGTCTGGCTGCGGCCCAACCGAACTCGCGATAGCGCGGGGAGCGGTGACCGATCATCGCATCGAGCGTGTTGATGGCGCGATAAGCCACGAGGCCGGGCACTCCCGCCACCGCGCCCCACCACAGCGGCGCCACCAGCGCATCGGCGCCGTTCTCCGCGACCGACTCGACGGTGGCCCGGGCGACCTCGTCAGCCGAGAGGCGCGAGGGGTCGCGACCCACGAGGTTGCGCACCTGTCGTCGCGCAGCGTCGAGGTCTCCGGCGGCGAGCTGTCGCTGGATCGTGAGTGCCTCACGTTCGAGTGAGCGGCCGCCCAGCACGGCCCAGGTGGCGACAGCAGTGATCGCGACGCGACCGACGTCGCGACCCATGCCGGGATCGCCGACTCGCCCGGCCAGATGATCGGCCAGCATCCCGGCAGCGGTAGCCCCACCGACGAGAGCGCCGACGTGCACCACACCTCGGACGCGGCTCGGGGCATGGGTGTGCGCCTCGAGCGCCATCGCGATCCGCCCGAATCCGGCGACCGGGTGGAAGTGGCGCGGGTCGCCGAGCAGGCGATCCGCGGCATACCCGAGGAGGAGTCCGGTGGCGACCCTCACGAGGAGTCCTTGACCACGAGCACCTGCCCGGCCACGACCAGCCACACGCGATCGCTGACGCCAGCGATGGCCTGGTTGAGCCGACCCAGTTCGTCGGCATAGATCCGGGCCGAACGGTGCTCGGCGATCCCGCCGAAGCCGACCTCGTCGGTCACCGCGACCAGGTCGTGCGAGCAGGTCGACCAGGTCGATACCAGTGCGGACACCTCGTCGTCGAGGCGCCCGCGCCACTGGGCCACCGGCTGATCCCAGGCATCCAACCTGTCGAGCAGCGCGACCAACCAGGCGCCCAGACTGTCGACCAGGGCCGGCCCGTTGAGGGCGGTCAGGGCGGACGGCAGATCCGTCGTCTCGACCGTCGGCCAGGAGGCGGGTCGACGGCGACGGTGCTCCTGGATCCGCGCAGCCCAATCGGTGTCCTCGGGGCGTGAGGGAGAGGTCGCGACATAGGTGGTGCCCTCACCCATGAGGTTCTCGGCGATCGCGGACTTGCCCGAGCGGATGCCCCCGGTGATCAGTGTCCTCATGCTGTGGCTCCGATCGTGAGCGCCACGAGCAGGGCAGCTGCCCCGACCTCGATCGATGCCCCGAGCACGTCTCCGTTGATCCCCCCGAAGACCCGCACGGCACTGCGGAGCAGCCACGCCACGGCGACGAGGAGGGCCGCCATCGCGGCGACCCCCTGCCACCACTGCAATCCGGCCACCACGGTGGCTCCGGTCAGCGCAGCGCCCGTCACCACGACGGCCAGGCCACCGACCACGCCCGGCACCGTGCCAGCCACGACGGCACCCAAGGAGGAGCCCGACGCGGTCGGGAGCCCACGCAGGCACCCGAGGGTTGCGGCCACTCTGGACGCCACGACGGCGACACCGACGAGCAACCAGCCATGAGCGAGCGACAACAGCGCTGTGGCAGAAGCGATCTGGAGAAGGACCACCACGACCAGGGCCATCACACCCATCGGGCCGACATCGCCGGTGCGCAGGACACGCAGGGCGCGCTCACGGTCCCAGCCCGCGCCGATGCCGTCAGCGGTGTCCGCCAGCCCGTCGAGGTGCATGGCGCGCGTGGCCAGGGCCAGCGCCCCGACCGACAGGGTCGCCGTGATCGAGGTGGGCATCGCCGCGGCCTGACCGAGCCGACCCACTGCAGCGACGAGCAGGCCGAGGGGCAGGGCCGCGATCGGTGCCAGCGCCATTGCCCACGCGCCGATGCGACGCGTGGTGGGAGGGAGTGAGCCGACAGGAATCATCGTCAGTGTCCCGACGGCCAGTCTCAGCCCCGCCCACGCAGTGCCCATCACGCGTGCCCGACTCAGACCGACGTCTGCGGCAGCAGGGCCGCCACCGCGGGGCCGATGACGGTGACCGCAGGGGCGCCGATGTCCTGCTCCGCCGCTGCACCCGGGAGCGCGGCCAGCGTGGAGCGGACCTGGCGTTGCGAGGTCATGCCGCCATCGGCGATGGAGGCAGCAGGGGTCGACGGATCCATGCCGGCACTGATCAGGCGCTCGGCGATCTCCGGCAGAGCAGCCACGCCCATGAGGACCACGATGGTCAGTCCCAGACGGGCGAGGGCATCCCAGTCGACGTCACTGCGTGCGTCGTCCGGAGCGACGTGACCGGAGACGACGACGAAGCCCTGCGTGAGATGGCGGTGGGTGAGGGGGACGCCCGCCAGGCCGGGGACGGCGATGGAGGAGGAGACGCCCGGGATGACCGTGACGGGCAGGCCGGCGTCGACGCAGGCATTCCACTCCTCGCCGCCGCGGCCGAAGACGAAGTTGTCGCCACCCTTGAGGCGCACGACGGTCTTTCCGGCGAGTGCCCGGTCGACGAGGATCTGGTTGATCCGCTCCTGGGGCGTGAATTCACCTCGCGGGATCTTGCCGACGTGGACGACCTCGGCGTCGGGGCGTGCCTGCTCCAGCGCGGCCAAGGGGGCCAACCGGTCGCACACCAACACGTCGGCGCTCCGGATCGCGTCGAGCCCGGCGAGCGTGAGCAGGCCGAGAGGGCCCGGTCCGCCACCGACGAGGACGACGTGGCCGGAGGTGGTGGCAGGGGACGGGGACGAGGGGGAGAGCTCGACCCCCTGCTCGCGCAGCGGGTCGCGCAGGACGACGTCGTAGGCGGAGAGGTCGAGGTCCGCGTCCGTGCGCAGTGCGATCAGGTGCCGACCAGCCAGGTCCTGGAGACGTGCATCCGGTGCGGCACAACGCACATCGACACGTGCCCCGTGATCGAGCAGGGCCTGCACCGTCTCGGACGCGCGCGGGCCCGGCTCCAGCACCAGGACGCGCGGCGTCGTGCCGTCGGGGAGGGGGAGGCGCAGGGTCATGCGGAGAGCTCTCTGTCTGCCTGAGCGGTTGGGACGGGGGCGCGCTGGGACGCATTCGTCGACGCTGGCGCCGCCCGCTCCAGAGAACGCTCGGAGCCACCGGGAGTTGTGTCGCCGAGGAGGGACTGCAACTCACGCAGGAGTCCGTCGGTCGTGTGCGGGTCGCGGACGGCCAGACGCACCCAGTCGTGGTCGAGCCCGGGGAAGCTGTCGCCGCGCCGCACGGCATACCCACGCTCACGCAGGGACCCATGGACGCCGGGACCGACCCGGACGAGCACGAAGGGCGCGGCGCCGGGCACGGGGGCCAGCCCCAGCGACTGCAACCCGCGGACGAGGTGATGCCGCCAGGTCGCCGCTTCACGGGCCAGCTCGGCTTCCTCTGCGCGGGCGGCGGGGGCGCAGACGGCGACGCTCGCGCGGGCCGCCAGCGAGGACACGGACCAGTGGGGTTGCTGCTCGGCGAGGAGTCGGAGGAGTGAGGGGTCGCCGACCACATGGCCCGCGCGCAGGCCGGCCAGCCCCCACGTCTTGGTCAGCGAGCGAACGACGAGGACACCGTCCAGGTCCGGAGAGATCAGTGAATCGGCCTCTCCCACAATGGCATCCATGAATGCCTCGTCGATCACGAGGACCCGTCCGGGCGCGCGCAACGCTTCCAGGGTCGACCGGGGGTGGAGCACGCCCGTCGGATTGGTCGGATTCCCGATGATCACCAGGTCGGCGTCGGCCGGGATTCGATCGGGGTGCAGGACGAAGCCCTCGCGCTCGCTCAGGACGTGCTGGTCCGGCACCCGTCCGGCACGGCGCAGCGCGGACTCGGGCTCGGTGAACTGGGGGTGCACGACGAGGGGTCGCCGACCGGGGATGGCACGGGCGATCAGCGTGAAGGCCTCGGCGCCGCCGCTGGTGGGGAGGACCATGTCCTCAGGCACGGCGTGGCGTCGGGCCAGGGCCGTCCGGGCTGGGTCGACGACGGGGTATGCCGCGAGGTCGCCGATGCCGTCCCGCAGCGTCGTGGCGAGCCAGGCCGGGGGTGTGGGGACACGGACGTTCACCGCGAAGTCGACCAGCCCAGGGCCGACCTCGGCGTCGCCGTGGTGGTCCAGTCCAACCGAGGGTGTCGGGTCGGTCGTCGTGGGGAGCGCGGGCGCTCGCTCGACCCGGGGGAGGACCGTGGACGTGGCGCCGAGAACCGGCGGCTGTGCGGCATACGACTGCACTGCGGCGGCGAAAGCGGCTGGGACGGACGGGTTCCCGGCCCAATGGGTGTGCAGATAGGAGGCGTGCAACGTCGCGCGCCCGGTGCTGGCTGGATCGAGGGTGAAGCCCTCGACGCCCTCCTCGTGCTCCCAGGCAGCGGTGGTGCCGGCCCCCGGCGACGTGCGGGTCCGGTGGAATTCGTGACCGCGCGACGTCGTTCCGGCCGGCCCGAGGATGCTGTCGACGGTCGTGCGAGCCGAGCGGTACTGCAGGGTCAGGCGAGGGTGCATCGCTGCCTGCGCGGGAACTGCCCCGACGAAGTCGTGCCCGTCGAGGGTCTCGCAGAGATAGATCAGGCCGGCGCACTCGGCGACGGTCGGCATGCCGGAGGCGATCGCGTCCCGGACCGCACCAGTGAGGGCCGTGTTGCGGGAGAGGGCCGGAGCGTGGGCCTCAGGGAAGCCGCCGCCGAGGTAGAGCCCGCTGGTCCCGGGCGGGAGCGAGGTGTCGAGCGCCGGGTCGAAGAGAACCGGCTCGCAGCCGTTGGCCCGCAGGAGTTCGTCGGTCTCGGCATAGCGGAAGGTGAAGGAGCGACCGCCGGCCACGGCGACGACCGGGCGGGTGGTGGCACTGTCGTGGGTGGCGACCCCCTCCGCACGGCGCGACGGCGGTGACCACGGGGTGGCGCTCAGGTCGGGCGCGCATCCGGCGAGGTGAAGGAGCAGGTCGAGGTCGATCAACTCGGCGG
Organism: uncultured Propionibacteriaceae bacterium; assembly: GCA_937988865.1. Classification (GTDB taxonomy): domain Bacteria; phylum Actinomycetota; class Actinomycetes; order Propionibacteriales; family Propionibacteriaceae; genus CALKHV01. Next base: position 23,358 of record CALKHV010000179.1, on the reverse strand, counting down.
TCTGCTCGGCCAGGCGGTCGAGCGCGCTGACGGCGTCGGTGCGCTCCGCGGCCGGGATCAAGCCGAGGTGACGGGAGGGGGCGCTCACGCCCGCGTCGCGCGGAAGGACCCCCAGCACCGGCAGGCCGATGGCCTCGACGCTGCTGCGGACTTCGTGCGCGTGGCGCACCGATCCCGCCTTGTTGAGGATGACACCGACGACGTCGACACCGGGGTCGAAGGTGCGCAGACCGTGAAGCGTCGCCGCGATCGTGCGCGCGGCGGAGGAGATGTCCGCGACGAGGATCACCGGGCTGCGGGTGAGGGTGGCCAAGTGGGCCGTCGACGCGAAGCCGCCGGTGCCGATCCGGCCGTCGAAGAGCCCCATGACGCCTTCGATGACCGCCACGTCGGCGGGGTCGGGCGTCCGGGCGCCGTGGAGGAGCAGGGGAACGATGAGTTCCTCGGAGGTCAGCCAGGGATCGAGGTTGCGACCGGGGCGGCCGGTGGCGAGCGCGTGATAGCCGGGGTCGATGTAGTCCGGGCCGACCTTGGCCGGCGCGACAGCGTGCCCAGCCCGGCTCAGGGCAGCCATGATCCCGACGGCGATCGTGGTCTTGCCCTGACCCGACGCAGGTGCCGCGATGACGACCCGGGGCAGGGGGGTCGGTCTCACCACTCGATGCCCTTCTGGCCCTTCTGGCCCTTGTCGAACGGGTGGGCGATCTTGGTCATCTCGGTGGCGACGTCCGCGATCTCGAGGAGGCGGGGGTGTGGATCGCGGCCGGTGATGACCACGTGCTGGTAGCCGGGGCGGTCGGTCAGGGAGTCGACGACGTCGTCGATGTCGAGCCAACCCCACTTGAGCAGGTAGGTGAACTCGTCGAGGACATAGAGGGTGTGGGTCTCGTCGGCGAGGCGACGCTTGATCTCGGCCCAGCCCTCACGGGCGGCCTCGGCATGGTCCTCCTCGGTGCCGGCCTTGCGTGACCACGACCAGCCCGAGCCCATCTTGTGCCACTCTATCGGGCCGCCCTGGCCGGTGCTGCGGTGCACGTCGTCGAGAGCAGCCAGCGCTGCCTGCTCACCGATGCGCCACTTGGCCGACTTCACGAACTGGAACACGCCGATCGACCACCCCTGGTTCCAGCCGCGCAGGGCCAGGCCGAAGGCCGCCGTCGACTTCCCCTTCCCGGCGCCACCGTGGACGATGACGAGCGGACTGTTGCGGCGCTGTCGGGTGGTGAGGCCGTCCGCAGCCTGCACCGGTGTCACTCCCTTGGCCATCAGGCGGCCCTCCTGTCATTGATGAGCGCCACGAGGTGATCGGCGGCGATGTCTTCGAGGGGCACGTGCTCTGCGCCCATCCGGTCGGCGAGGTCCCTGGCCAGACCCATCCGGAAGCGGCCGGACTCGCAGTCGATCACGACGCTGTCGACGGCGACGTGCCCCCATTGGTCGGCGATGCGCTGTGCTCTGCCCAACGCATCGACGCCCGCCGTGGCGCGTCCGTCGGTGACGAGCACGAGCAGCGCCCGTCGACGTGGGTCCCTGATGCGCTCCAGCCCAAGGGTCTTCGCGGCCGTGGCGAGACCCTCGGCCAGGGGCGTGCGCCCGCCGTGGGGGAGTTCGGCCAGGCAGGCGGCGGCCGCCTCGACCGAGGAGGTCGGCGGCAACGCGAGGTCGGCACCGGTGCCTCGGAAGGTCACCAGGCCCACGCGATCGCGTCGCTGGTAGGCGTCCATGAGCAGCGACAGGACGGCCGTCTTGACCTCGGCCATCCGAGACCGGGCAGCCATCGACCCGGAGGCGTCGACGAGCAGCAGCACGAGGTTGGACTCCTTGCCCTGGGTGATCGCCGAGCGGAGGTCGCTCGCCCGGATCTCCAGTCGGCTCGTCCCGGTCGTCCCGGTCGTCCCGGTCGTCCCGGTCGTCCCGGTGGCGCGGGCGCCTCGCTCTCGGGCAGCGGCCGTGATGGTGGCGGTCAGATGGACCCGGCCCGTGCGCTCGCGGCTCGATCCGACCGTCCTGCCCCAGGTCGTGATCGCCCGGCTGCGTTTGCCGGCCGCTCCCGACCCCGTGCCCCGCACACTGAGGCGACGGATGCGGTACGGCTCGTGTGCTGCCGCCACGCCCTGGACGGGCGCCGGCAGGTCGGTCTCGGAGACCTCCTCGCCGCTCTCCGTGTCGGTGGGGTCCGGCGGTGTGCAGTCGGAGCGCTGATCGCGGGCGTCCTGCGCTCCCTCGTCGGAGTCCTGAGTCGACGGCGTCGTCATGGGGTCGCCCGAGTCGTCGTCCGCGGTGTCCGTCTCGTCGGAAGGCTCCTTCGGGCGCTCGGGCCGGTCCGGCTCGTCGGGCAGGTGAGGGTCTTCATCCTGAGGGTCCTGGGGGTCCTCCGGAGGCGGCGGCTCGTCGTCGCCGAGCAGGCGATCGAGCAGGTCCTCGTCCAGTCCCGGCGCGTCGAAGGGTGCACGCCGACGTCGGTGGGGGAGAGCGAGTTTGGCGGCGGTGCGGATGTCCTCCCGGGTGACGTCGGTGCGCCCCTCCCATGCCGCGTGGGCCACCGCAGCCCTCGCGGTCACGATGTCGGCACGCATCCCGTCGACCTCGAAGCCGGCGCAGACCGTGGCGATCTTGTCCAGCGCCCAGTCACTCAGACGCACGCGACGCAGGGCCTCCTGGGCGGACGCGATCCGGGCGGCCAAATCGGCCTGCGCCACGGCATACGAGGTCTGGAAGGCGACCGGATCCTCATCGAAGGCGAGCCGCCGACGGACCACGTCCGCACGCTGCGCTGGGTCGCGGCTGGCCTTCACCTCGACGGTCAGGCCGAAGCGGTCGAGCAACTGCGGGCGAAGCTCGCCCTCCTCCGGGTTCATGGTGCCGATCAGGACGATGCGGGCAGGGTGGGACACCGACACCCCGTCGCGCTCGACGGTGTTGCGGCCCATGGCAGCGGCGTCGAGGAGCAGGTCGACGAGATGGTCGTGCAGGAGGTTGACCTCGTCGACATAGAGCAGACCACGGTGCGCCTGGGCGAGCAGCCCCGGCTCGAAAGCCGTTTCACCGTGACCGAGGGCCTTGCTGAGGTCGAGGGAGCCGATGACGCGATCCTCGGTGGCACCCACCGGGAGTTCGACCAGACGAGCTGGGCGGGTCGTCGATGCGGCGTCGGTGTGTGGCCCGTCGGGGCAGTCGGCGGCGGGCGACCGTGGGTCGCAGCCGAAGCGACATCCGTGGACGACCGCCTGGCGGGGCAGGATCTCGGCCAGAGCGCGCACCATCGTGGACTTCGCGGTGCCCTTCTCGCCGCGCACGAGCACGCCGCCGACCTCGGGGGAGACCGTGGTGAGGACGAGGGCGAGGGCCATCTCGTCGGCACCGACGATGGCGGCGAAGGGGTAGTTGGACACGGCGCTCCTCCTGGTGAGTGACCACGCTCACCGGCCGATTCGGCCGCCTCGGGGTCCCGGGGCGGCGTGACGCAGGAGGACGTCCTGGCTTCCGGTCTCCACGTCACGCGGCGAGCGGTCACAGTGGCGGGACCGCTCCGGAGTTGCACCGGTATTCCTCGCCCTGCGTCGCCCCGCATCCTCCCACATCGCCCACCCCGGGTCCGGCGAGGTCGATGTCTCATCGCACGTAGGCTGTCGCGCGTGATCGAGGTCGTGGGCATCGAGGATGCGGGCTGGGCGTCCGTGCCCGCCCGCGAGCAGGATCTCGTATGCCGTTCGCGGCACCTTGTCGGTGGCGCCCGACACCTGGCCCTGGTCCCCGAGATCGAGGGTCAGATCCGCACACCATGGCCCACGCCGATGCGCGCCCAACTGCCAGCACTGTTCGAGCAGATCGGCACCGAGGGCGTCGTCGTGCTCGCCAGTGGTGACCCGCTGCGCTCGGGGGTCGCGAGCACCCTCATCGACCTGTTCGGCCGGGAGACGGTCCGGGTCCACCCTTCGCTGTCCTCGGAGACCCTGGCGCGGGCGCGGATGGGTTGGCCCGCCGAGGAGACGACGGTCGTGACCCTCGTCGGGCGCTCTGTCGATCGACTCCGCCGTCACCTCGACCCGCGTGCACGTCTCGTCGTCCTGTGCTCCGATGGCTCGACCCCCGCCGAGGTCGCCGCCCTTCTCGTCCAAGAGGGCTGTGGCAGTTCGCGGCTCACGGCGTGGTGGCACCTCGGAGGGCCCAAGGAGGGCAGCCGATCCGGCGCTGCACGGGACTGGGATGTCGAGCCCACTCCTGATCTGGTCGTGCTCGCCGTCGAGGTGGACGACCTCGCGGCCGCCCGCTCGTCCTCGGGCCCCGCCCCCGGACGCCCAGAAGAGGCCTTCGAGCACGACGGACAGATCACCAAGCGTGACGTGCGCGCGAGCGCCCTGGCCCATTTGCGTCCGACACCTGGGGCCACTCTCTGGGACCTCGGCGCCGGCTCGGGTGCGGTCGCGATCGAATGGGCACTGTCGGCCCGCTGCGCGCGAGCGGTGGCCCTCGAGCGCGACCCCGGTCGTGCCGCCCGGATCCGCGTCAACGCTGCACGTCTCGGGGTGCCGCGAGAGGTCGAGGTGGTCGAGGCCGACCACGGGGCCCTCTCCCCGGAAGGGGCGTCCGTCCTCGACGCGCTGCCCGACCCGGACGCGGTCTTCGTTGGCGGCGGTCTCACGAGCGAACTCGCCGACCTGGCGTGGGGTCGCCTCCGTCCGGGCGGACGTCTTGTCGCGCACGCCGTCACGCTCTCGGCCGAATCCGTCCTCGTCGCTGCCCACCAGCGCCACGGAGGCCACCTGACCAGGCTGAGTGTCGAGCACGCGACGCCGCTGGGTCCGCACCTGTCGTGGACCCCGGCCCGCGCGATCGTCCAGTGGAGCGCCCAGAAACCCGCCCCGCCCCACGAGCAAGGAATGTCATGACCGTCCATTTCATCGGGGCCGGTCCCGGTGCCGCCGACCTGCTCACCCTGCGCGCCGTCCGCCTGCTGCAGGAGAGTCCGATCTGCCTCTATGCCGGCACCTACATCGACGACGAGGTCCTCTCGCACTGCGGGCCGGAGACCGAACTCATCGACACGGCATACCTCAATCTCGACGCCATCACGGCCACCCTCGTCGCCGCCCACGACGCCGGTCATGACGTCGCCCGGCTGTGCTCGGGAGACCCGTCGATCTACTCGGCGATCGCCGAGCAGACGCGCCGTCTCGACGCCGCGGGGGTGCCCTGGGACCTCACCCCGGGCGTGCCGGCCTATGCCGCGACGGCCGCGCTCATCGGGCGTGAACTGACGGTGCCCGAGGTGGCCCAGTCGGTCGTCCTGACCCGCGCGCAGAAGGACTCGACCACGATGCCGCCGGGGGAGACCCTGGCGGCCTTCGCCGCGACCAATGCCACCCTCGTCCTGCACCTGGCGATCCGACACACCCGGCGGCTGGCCGATGAGCTCAGTGCCCACTACGGGGCCAACTGCCCGGTCGTCGTCGGCTCGCAGGTCACCCAGCCCGAGGAACTGATCCTGCGCGGCACCCTCGCCGACATCGCCGACCAGGTCGAGGCCGCGGGCCTGACCCAGGCCGCGGTCATCATCGTCGGCTGGGCCCTGTCGGCGGAGGGCTTCGTGGAGTCCCACCTGTATTCGAGCCGACCGCCTCGGCCCGCCGGGGAGGGGCGACCGGACGCCTCGCTGGTGTAGCCTGCCGAGCACCATCTGCGTGAGGAACCCGGTGCAAATCCGGGACGGTCGCGCCACTGTGAGCTGAGCCATCGGCGAGTCAGGAACTCCTGTGGATGTCGCGTGCCGCCGATCGGCGCCGCGCGTCACGTCTGATCGGGCGCGTCATCCCGAGGAAGGTGCAGCAATGCACATTGCCGAGGGCTTCCTGCCCCCACTTCATGCGGCCGCGTGGACGGCCGTCGCGGCCCCCTTCGTCATCCATGGCACCCGGGCGATCAGCCGCACCATCAAGGAGCACCCCGAGGCCACGTTGTTGCTCGGTGCCGCGGGGGCCTTCACCTTCGTCCTCTCCGCGATCAAGTTGCCCTCGGTGACGGGCTCATCGTCCCACCCGACGGGCACCGGACTGGGGGCGGTGATCTTCCGGCCCCCGGTGATGGCGGCCCTGGGGACGATCGTCCTGCTCTTCCAAGCCCTCCTGCTCGCCCATGGCGGTCTGACCACCCTCGGGGCCAATGTCTTCTCGATGGCGGTCGTCGGCCCGTGGGTCGGGTATGCCGCGTTCCGCCTGCTCGGTCGCGCTCCCTTCTCGATCCGCATCTTCGCGGCCATGGCGTTGGCCAACCTCGCGACCTACGTCATGACCGCCACCCAACTCGCGCTGGCCTTCCCCGGCCAGAACGGCTTCGTCGGCGCGTGGTCGGCCTTCCTCGGCATCTTCGCGATCACCCAAGTGCCGTTGGCCGTCATTGAAGGCCTCGTCGGCGTCCTCATCTTCAAGGCCCTGCGCAGTTGGGCCGGCCCAGAGCTCTCCGCTCTCGGGGTGTTCTCGCGCCGGCCGGACCACGCCGGCACCAAGGTCGAGGAGGCCATCCATGCGTAAGCACGCGAGCACCCTGGCCATCCTCCTGGCGATCGTCGCCCTCTTCGCGGTCGCGATGGTCCTCGGCACCCGCCAGAGCACCGGCGATGGCGAGACCTTCATCGGCACCGACTCGGCGGCCACCACCCACATCGAGGAGAACCACCCCGGCTACACCCCGTGGTTCCAGACGATCTTCGAGCCCTCGAGCGGCGAGGTCGAGTCCGGACTGTTCGCGCTGCAGGCAGCACTCGGCGCAGGAGCCCTCGGGTTCGTCCTCGGCACGATGCGCGAGCGGCGTCGCCAGCGCCGGTCGGCTGCCGACGATTCGAGCCGCCCGGTGAGCGACCCGGAGCCGGCCTGTGATGCGGCCGAGCCGCAGTCGAGGGGCTGACCTTGGCGCGATTCGCCCTCGACGAGGCGGCCTGGTCCGGGCCGTGGCGTCTGCGGTCCACCGGTGAGAAGGCCCTGCTGTCACTGGGTCTGCTCACGGTGGCCGCGACCTCGCGCTCCCTCTGGGTCTCCCTCGTCGTGCTGGCCGTCGCCGTCTCCACCGCCTTGTTCGCCGCCCGCGTCCCGAAGCGCACCTATGCCCTGGCGGTGGTCGGCCCGATGACCTTCGTCGCCGTCGGTGCCATCCCCATCGCCCTGACCTTCGGCGGCCAACCCACCGACGTCCTGGCCTCACTCGGCCCGGTGTCGCTCACGTCCACCGGCCTGTATGCCGCGGCGGCGGTCGCCGTGCGGTCGGCGGCCGCGATGGCGGCCATGACTCTTCTGGCGGCCACGACTCCGATGGTCGACCTGCTCGCGGGGCTGCGGCGACTGCGGGTGCCCGAGGTGCTCGTCGACATCGCCGGCCTGGTCTATCGGATGCTCTTCACCCTGATGGACTCCGTCCTTGCCGTCCGCGAGGCGCAGGCGGCCCGCCTCGGCTTCGTCGACGGCCGGACCGCTCGTCGGTCGATGGGCCTGATGGCGGGCTCGGTCCTCGGGCGCGCCTGGCAACGGTCGCGGCGCCTCGAGGAGGGCCTGCGCGGACGAGGGTATGCCGGGTCGCTGCGGACCCTGCCCAGGGAGACGGTCGTGTCGGTGCCCTTCATGGCGGTCAGCGGTCTGATCGTGACCGCACTGGCCGCGACGTCGATCCTGTTCGCGCTGCGAGGTGTCGCATGACTCATCGCACCGGCACGTGGGAGCCCACCGTCGGGGCGGTGCTCGTGGGCGAGGGCCTTCACGCGGGCTACCCGGGGCGAGGCGACGTCCTCGACTGCGCCCATGTGTCCGTGACGGGGCGCAGTCGGCTCGCCCTGCTCGGCGAGAACGGCTCCGGCAAGACGACTCTGCTGCGCTGCCTCTCGGGTGCTCATGTGCCCGACGCGGGGAGCGTGGCCGTCGATGGCATCACGCTCCGCCACGACAACGCCGGTCTGCGCGACCATCGGCAGCGGGTCCAGCTCGTGCTGCAGGACCCGGACGACCAGCTCTTCTCGGCCGATGTGCGCGCCGACGTCTCCTTCGGACCGATCAACCTCGGCCTCGACGACCACGAGGTGCGAGCGCGCGTGTCCGAGGCCCTCGAGCTGCTCGACGTCGTTGACCTCGCCGACCGACCGGTCCACCAGTTGTCCTACGGCCAGCGCAAGCGGGTCGCCATCGCCGGGGCCGTGGCGATGCGGCCGCAGGTCATCCTGCTCGACGAGCCGACGGCAGGCCTCGACCCACGAGCGGTGACGACCCTGCGCGCGGCCCTGGACAACCTCGAGGCACGGGGCACCACGGTCGTGGTCTCGACCCACGACATCGACTTCGCCTGGGAGTGGGCCGACGAGGTGGGCGTGGTCGTGGACGGCATCGTCCACCAGGGCAGCACCGTCAAGATCATGACCGACGAGGCACTCCTTCGACGGGCACACCTCGGCGTGCCGTGGCCGGTCAAGCTGCTCCGGTCACTCGGTCACGAGATCGACGTCGTCGACCCGCCGCGGACGGTCGCTGACGTCGCGCGTTTCCTGGGCTGAGCAGCGCCGCCCCTCTCGCGTGACCGAGCGCGGCCACGTCGACGCAGCGCGTGTCAGTCGATGCCGAGCGTGTCAGTCGACGTAGCGCGGCGTCCAGACCCGGCCGCTGTCGGTGACCCGCGTGCTCGCGGCGCCGATCATGACCAGGCACCCCATGTCGACGGTCTCGGGGTCGAAATCACCCAGTGTCGTCACGGTCGACGATTCCTGCTCCCGACCCACGTGCCGCGCGACGACGACGACCCGATCCTCGGGCAGGACCTCCAGCAAGGCCGCCCTGGCCTGCACGAGCTGGTCGGGCCGGGAGGCCGAGCGCGGGTTGTAGAACGCCATCGCGAGATCGGCCCGAGCGCAGGCCCGGAGCCGCTCGACGACGACCGACCACGGCTTGAGCCGGTCGGACAGCGAGATCAGGGCGTGATCCGCGCCCAGGACGGCTCCGGCGAGCGCGGAGGCGGCGTGCGCGGCCGTGACGCCGGGGACGACGTGGATCGGCACCACGGCATACCGGGCGTCGGTCTCGGCGGCCTCGAACACTGCCGCGGCCATGCCGAAGACGCCGGCATCACCACCCGAGACGACTGCGACCTCGTGGCCCGCCAGAGCCAGGTCGAGGGCCTGTCGTCCGCGATCGACCTCGACGGTGTTGCCCGAAGGCAAGCGGGTCAGCCCCTCCCGTTGCGGCACCCGGGCGACGTAGGGGGCGTAGCCGATGACGTGATCGACACGGGAGAGCACCTCGCTCGCCTCCGGGGTCAACCACGCATCCGGCCCTGGTCCCAGCCCGACGACATGGACCGTGCCGAGCGTCACGGCGTCGCCGCTGCCATCGCCACCCGCAGTGGCGGATCGTGATGCGGGAGAACGAGATTCGTCGACTCCGGCGGGAGCGGCTCCCTCGGCGCGACCGGCCGCGTCGGCACGCAGGTCCTGTCCGGGCACGACGATGAGCGACATGTAGGGCACGGCGGCGGCGTCGACGTCGGCGAGGGGGAGGACGCGCTGACGTCTGCCCGAGGCCCGCTCGACATAGACGGCTCGCTCCAGCAGGCCCGCCTGACGGACCGCCTCGACGACCCCGGGGAAGGTCTGGCCCAACTTCATGATGATGGCCGCGTCCGTGTCCGCGAGGCGCCGTGCCAGCTCGGGCACCGGGAGCGTCCCTGGCAGGATCGTCAAGGTGTCCTCGTGTCGACACAGGCCGGTCGCGACGGCGGCGGTCGCCGCGCTCACCGACGTGACGCCGGGCACGACCTCGGTGGGGTAGTGCGGCGAGAGTCGGTCATGGACATACATGAAGGACCCGAAGAAGAGGGGGTCGCCGATCGCGAGGACGACGACACTGCGTCCCCTGGCCAGATGGCCCTGCAGTCGGTCGGCGCACTCGTCATAGAACTCGCCGAGCGCCGTGTAGTAGTCACCCGATTGCTCGGCGAAGTCGGCGGTCACCGGATAGCGCAGCTCCTCCTCGATCACCTCCGGTGACAACAGGTCGGCGACGATCGAGCGCGCCATCGACTGCTTGCCCGTGCCGGCGTGGAAGGCGACGACGTCGGCGCTGCGGATCAACTCGGCCGCACGCAGGGTGACCAGACCGGGGTCGCCGGGGCCGACGCCGACCCCATAGAGCCGTCCTGCGACCGATCGGGGCTCGTTGTCGTTCATGCGAGCTCCGACTCGTTGGCCAGGGCATTGAGGGCCGAGGCGGCCATGGCTGATCCGCCGCGGCGACCGTGCACGACCAGCCAGGGGATCTGACTCCCGTCAGGCAAGCGGTGCTCGGCCAGGGCCACCTTGGACTCGGCCGACCCGATGAAGCCGACCGGCATCCCGACGATCGCCGCCGGACGTGGCCCACCATCCAGGATCAGCTCCAGCAGGTGGAAGAGCGCGGTCGGCGCGTTGCCGATGGCGACGACGGCCCCCTCCAGGCGAGGTCCCCACAGCGACACAGCGGCCGCCGCCCGGGTGGTGCCCCACTGTCGGGCCAGCTCGGGCACCGACTCCTCGCGCAAGGTGCAGATCACGTCGTTGTCGGCGGGCAGGCGGCGCCTGGTCACGCCCGAGGCGAGCATGTGGGAGTCGGTGAAGATCGGGGCGCCGGCCTCCAGTGCCCCGCGCGCTGTCGCCACCAGGTCGTGGGTGGCCGCGAGGGCCGAGACGATGTCGACGTCACCGGCACCGTGGATGATCCGGGTCGCCACAGTGACCAGGTCCGGCGCGAAGTCACGGAAGTCCGCTTCGTCCCGGATCGTGCCGAAGGACCGGCGATAGATCTCGAGCCCGTCGGTGACGTAGTCGTAGCGGCGGGTGGGTGGCACCGGCGTCATCGGTCGAGCGCTCCATCGGCAGAGAGGATGTCGTCGACCGAGTGGGGGTCGACGACGAGGACATGGTCGAGTGTCGGTGCGCCACAGGCGCGTTCGCACCCCACGACGTGGAGCCGCGGCCCGTCCGGGCCCAGGCGAGCGGCGCTCTCCAGGGCCAGATCCATCGTCGGGGAGGACGTGCGGGCGCACCAGGGCGCCCCGGTGCACGCCGACAGGCGCGCCCACGGGTCGGACGCCGTGACGGTGAACCCCGCCTCCTCGAGGTCGGCGGCGAACTCTGCGCCACTGGGGACGACGAGAGAGCGCCACGGGGTGATGACCACGTCGTCGGTGATCCCGACGAGCGCCGAGAGATGGGTCGCGCGCAGCGTCGCGAGCGGAATCCCGGCCACGAGATTCCCGCCCACTGGGCCCGGGGTCAGTGGTGGCGCCGGGTCCACGGGCATCGGCTCCAGCCCGGCGAAGACGGGCGAGTCCGCGGGCAGGTCACGGATGTTCCAGACGCGGGGACCTTCGCGATGCGTGAGGAAGAGCCGGGCCCTCTCGAGGAGGTGCGCGACGGCGTCGTCGCGGGCACACGGCATACCCAGTCCTGCCAACCGGATCACACCGGAGGTGGGCGTCAACGCCTGGTATGCCGCGTCGACCGGTTCGGTGAGCACCGCGCCCGTCGCGTCGGTGACGGCGAAGAGGAAGCGGCCGGGCAGGTCCGCGAGGAAGGGGTCGGCGCACAGGGCAGCGTCGAGCTCGGCGACAAGGGGTTGCAGATCGGGAGCGAGAGGGGCCGCGAGAATGTTGCGGGCGCGCTCATGGGAGGGCGAGGGAAGCAGTCCGGTGGCCTCGGCGCGGACCATGACGTCCTCGGGGAGTGGATCCGGCAGGCCCCGCACTTGGAGGTTCGTGCGTGAGGTGACGGAGAGCAGGGGAGCGCCGTGGTCGGCACCGATGGCGAGCAGGTCGGCCAGGGTCGACACGCGCACCCGTCCGCCGGGCACCCGCAGCCTGATGATCGCCCCGTCCTGGGCCACGAAGGGCTTGAGCAGACCGGGACAGCGGTCGGCTCCGAGGCGGGTGCAGGTCACGCCCGGGAGCATACGCTCGCGTTCCTCTCGCTCCGCGTCTGCCGTAGGCTGCCAAGCGGTCGTCGTCGACGGAACCCGGTGCAAGACCGGGACGGTCCCGCCACTGTGACGCCCGGGTGACCGGGCGGAGTCAGGAACGTCACGCCGACCTGCTCCGGCCCACCCTGCCGGGCATCCGTCGACCCGGGGCGCGGACCCCAAGGGAGTTGCACCAGATGCCACGTATTGCCCTGCTGTCCACCAGCGACACCGACCTGCTCAGTGCCCGTGCCTCCGGCGCGGAGTACGTGTGGGCCAACCCGGCCCGCCCGGGCCACCAGGACATGGGTGCGGCCCTGGAGGGCGCCGACATCGTCGTGGCGCGCATCCTGGGTGGTCCGCAGGACCTCTGCTCCGGCTTCCGGCGGATCAGCGCGACCGGCACGCCGATGGTCGTCCTCGGTGGTGAGCAAGCGCCCAACGCGGCACTGATGGAGCTCTCGACCGTGCCGGCCGGCGTGGTCGCGGAGGCGCACCGCTACTTGGCCCAGGGTGGCCCGGACAACCTGCGCAACCTGCATGCCTTCCTGTCCGACACCCTGCTCCTCACCGGTGCGGGCTTCGAGCCCCCGGATGAGCTGCCGGCGTGGGGTGTGCTCGATCGCCCCGAGCTCCCGACGCTCGACGATGGAGTGACCCGGCCCCGGATCGGTGTGCTCATCTACCGCGCGCAGCAGGCGGCCGGCAACACGGCCTATGCGCACGCGCTGTGCGATGCCATCGACGAGGCCGGAGGCGTCGGCGTGCCGATCTTTGCCGCCTCCCTGCGCGATGCTCCCGACGACCTCATCGCCCACTTGGGCACCTTGGACGCGCTCGTGACCACCGTCCTCGCCGCCGGTGGCACCAAACCGGCGACGGCCAGCGCGGGGGAGGACGACGAGGCGTGGAACGTGCGTGCCCTGGCCGAGCTCGACATCCCGATCTTCCAGGGGCTGTGCCTCACGTGGAGCCGAGCCGAGTGGGAGGCCTCGGATGACGGGATGTCCCCGCTCGACGTGGCCACGCAGGTCGCGGTGCCCGAGTTCGACGGTCGACTCATCACCGTCGCCTTCTCCTTCAAGGAGACCGACGCCGACGGCCTGCCGCACTACGTCGCCGACCTCGACCGGTGCGCGCGAGTCGCCCGCATCGCCGTCAACCACGGACGCCTGCGCCACACGCCGCCGCAGCAGCGCAAGATCGCGGTCGTCCTCTCGGCCTACCCGACCAAGCACTCGCGGATCGGCAATGCCGTCGGTCTCGACACACCCGTCTCCACGGTGCGGCTGTTGCGCGCCATGCGGGACGCCGGTTATGACCTGGGCCCGAACGGCGGTGCGGAGGGCATCCCCGGTCTGGGGGACCTGCCGCCCGTGGAGGGCGAGGCACCCGACACGACTGCGGGCAACGCCCTCATCCACGGTCTCATCGCAGCCGGCGGCCAGGACCCGGAGTGGCTCACCCAGGAGCAGGTGACGGACGCCCAGGTGCGCATCCCGGCGGCGACGTATGCCGCGTGGTTCGCGGCGCTGCCCGAGGAGTTGCGCTCAGCGATGGTGGAGCACTGGGGCGAGGCCCCGGGTGAGCTCTTCGTCGACCGCTCGCGTGACCCAGAGGGTGAGATCGTCTGTGCGGCCATCCAGTCGGGCAACGTCGTCCTCCTCGTGCAGCCGCCGCGCGGCTTCGGGGAGAACCCGATCGCGATCTATCACGACCCGGACCTCCCGCTGACCCACCACTATCTTGCGACCTACCGCTGGATCGAGGAGGAGTTCGGTGCCCACGCGATCGTGCACGTGGGCAAGCACGGCAACCTGGAATGGCTGCCCGGCAAGAACCTCGCCCTGTCGGCGGACTGCGGGCCCGATGCGGCTCTGGGGTCGCTTCCGCTGATCTATCCCTTCCTCGTCAACGACCCCGGTGAGGGCACCCAGGCCAAGCGGCGGGCCCACGCGACGATCGTGGACCACCTCGTGCCGCCCATGGCGCGTGCCGAGTCCTACGGCGACATCGCCCGCCTGGAGCAGTTGCTCGACGAGTACGGCAACGTCTCCGCGATGGATCCGGCCAAGGCGCCTGCCCTGCAGGGCGAGATCTGGACGCTGCTGCGCGCTGCCAAGATGGACCAGGACCTCGGGCTCGGTGACAATCCCGATGACTACGCGTTCGATGAGCTCGTCGGCCAGATCGATTACCACCTGTGCGCGATCAAGGACGTCCAGATCCGTGATGGCCTCCACGTCCTGAGCGAGGCTCCGACCGGTGAGGGGCTGCTCAACCTGGTCCTGGCGATCCTGCGGGCCGGACAGATCTTCGGTGGACGTTCGGACGGGATCCCGGGGCTGCGCGTGGCGCTCGGACACGACGAGATCGAGAGTGGCAGCGCCGACACCGACGCCTTCGAGGCGACGGCTCGCGAGCTCGTGGGACGCTGCGCGGACGCCCACTGGGAGGTCGGTGCGGTCGACGGGATCGTGCTGGAGGTCCTGGGTGAGGCCAATGCGGGGGTGTCCGCGTCGCTGACCTTCGCCTGCCGGGAGGTCGTCCCGCGACTGCGCGAGACCTCGCGTGAGATCCCGATGGTCCTGCACGCTCTCGACGGTGGCTACGTGCCGGCCGGCCCGTCCGGCTCGCCGCTGCGTGGACTGGTCAACGTCCTGCCGACCGGGCGCAACTTCTATTCGGTCGACCCCAAGGCGATCCCGTCGCGACTGGCCTATCAGACCGGGTCGGCGATGGCCGCGTCCCTCCTGGAGCGCTACCGCGAGGAGACGGGCGAGTTGCCGCAGTCGGTGGGGCTGTCCGTCTGGGGGACGTCGGCGATGCGCACCTCCGGCGACGACATCGGCGAGGTGCTCGCGCTGCTCGGCGTCGTCCCCGTGTGGGACGAGCAGTCCCGCCGCGTCGTCGGACTGGAGCCCTTGTCGTTGGAGGAATTGGGTCGCCCGCGGATCGACGTCACGGTCCGGATCTCGGGCTTCTTCCGGGACGCCTTCCCGCACGTCATCGCCCTGCTCGACGATGCCGTGGCGCTCGTGGCCGGTCTCGACGAGCCGGACGAGATGAACTTCGTGCGCGCTCACGCGCGCGCCGACGAGGCGGCGCATGGGGACGAGCGCCGCTCTCGCACAAGGATCTTCGGCTCGAAGCCAGGATCCTATGGCGCTGGCATCCTCCAGGTCGTCGAATCGGGCAACTGGCGCAATGACGCCGACCTCGCCGAGGTCTACACCCAGTGGGGCGGCTTCGCCTACGGTCGGGGGCTGGACGGCATACCGGCTCGAGAGGACATGGAGCGCAACTATCGGCGCATCCAGGTCGCGGCCAAGAACATCGACAACCGCGAGTCCGACATCCTCGATTCCGACGACTACTTCCAGTACCACGGCGGCATGGTCGCCACGGTGCGGGCGCTCACCGGCGCCGAGCCCAAGGCCTTCGTCGGTGACTCGACCTCACCCGATGCCGTCCGCACCCGCACCCTGCAGGAGGAGACGAACCGCATCTTCCGCGCGCGCGTCGTCAACCCGCGGTGGATCAGTGCGATGCAGCGGCACGGCTACAAGGGAGCCTTCGAGCTCGCCGCCACGGTCGACTACCTCTTCGGCTTCGACGCGACAGCCGGCGTGATCCCGGACTGGATGTACGAGAAGCTCGCCCAGGAGTACGTGCTCGATGAGACCAACCAGGCCTTCATGCGACACGCGAACCCCTGGGCCCTGCGCGGCATCGTGGAAAAGCTGTCCGAGGCTGCCGAGCGTGGTCTCTGGGAGCAGCCGGACCCCGAGGTGATGGCTGCCATGCAGCAGGTCTATCTCGATGTCGAAGGACAGCTGGAGGACTGAGGTGACCGAGGGCGCGCAGCAGTCGTGGGCACGGCCGGTGCCGGTCATCGGCGATGCCACGAGTGCTCGGACCCGCCGCGAGGACCCGGGCGGCTGGGCCATGGGTGCTCCGGTCGTCGAGGCCCTGGAGGCGGTCGTCGGCGCGCGCAGGGACATCCGGCGCTTCCGGCCCGATCCGGTGCCTGACGAGCTGCTCGAGGCCGTGCTCGCCGCGGGCCATCGGGCGCCGAGCGTCGGTCACTCGCAGCCGTGGCGTTTCATCGTCGTCAGCGACCAGTCCACGCGGGACCGGGCGGCCCATCTCGCCGACGCCGCGCGACTGGCCCAGGCCGACCATCTCACCGAGGACCGCGCCGCCCGCCTGCTCGACCTCAAGTTGGAGGGCCTTCGGGAGGCACCCTTGGGCATCGTGGTGGCCTGTGACCGTCGGACACCGGCGATGGGCGTGCTCGGCAGGGCGACCTTCCCCGATGCCGATCTGTGGTCGTGTGCCACCGCCATCGAGAACATGTGGCTCACGGCCCGCGCCCACGGCCTGGGGATGGGGTGGGTCACCCTCTTCGATCCCGCCGACCTGGCCGACCTCTTCGGTCTCCCCGAGGGCGTCGTGACGCTCGGGTGGCTCTGCCTGGGCTGGCCCGACGAGCGTCCGCCGGAGCCGGGCCTGCAGCGCGCGGGCTGGTCGACCAAGACCCCACTGGCAGACGTGGTGCTGCGGGAGCGTTGGAGCGAGGGCGCGCCGGAGCAGCCCATCTCGCACCTGCGCGGCCCTGACGAGCACCTTCTCGTCGCCGCGACCGATGATGCCGACGAGCTCCTGGCTCCGCCCGACTCGCTCGGTGTCCTCGACCGTGTGCTCAACCGCGTGGCGGCCCTGGGGGGGCGGGACATCGACGGCGGCACCCTGGTCCTGGTGGCCGCGGATCATCCGGTGGCCGAGCTGGGCGTGAGTCCGTATGCCGTGTCGGTCACTCGTGAGGTGACCGAGGCCGCCGTGGCGGGCACGTCCATGGGCGCCGTGGCCGCGCAGACGGCCGGTCTGGGCCTGCTTGTGGTGGATGCGGGGGTCGACGGTGACGAAGCCGTGGTGGGAGCAGCGGTCGGTGCCCGGCCCTCTGACCCGCGCGGTGACCTCGAGTCTGCCGATGCCCTGACAGTGTCCGACGTGGATGCCCTCCTCGCCGCGGGTCGAGATGTCGGGCGCCGGGCTGCGCAGAGCGGTCTGGTCGTGCTCGGCGAGATCGGCGTCGGCAACACGACCGTTGCGGCAGCGCTGGCCTGCGCGCTGACCGGGCTCGACCCGGCAGAGGCGGTGGGCCTCGGTGCCGGGGCGGACGCGGCCATCCTGGAGCGCAAGCGTGACGTCGTCGCAGCGGCGCTGCTGCGTTGTGGTCCCGCTCTGGCCGGATCCGAGTCTCCGGCGGACCAGGCTCGTCAGGCCTTGGCCGGTCTCGGTGGTCCCGAGATCGCCGTGCTCACCGGCGTGGTGCTGGGCGCGGTCGAGGCGGGTGCGCCGGTCGTCCTCGACGGACTGGCCGGTTCCCTCCCCGGGCTGCTCGCCGCCCGGATCGAGCCCGCGGTTCAGGCCCATCTGGTGGCGGGGCAGCGCTCGCGCGAGCGGGCCCACGCGGCAGTCCTGCGTGCGCTGGGCCTCGAGCCGCTGCTCACCCTCAGGCTGCGCGCAGGTGAGGGTGTCGGAGCGTGTCTCGCCGCGTCGATGATCCTGCAGGGCCTCCGGATGCGACGACTGGCCGCACGCACGGTGGAGTGATCGGTCCTCGGTTCGCGTCGGTTGGCCAGCAAGGACGGGCTCTGACCGGGGCGTTTGTCGCTACGAGGGGCTCAGGACGTAGACGTCCATGATCCATCCGTGCTCGGCACGCAACTCGGCGCGGACGGCGACCACGTCGTCGATGACGTCGGCCAGGCGACCGGAGCGCAGCGTCTGCTGGGGGAGGCCGAGGTAGGCGCCCCAATGGATCAGCAGATCCGGGGCACGCTCCACGAGCCCTTGGCAGGCGAGGTGCCCATCGAGCATGACCACGACCGAGCCGAGCGATGGAGACCATTCGTCGACCAGACGCCGCCCAGTCGTGACGTGGACCGGTTGCCCGACCGCGTGGAGCACGATCGAGTGGGCGGCGGCAAGGGCCTGGAAGGCCGAGATTCCGGGGACGACGTGGGTGACGATCGGCAGGCGCTCACCGATGGCGTCGACGACACGGATCGTGCTGTCGTAGAAGGCCGGATCTCCCCACACGAGGAAGCCGACGACCGCGTCCGCGGGGAGGGCGGCGATGACCTCGGCGTAGCGATCGGCCCGCGCCGCGTGCCAATCGGCCACCCCGGCGCGGTATGCCGTGTCATCGCGTTCGGCGTCCGGCCCACGGGTCGGGTCGGGCACAGTCACGAAGCGATAGTCCTGACCCTCCACCCCCTCGACGAACTCCGCGCAGATCGCCCGTCGCACCGCGACGAGGTCGTCCTTGGCGGAGCCCTTGTCCGCGACGAGGAAGACATCGACTGCGCGCAGGGCAGCGATGGCCTCCTGGGTGAGGTGCCCGGGGGAGCCGGCGCCGATGCCGATGACCTTGATGATGCGCGGCGTGGGTGGGCTCATGAGCCAGTTCCTCGGGTCAGCGTGAGCAAGGCTTCGAGGTCGAGATGCTCCTCGACGGCATCGGCGAGCGCGTCGATCATGGTCGAGCGCCGTTGCGCGAATCCCGGTGCCCCGGGCCGTGATTGCCAGCGTGAGCCGGCCAGTGCTGCGACCTCGGCGAGAAGGGCACGCCGGAAGTCGTCGCATTCCAGGGTGCCGTGCCAGATCGATCCGAAGACCGGCCCACGACGCATGCCCCCGGGGAAGGACCTGTCGTCGTCGACGACGCCGTGATGGATCTCGTAGCCCTCGACCCGATGACCCTGCCACTCGCCCGATGGACGCCCGAGGACCTTCTCCGCCGCGAAAGTGACCGAGGTCGGCAGCACGCCCAACCCGGCGCCGACGCCGGCCCCGCTCTCGACGGGGTCGTCGATCCACTGCGCCAACATCTCGTAGCCACCGCAGATCCCCAGGACCGGCCGGGCCGCGGTGACCCGCTCGACGACGACGTCGGCCAGGCCCCGCTCACGCAACCAGGACAGGTCACTGACCGTGGCTCGCGAGCCCGGCAGGACGAGCAGGTCGGCTTCGCGGCATACGTCCGGGTCGGTCGTCACCCGGACGTCGACGCCGGGCTCGGCGGCGAGGGCATCGACGTCGGTGGCATTGGAGGTCCGCGGGAAGCGCACCACGGCGACGGAGAGTCGGTCGGCCACGTCGTCCTCCGACGGTCGCCAGCGACCGACCGAGAGCGCGTCCTCGGAGTCGAGCCAGACGTCCTCGAGCCACGGGAGGACGCCGACGAAGGGCACCCCCGTGCGCCTCGTGATCTCCACCAGCCCAGGGGTGAGCACGGACTCGTCACCTCGGAACTTGTTGATGCAGAAGGCTTTCAGCAGAGCCCGGTCCTCGTCGTCGAGCAACGCCCACGTGCCGTAGAGAGCGGCGAGGATGCCGCCCCGGTCGATGTCTCCGACGACCATGACGGGCAGGTCGAAGCGCCGCGCCAGACCCATGTTGACGTAGTCGCCGCTGCGAAGGTTGATCTCAGCCGGGGAGCCGGCGCCCTCGGCGACGACGATGTCGTGGTTCGCGGCCAACTCCTCGTAGGCAGCGAAGGCGGCCTCGGCAAGGTGCGCGCGGCCAGTCGCGTATTCACCGGCCTGCAACTCGCCCGCGGGCTGTCCGCGCAGGACCACGAAGGCTCGACGATCGCTGCCCGGCTTGAGGAGCACGGGATTGTGCAGAGAGCTCGCCTCGACCCCAGCCGCCTCGGCCTGCAGATATTGCGCGCGCCCGATCTCCGAGCCATCGCGGCAGACCATCGAGTTGTTGGACATGTTCTGGCTCTTGAAGGGCGCGACGCGCAGCCCGCGGCGGGCCAGGGCGCGGCACAGTCCCGTGACGACGAGGGACTTGCCCGCATCCGAGCTCGTCCCGGTCACCAGCAGTCCAGCCACGCAGCGACCTTACAGTGGGCTCGTGAGGGATCCCGTGACCGTGCACCTCGTCCGCCACGGACAGTCGACGTGGAACGTCGAGGGCCGGCTCCAGGGGCAGACCGTGCACCCCGAGCTCACCGAGCGCGGGCGTCGCGAGGCCGCCGAAGCGGCCGCACTACTACGTGCGCGGTGCCCCGGCACGGGCGAGGATGTGGGTCTGATCTGCAGTGACCTGGTCAGGGCCGCGCAGACAGCCGCGGTGATCGGGCAGGTGCTCGGGGTGATCGTCGAACAGGACGTCGCCCTGCGCGAGCAGGGCCTGGGTGTCCTCGAGGGCCGCCTCACGAAGGAGCTGGTGCCCGAGCCGACTCCCGAGGGGCTGGACATCACCGAGGTGCGATGGGGCGGGGGCGAGTCGATCGAGGACGTCCACGATCGCCTGGGGACCTTCTTCGAGCGCGTCCTCCCGGCTGCTCCACCCCACCTTGTCCTGGTCACGCACGGTGACACCCTGCGGGTGGCTCGCGCCTGGCTGCAAGGTCGAGGTCATCGCGACGTCGACTGGGACCTGGTGCCGAACGGCTTCGTGACGACCCTGGCCGTCGAGGCCGGTAGACTTCGAGACCAAGAGCGTCTGAGCCGTCATCAGCGGCGAGCTTCCGGAAGAACAGCGGGTCCTGATTCGATCAGGTCCGCCCACTAGACCCGGACGGGTGGGCTTCGTCACAGCCTTCGACCAAGAGCGGTCGTATGCCGCGGGGCCCGGTTCGCCGGTCTGCGCAGCCAGGCGTGCGGCAAGCGAGGTGGCACCGCGGAGGTGAGCACCCGGCATACGGAATCGTGTGCGGGACTCACGTTCGTCCTCGTCCAGAGATTTCGAGTTGACGACCCGCAGGAGCACGAAGACCCATGACCTATCCCACGGTCTCCACGACCGGCCAGCACACCGGCGCCGCCTTCGGCGTCCCCTCGAGCCCGCGCTTCCCGCAGATCGAGGAGGCCGTCCTGGCCTACTGGGCGAAGGACAACACCTTCCTCGCCTCGGTCGAGGAGCGCCCGGCCGGTGTCAACGGCGCCAACGAGTTCGTCTTCTACGACGGCCCGCCCTTCGCCAACGGCCTGCCGCACTACGGCCACCTGCTGACCGGCTACGTCAAGGACATCGTCCCCCGCTACGAGACGATGCGCGGCAAGCACGTCGAGCGCCGCTTCGGCTGGGACACCCACGGCCTGCCCGCCGAGCTCGAGGCGATGAGCCAGCTCGGCATCAAGACCAAGGACGAGATCCTCGAGATCGGGATCGAGACCTTCAACGCCAAGTGCCGCGAGTCGGTCATGAAGTACACCGGGGAGTGGCAGGACTACGTCACCCGCCAGGCCCGTTGGGTCGACTTCGACAACGACTACAAGACGCTCAACCCGACGTTCATGGAGTCGGTGCTCTGGGCGTTCAAGACCCTGTACGACAAGGGCCTGGTCTATGAGGGCTTCCGCTGCCTGCCGTACTGCTGGAACGACCAGACGCCGCTGTCCAACCACGAGCTGCGCATGGACGAGGAGGTCTACAAGAACCGGCAGGACCCGGCCGTCACCGTGGGCTACCGCCTCGAGACCGGCGAGCTCGCCCTCATCTGGACGACGACCCCGTGGACCCTGCCGAGCAACCTCGCGATGGCCGTGCGCCCCGACATCGACTACGTCGTCGTCGAGTCCGAGGGCCCGACCGGGAGCACCGAGCGGTACGTGCTCGCCGAGGCGCGCCTGACTGCCTACACGCGCGAGCTCGGTGCGGATGCCGCGGAGCGGGTCGTCGAGCGGCTCACCGGGGCTGACCTGGTCGGTCGGTCGTACACGCCGCCGTTCTCGTACTACGCCGGCCACCCGAACTCCCACGTCGTGCTCGCGGCCGACTACGTGACGACCGACGACGGCACCGGCATCGTCCACATCGCCCCCGCCTTCGGTGAGGAGGACAAGCAGCTCACCGACCAGCACGGCATCGCCCCGGTGGTGCCCGTGGGCCCCGACGGCCGCTTCACGTTCCCGGTCAACGACTACGAGGGCCTGCACGTCTTCGAGTCCAACGCCCTCATCATCGAGCACCTCAAGGCCGCCACCCACGGTGAGGGGGAGCACGCCTCGGTCACGCCGGGCACCGTCCTGGTGCGCCGCGAGACCTACGATCACAGCTACCCGCACTGCTGGCGCTGCCGCGAGCCCCTCATCTACATGGCGGTGTCGTCGTGGTTCGTCGAGGTCACGGCGTTCAAGGACCGCATGGTCGAGCTCAACCAGGAGATCACCTGGGTGCCCGAGCACGTCAAGGACGGCCAGTTCGGCAAGTGGCTGGAGAACGCCCGCGACTGGTCGATCTCACGCAACCGGTTCTGGGGCAGCCCGATCCCCGTGTGGCGATCGGACGACCCGGCCTACCCGCGCATCGACGTCTACGGCTCGTTCGCCGAGCTCGAGCGCGACTTCGGGCGCCTGCCGCTGAACGAGCACGGCGAGCCCGACCTGCACCGCCCGTTCGTCGACCACCTCACCCGGCCCAACCCCGACGACCCCACCGGCAACTCGACGATGCGCCGCGTCGAGGACGTGCTCGACGTGTGGTTCGACTCCGGGTCGATGTCGTTCGCCCAGGTGCACTACCCGTTCGAGAACGCCGACTGGTTCGAGCACCACTTCCCGGGCGACTTCATCGTCGAGTACATCGGGCAGACCCGCGGCTGGTTCTACACGCTGCACGTGCTCGCGACCGCACTGTTCGACCGGCCCGCGTTCTCCTCGTGCGTCAGCCACGGCATCGTCCTGGGCTCCGACGGCCAGAAGATGAGCAAGTCGCTGAAGAACTACCCCGACGTGAGCGAGGTGTTCAACCGCGACGGCGCCGACGCGATGCGCTGGTTCCTCATGTCCAGCGGCATCCTGCGCGGCAGCAACCTCGTCGTCACCGAGGAGGGCATCCGCGAGGGGGTGCGCCAGGTGCTCATCCCGCTGTGGAACAGCTGGTACTTCTTCAGCCTGTACGCCAACGCGGCGAACGGGGGAGCGGGGTACACCGCGACGTGGTCGACCGCCTCCACCGACCCGCTCGACCGCTACCTGCTCGCCAAGCTGCGTGGGCTCGTCGAGACGGTGCAGGGCCAGATGGACACCTACGACATCCCGGGTGCCTGCGAGTCGGTGCGCCAGTTCGTCGACGTGATGACCAACTGGTACATCCGCCGGTCGCGGGAACGCTTCTGGGACACCGGTTCCGGCGACTCGGCGGCGACGCATGCGGCGTTCGACACGCTGTACACGACGCTCGAGGTGCTCACCCGGGTGTCGGCCCCGCTCCTGCCGCTCGTCACCGAGGAGATCTGGCGCGGGCTCACGGGTGGCCGCTCGGTGCACCTGGCCGACTGGCCGGATGCCGCCGCGCTGCCGGCTGACGACGACCTCGTCGCCGCGATGGATGCCGTGCGCGCCGTGTGCTCGACGGGCTCGTCGCTGCGCAAGGC